>NZ_JBNNWO010000006.1:0-298941 GCF_050281105.1 Methylobacterium sp. NPDC080182
ACCTGCTCTTCTTCACGGCTCTGCTCCTCCCATCAGGGTCTCACAAAACCGGAAAACTCGCACTCAGGCCGGACCAAAGCGATGGGGGGACGTCAACCATCATCCATGATGGGCCGCATGATGGGTCTGGTTCGGGAGTAGGCGCCATGGGACGCAAGGCGAAAAAGCTCTCAGCGCTCGAAGTCGGCCGCCTGAAGACGCCCGGGATGTGGGCCGTCGGCGGGGTGGACGGCCTCTACCTTAACGTGAAGCCGACCGGTGCCCGGGCCTGGATCCTGCGCGCCATGATGGCCGGCAAGCGCCGCGACCATGGCCTGGGGGGCTTTCCGGACGTTACTCTGGCGATGGCGCGCCAGAAGGCTCGCGAGCGACGCGCCGACATCGAGCAGGGCCAGGACCCCATCGCGGTCAGGCGCCAAGCGCTCAGCAGCGCACGCGCGCAGCAGGCCAGCCAGAAGACCTTCCAGGATGCCGCCGAGGCGTACATCAAGGCCCACGGCGAAAGCTGGAAGAACGCCAAGCACCGCGACCAGTGGGCGAGCACGCTGGAGACCTACGCCTATCCCAGCATGAGCCGGCTGCTGGTGCGCGACATCGGCCAGGAGCACGTGCTGCAGGCGCTGGAGCCGATCTGGAAGACCAAGACCGAGACCGCCACCCGGCTGCGCGGCCGCATCGAGGCCGTGCTCGATTGGGCGCGGGTCCGCGGCTACCGTGACGGCGAGAACCCGGCGCGCTGGCGCGGCCACCTGGACAAGCTGCTGCCGGCGCCAACCAAGATCCAGAAGGTGAAGCACCACCGCGCGATCCCGGCGGACGGCATCGCGGCGTTCATGGCCGAGCTGCGCCAGCGCGAGGGCGTGGCGGCCCGCGCGCTGGAGTTCGTGACCCTCACGGCCGCGCGCAGCGGCGAGGTGCGAGGCGCCACCTGGGCTGAGATCGACCGCAAGGCGAAGGTATGGACGGTGCCGGCGGACCGCATGAAGGCCGGCAGGGAGCACTGCGTGCCGCTCACCGATGCGGCGTTGGCGGTCCTTGACGGGCTGCCGAGCGTGCCAGGGTCGGACCTCGTGTTCGCCGCTCCGCGCGGGGGCCCGCTCTCCGACATGAGCCTCACGGCCGTCATGCGCCGCATGGAGGTCGACGTGGTGCCCCACGGCATGCGCTCGACGTTCCGCGACTGGTGCTCCGAGCGCACCAACTTCCCGCGCGACCTGGCCGAGGCGGCGCTCGCCCACACCTTGGAGAGCAAGGTCGAGGCAGCCTATCGGCGCGGCGACGCGCTGGAGAAGCGCCGGCCGATGATGGAAGCATGGGCGGCGTTCTGCGCGCATCCAGCGAAGGGCGGCGCGGTGGTGCCGTTGGCCGGGGTCGCTTGATCTCAGACCGTTCTAGATCCTGGGAGCCGAATCCGCTCTACGGATGACCACTATCGGCTGAAAATGCGAAAGCGCGCTTCAGCAACCTGCCGGCGCGCCTTCGCATTAGCTCGAAATTCGCAGGATTTTTAAATCGCCGCAGCGACCTTTTGACGATTTTCGCGCTTGGTGGTCGTCTTGATGACTCCCTTCCGGTTTGTCTTTTTGCCGGCTTTAGCTTTCAGCGGTTTGGCGATGAGTCTTAATCTGGATTTTCTGACCGGCTTCTGAGGCTCTGCCTTCGCTTGGCGTTCCGCCATCAACGCCTGCAACCTGCCTGGAATGCTTACCGGATTTTTGAACTCCGGAGCATGCTGTAGACCGTCGAAAGCGTCGTAGAGATCGGGCCGCTCTGCGGGAGAGGGAAGGCCTTTCTTCACGGCTGTGCTCACTGACTTTTCCATGGAATGATTGTGGGCCTTCAACCCAATTTGGTCAACGGGAGAGCCTTGACATTCTCGCAAGCCTACGCCTACGCGCCGCCCTCCGAGATCAAAATGGGGGGTGCCCCGCGCGTCACGTTGTTGTCGCGAAAACTCCAGCGATCCACGATCAGGCGCACTTGATCGAAGGTGCTCTCATTGCTGGTGTTTGCCAAAACGATCTCTACCGGCACGTAGCGTTTTGACTCACCTAGGAAACGCTCCGCGGCGCGCTGCGCAGCTTCCTTCCGCGGGAGGTGCATGTAGTGCGCCTCTGTGCGGTAGCCGGCGGCCTTGAAGGCCTGCACCTCGGCGATAGCGCTCTTGGCTGTCTTCATGGTCTTGTCCAGCACCACGTTCAGGCCCAGCGCGCGCGCGATCTCAACAATCTTTTCGAAAATCTGACCGCTCTCGGTATGAACCTGCGCGGCGTTCCAGCCCTCGTACTCCGGCAGCATGCCCTTGATGTGGTCGGCGTCCAGCACCACCGACTTCTCGGGGTCGTACACGTTGCCCTCGAACCAGGACTTCCCCGAGCCGCCGCGGCCGCCGAGGATGGTGAACGTCGGGGCTTGGCCCTCCGGCGGCGTGGCCGCGGCGATCTTCTCGTCCGACAGGATGTCGTTGATGATCCGTTCGTGCAGCCGCTGACGATTTGCTGTGTATGCGCCGCGCTGCATGAACGTGTCGGAAGTCTCTACCAGAGAACTCAGGCGCGCTTCAACAGCGGCAATTTCCTCGCTCGCGCCTGATGGAAGATCACGAACGATGTCAGCGGCCGACACGTTCGGATCATCATGCGATCGCGCGTAGGCAGCTGCATCGAAATTCTTTGCCTCTACGGGCGCCTGGCTCGCCTTAACCGCGGGTTTTGCCTTCGCCATGATCCTCGCTCATCGAATTTACCTCACGCTGAGCGAGTGCCGCTGCGTCGGACGGCAATGGTAGTCTCGGACAAACCAATTGCCTCTGCGGCGACTAGAATGCCCGCAGGGTTGCGCACAACTCAAGGTGAAAGCGTGCCTTCCCCAGAGTTCGATCTCACCGCCCCAAAGCATCTTGGTGACGGCCTCACGCTGCAACAGGTCGTGACGGAATCCTCCGTCTCCATGCAAGAGAAACGACCGCCGCAAACACCCGCCCAACGACAGGCTGCTCGCCGTCGCCGCCTCGCCGATGCCGGCTTCACCACTATCAAGGTTGCCGTGCCTGCGAAGGTCCATGAGCGGCTGCGCACCCTGGTGCGGCGCCATGGCCAGCCCGCCGGCCGCGTCGTCGAGCTCGCGCTCCATGCCTTGTCCGAGAAGGCCCGGTCATGAGCGCGGCCCTCGTCCATTACAGGGCACTGGACATCGCTCCGGGCCGATATTTCGACTGCGGCCGCCTGGTAGCGACGTTGAGCTCCGAGGCCTGCGCCCGCAGGTGGGAGGCTGCACCGGAGGGGAGCGCCTGTTTAGACTGCAAGGTTGGCCGCCTCCACACACGCCAGCATCAGCACGGCGCTGTAGCACCGACTCAGCCGGTGGAGCGCCGCGGCTCGCGGACACGGAATTGCGTGCGATGCGGGCGCTCGGACCTGCGTGTCCTGGCCTGCAACGGTCTGTGCCTGAGCTGCGCGAACAGGCAGTACGAATTCGAGAAGGGCTGCAACCGCAAGGGCAAGCCGCCCGCGACCTTCGCCCCGCTGCAGGAGCGCGTCGTCGCCGTCCAAGATGCTGCAGGGACCGTCTCCTTCCGTCTTCTCTAGGTGCGACATGCCGCCGAAGCGCTTGCGCTGATGGCGAGGCGATACCTGCCGGCCGGCGCAACTTTCAGCGACCAGAGGCCCGGCGTGATCGCCTGGAGCGGCCAGGATCAACGCTTCGAGTACCGTGATGCAGCTACCGGGCTGATGCTGTTCGAGCGTGTCCGCGGCGGCCTGCTCGAACATGCCTGCGCTCAAGATGGAGAGGCCGCGCCCGTAGGGGCTGGCTGGCGCCGGGCGGTGCCGCGGCTGCTCGCAACCAGCATGGCGCTCGCCGACTTGGAAGCCCTGCTCGACGTGATGGCCTGCGATGAGACCGCCGAACGCTGGACGACGACGGCGCACATCTGCGGCGCCTGCAAGACCGCGCCCCTGGAAGCACAGCGGCCCGTTTCAGGTAGCGGGTGGATGGTCCGGTGCCCGGCGTGCGGCGCGACAGGCGAGCACGCGCACGCGAATATTTGCGCGAGTAACCATTCTAAAGCATAATTGTCCAAGATGGACCGATATTACTCAATTTTGATCAGGAGTTCAAATGAACAACTCAAGGATTGACCGAGATGCGAGGATCACCACAGCGCTTGCAGCGGCTGAGCGTAGCGCGGACGTGATGCTGCGGATCGAAGCCGTGACCGCCAAGACCGGGATCTCCAAGTCTGGCGTCTACGCCATGGTGGCGCGAGGGGAGTTTCCGGCGCCCGTCAGGGTAGGCCCGCGAGCATCCCGCTGGCGCTCCGGGGCTGTCGACGAGTGGATCCGCCGCCGGCTGACGGAAGGCGCGGCCGCATGACCCAAGCCGAAAAAGAAAAATCCCGCCGCGCCGGCCAGGGCGCTGCGGGATCAACACTTACTCAAAAACGATACAGCATGAATTCTCACCGCAATCATACGGAAACGCAAGCGCTTCGCGCTTCTGTTGCGAAAAATCTTCGCCGCGCAGCCGAGCATCTATCCTCTGCGCAGGACTGCCTACAGGTTGCAGCTGACGCGATCGAGAGCAGCGTGCGCGCGGCCGAGCGCATCGAGCACCCGCCGTTCGAGGTCTCGCAGCATGAATTTGTCCGCCAGGTGATCGATGCCTTCGGCGCGCCCCGGCAGCGTCCCTGGGTGATGGCGTTTCCAGAGCATGCCGGTTGCCCGGTCGATGTCACCACGCACCTGCCAGACGTGCCCGCCGCACTCCGCCAGCACCTGCCGAGATTGGTCGGCCAGGGGGAACGGGTGAGCAGGAACCAGGTGCGGGAGGCATGGTGCATCTGGCGCACGGCCCGCGCGGCTTATGCCATCCGCGACTTCGGGCAGCTCGCCGACGTGGCTGCCGAATGCCGAGAGATGTTCGGCCAGCCTCCCAGCAATGCCGCCTACAATCGGAGCCACTGAAAAAGGCGAAACCCCCAA
Organism: Methylobacterium sp. NPDC080182; assembly: GCF_050281105.1. Lineage (NCBI taxonomy): Bacteria > Pseudomonadati > Pseudomonadota > Alphaproteobacteria > Hyphomicrobiales > Methylobacteriaceae > Methylobacterium > Methylobacterium sp. NPDC080182. The sequence continues at coordinate 4,983 of NZ_JBNNWO010000006.1, forward strand.
GCCGGCAAGCAAGGGGGCTTCAAGATGGTTCGTCCGTGCAGGTAGAACCGAGTAACAAAGAAACGCTGTGCAGGTTGGATTTTACAGCATCTGTTCGGTCAGTGCTCACCGCCAACCAAATTTGTTACTCTTTTTTGATCAACCTGCCACGGACGAGCCTTGTTCACCAAGGATCTCGTTGTGCATTCTGACCTTTCCTCTCCGGTCGCGGCCTTTCCCAGCCGTGGCACATCTCCAGGCGCGGCCTCATCATGAGCGCCGCCACCAGCTTCAACGACCTGGCACGGGCACGCAATGCGCTATTTGCCATCAGCCCGGACCTGCCACGCCCCGAGTGGATCCGCGTCGGCATGGCCGCGAAGTCTGCCGGCCTCGACCTCGATGACTTCGACACCTGGAGCGCGCTGGGCCACCAGTACGTGGCCGCAGACGTTAGGGTGGCTTGGCGGAGCTTCCGCACCGAGGGCGCTGTCGGTGCTGGCACGCTGTTCCATGCCGCTCGGGAGGCGGGCTGGCGGGACGACGCCGCACGGCGTCCGAAGCTGACGCAAGCCGAGATCGAGGCCGCCGAGAACCGCCGTGCCGAGCGTGCTGCGGCCGATCTCGCCGAGCAGGAGGCCGAGGAAGCCCGGGCCGCCGAACGCGCGCAGGCAATCTGGAACGCTGCCCTGCCGGTCGCCCAGCACCCCTATCTCGCCCGCAAGGGCGTGCGTGCGCATGGCGCCCGCTTCGCCGCCGAGTGGGTGAAGGAGTGGACCGACCGCGACGGGCAGGTCCGCCAAGCGAAGTACCGTGATGCCCTGCTGGTGCCGATCATGTCCGGCCCGAAACAGGTCGCCAGCCTGCAAGCCATCTTCCCGACGAAGTGCATCGGGCCGAAGGACGCCCGCCGCGACAAGGATTATCTGGCCGGTGGCCGCAAGCGCGGCTGCTACTTCATCATCGGCCGCGTCAAGGCCGGCGAGCCCGTGGTGGTGCTCTGCGAGGGCTTCGCCACGGGCGCCAGCATCCACGAGGCCACCGGCCTGCCGGTCATGGTGTGCTTCGACGCGGGGAACCTGAGCGCCGTGGCCTCCGCGCTGCGTGACAAGCTCCCCGAGGCGCGCATCATCCTGGCCGCCGACAACGATGTGCATTCGCCGGGCATTCCCGGGCTCGACATCGGCGGCTCGGCATCCCTGCTGGTGCGCGTGAACGCGAGCCTGTCCGCGGGCGGGGCCAAGGGCGAGGCCAGCCAGTTCTTCACCGGCGGCATCGGCGCGAGCCTGGGCCTGAACCCCTACCAGACGCGCATGTGGCGCGAGCAGGGCGCGTTCGGGACGCTGGGCCAGTCTTTCGGCGAGGGCAGCGTCTACGCGCGGTACAAGGGCCGCGCGGGCCCCGGCGGCAACACCACGCTGCTGTCGGCCACCCTGGAGAAGCTGCGCGGGCAGTACGTCGACGGCTCCGACGAGCTGGCGGACGCCGCGGCGAACCACCTCGGCATCGGCGTGAACCAGGCCATGGCGCTGCTGTCGGTGAAGCCGAACCAGATGGGCGAGATGCAGGCCTACGCCAAGGACCTGACGAAGCTGTCCGGCGGCGGCATCCTGAACATGTCCAAGGCGCTCTATGGATCCGCCGGCGATCGCTCGGCCCTGGCCAGCGAGTTCCTGGGCCGCACGGGCAGCGACGCGATCGGGGCTGACGACGCCAAGGCGATCCGCGCCGCGCAGTCCGGCGGCAACGACGACGAGCTGAAGCGCGTGCTCGCCAGCGTCGCCAGCAAGTACGACCAGGAGAGGACCCTCGGCAGCGACATTCGCGACAGCAAGAGCCTGCTGGAGAACCTGAAGACGAAGATCGCAGACGAGCTGGTGCCCTACACGAAGGACATCCGCATGGGCTTTCTGCATCTGGCCGGCAAGGGTGAGAAGACCGGCGACGAGGTCCTGCGCGACATCGCCGGCATGGAGACCAAGGACCGCAAGGGGCGGATCTCCAACATCGCCAAGGCCGACCGCGACCGCATCAACGCCGACATCGAGAAGCGGATGGGCGATGTCGCGCCCGGCATCTCGCCCGGCGACATCTTCAAGCAGGACTGGCACCAGGAGTACGCCAGGAAGCTGAAGGACGGCACGGCCACGTCCGAGGAGAAGGCGGCGTTCGAGAAGCGCGTCGGCGAGTATCAAGCGGCCCGGCTGAAGGGCATCAACGACCCCGAGGTGGGAAAAAAGAAACGCGAGTTGCAGGAGGAGCGCGCGCGGCTGCTGGCCAAGGTCAGCAAGAAGGAGCGCGCCGACCTCGGCGCCGAGGACGAGAACCTGAAGAAGCGCCTGCGCGAGATCGGCGCGCAACCGCTCGGCGCGCCGCCGGCCACTCCGGTACCGGGCGTCCCGGCCGGCCAGCCGCCCTCGGGCACGGCCGCGGCGGGAGGGCGCGCCTTCGATCCGATGACGGGGACCAGTAGCGGCGGACCGCTCTCTGACAAACTGGCCGCCGCTGAACAAGCACGAGGGTTGCCGCCCGGCGTGATGAGCGCGCTGATGAAGCAGGAAACTGGCAGGAACACCCAGGCCTACCTGGATGATCCAACGCGGTACCACTACGGCCTGAACTCTGAGGGCCGCCGGATCGCTGGGCACACCGGCAGAGTCTCTACGGCGTTCGGCCCCTTCGGCATCCTGGAGTCCACGGCAGCTCGACCGGGCTTTGGCGTGGCGCCGTTGAAGGACAAGAGCCTGGATGAGCAGATCCGCTTCGCCAGCGACTACCTGGCGGCGCGGTCGCGCGCTGCTGGTGGTATCGAAGGTGGGTTGGCGGGTTATGGAGAGGGCGCGCGGTACAGCCGGGAGGTCATGGCACGTGTGGGCCGGCAGAGCGACGGCATGCGGATGCCCGAAGGATCAGCCAGCAGCGGCACGGGCCTGCGCATGCCGGGCTTCAACGTCTCCTCCGACGACATCACCGTGCGAGTGGTGAACGAGCGCGGCGAGCCGATCGCGCCCCCGCAGTCGATTCAGACCCGGGTGAGGCAGGCGCAGGCAGGGTGAGGCCGGTGCGGGCGTGCGCGCTGGCCACCGCGCACGCACGTTTCCCCCAGCGGCCTCGTCAGCTTGACCGCCCTGCTGCCAGGCCTCACGATCCTGGTATGCAATCAAATATGCCCACCCGGGGGGCTTCCGGGCCCGGCCGAGCGGCCGGATCTTTACGACGGGTTCGACGGAGCCGAGCGGCCAGCAGGCTGGAAAAACCCGGTCGGCACGTCCGAGCGAATCGAGCAGCTGCTCGCCGAGCGCGTGGCACAGGCTGCCGTGGAGCGCGCTGGGCTCGACTTCGGCACCCTGCCGGCCGAGGACGCTCTGCGGATCCAAGCCACGGAAGGGCTGCCCGTCGGGTGGGTATTGATCGAGAACGAGGGCGCCCTGTTCCGTGGGCCTGCGCGCGGCCTGCCGATGGAGGTATGGAGCTGCAGGCGACAGGCATTCGAGCCCTACACAGGCAACCGCGAGAAGCCGATGGAGTGGGGTTCCATCATCGGAGTGGATGAGGCCCTGGGGTTGATGAAGCTCTGAGTAATTGAGCGGGGGAGGCGACACTGCCGACGGAAGCGGAGCTGCTGCCACTGATCACGGCTCCCCGTGAGGATGTGGACATCGAGTACAAAGACTGGCTCGATCCAACCTCAAGCCACGGCAAGGCAACGATCGCAAGAGCAGCGATAGCTCTCGCGAACCATGGCGGCGGCTACATCGTCCTGGGCTTTGTTGACGACGGCCCCTCGCTCCGTTCGCACCCGAGGCCTGATTCCTTGAAGCCGATCGATCAAGATCAGGCGAACGCGGCCGTGCAGCGCTACGCAGATCCGGAATTCCACGTCCAGCTCTACACTTTGGTGCATCCCGTCACCGGCGTGCAGCACCCCGTCCTGTTCGTGCCGGGCGGTCACCGCGAGCCGGTCATGAGCAAGCGGGACTGCGAGGGCGTGATCGGGCAGCATCGCTGCTACATCCGCAAGCCGGGGCCTCGGAGCGAGGAACCCAAGACGCGCGAAGAATGGCGCGCCCTGCTGCACAACTGTGTCATGGCGCAGCGCGAGGACATGCTCGACGCGATCCGGGCCATCGTGACCGGCCGGGTTGACGCCGGTCCTGCCGTGCCGAGCGCTGAAGAGCGGTTCGCTGCTTTCGTGGCTGGCGCACAGAAACGGTGGGCGGAGCTTGTCGCCGACCTGCGGCCGGGCATGCCGGCCCGCTTCCCTCACGGCTATTACGAGATGGCTTTTGCGCTGGAAGGCGCCGAGCCGGCCGCAGGGCTTGCTGACCTACAGGAGCGCCTTGCCGTTGCGCGCCGCGTGAAGCTGACCGGTTGGAGCACCTTCCTGGAGATGCACCAGCGAGGGCTGGCTCCATACGCTCATGATGATGCCGTCGAGGCATGGGTTGGGCGCCCGGTCAGGCACGACGCCGGCCAGGAGTCGCCTCTTCACTGCGATTTCTGGCGGGCTTCGCGGTACGGCCAGCTCTACACGATCCGCGGCTACAAGGAGGATGGCCACGACCGCTTTCCGCCAGGCACAGCGTTCGACCTCACCATGCCCATCTGGCGCGTTGGCGAAGGTCTGCTCTTCGCAGCCAGGCTCGCGGAGGCATTCGCCGGCGTGGATCGGATCTCGATCTTCTGTCGCTTTACCGGGCTCCAGGGCCGGGAGCTGGTCAGCATCGGCGATACGCGGCACGTGCGCGACGGCCGCGTCAGCCACACTAATGAAATCGTGCTGCGAGGCGCTGCGACCCCCGAGCAGGTTCGGGACAACCTCGCGGAGGTTCTGACGCCTCTGCTCAGACCGCTGTACGAACTCTTCGATTTCTTCCCTCTGCCGCCGGCCATGGTGGGCGAGGAAAGCCAGCGCCTGCAGCACGGCCGGTTCTAGGCCGGGCCCGCAGAGGTGCCGGCTGTCTTGCTCACCTGCAGCCGGCAATTCGGGACATCGGGTGACGCTGCGTGACCTGCGCAACGTGTTTCGGTTTTGATGGGCTGGATGATGGGTCGGGAAAACCGACAGGGCGCATTGACCGAATTTGATCAATGTTATCATCGACTTAGGGAAGCATAGTGGCGGAGAGGGGGGGATTCGAACCCCCGATGCCCTTGCAGGCATGCCGCATTTCGAGTGCGGTGCATTCAACCGCTCTGCCACCTCTCCGCAAGGTGCCTCGATGAGACGGGCGGTGCGTAGCACGCGTGGTCCCGCTTCACAAGCGAGACGTCGCGCGGCGGCGCCGGATCAGACCACCACGGTGATCGCCTGCGCCGCGCGGGTCAGGCCGGTGTAGAGCCAGCGCGCCCGGTGCTCGCGGAACGCGTAGGATTCGTCGAACAGCGTGACCCGATCCCACTGCGACCCTTGAGCCTTGTGCACCGTCAGCGCGTAGCCGTAGGTGAACTCGTCCGTCTCGCGCCGCAGGAACAGCGGGATCTCCTCGTCCGTGCCGGAGATCATCGCGCGCAGCACCTTGATGTCGGTGGGCTTCCGGCGGAGCGCCGGGTCGTCCTCCGGCACCACGTCGAGGCGGATCAGGTCCGGACGCGGCGGCGCGCGCAGGGCCTGCACGGTCCAGGTCGAGCCGTTGAGCAGGCCCTTCACCCGGTCGTTGCGCAGGCAGACCAGCTTCTCGCCGATCGCCGGCATCGGGTCCGTGTGGCCGGCGAGCTCCCGCAGCCGTGCATTGTAGAGGCGGCGGGTCTTGTTCAAGCCGACCAGCACCTGATCGCACTCGAGCACCTCGGCCGGATCCAGGGCGCGGCGCGACACGATCCGGCTCTGCCCGTAGCTGCCGAGCTCCAGCCGGCCGCCCTCGCGCACGGTCATGGCCATGCGGACGATCGGGTCGTCCTTGGCCTGCCGGTGCACCTCGGTGAGCATCACGTCGGGCTCGGCCTCGGTGAAGAAGCCGCCGCCGCGCACCGGCGGCAGCTGCGCCGGGTCGCCCAGGACGAGGACCGGCCGCTCGAAGGACAGGAGATCGTTGCCGAGGTCGGAATCGACCATCGAGCACTCGTCGATGATGATCAGGTCCGCCTTGGCGGCCGGGCCCGAGCGGTTCAGCGTGAAGGTCGGCCCGCCCTCTTCCGCCTCCTTGGTGCGGTAGATCAGCGAGTGGATCGTGGCGGCGTCGTAGCAGCCCTTCTGGCGCATCACCGAGGCCGCCTTGCCGGTGAAGGCCCCGTAGACCACCGTGCCGTCGACATCCTCGGCGATCCGGCGGGCGAGCGTCGTCTTGCCGGTGCCGGCATAGCCGAACAGCCGGAACACCTGCGATCCCCCGTCCCGCCGCCACGCGGCGATCGCCTTCAGCGCCGCGTCCTGCTGCGGCGCGTAGGCGGCCGGCAGACCCGCACTCACGGCCAGCGCACGGTCGGCGGCATCGAGGAGAGGATGGAGGCGACGTTGCCGCCCGTCTTCAGGCCGAAGATCGTGCCCCGGTCGTAGAGCAGGTTGAACTCCACGTAGCGGCCCCGCCGCACCTGCTGCTCGTGGCGGTCCACCTCGGTCCAGGGCGTGCCGAGATTGTCGCGCACGATCTTCGGGTAGGCCTCCAGGAAGGCCCGGCCCACGTCGCGGGTGTAGGCGAGGTCGGCCTGCGGCGTCCCGCTCCAGAGGTAATCGTAGAAGATCCCGCCGATGCCGCGCGGCTCGTTCCGGTGCTTGAGGTGAAAATACTCGTCGCACCACGCCTTATAGCGGGCGTGGTCGATGCCGTGCGCCGCGCAGGCCCGCGCCAGGCAGGCGTGGAAGTGGCGGCTGTCCGGATCGTCCTGCGTGCGGCGCCGGTCGAGCACCGGCGTCAGGTCGGCCCCGCCCCCGAACCACGCCCGCGTCGTCGCGACGAACCGGGTGTTCATGTGCACCGTCGGCACGTTCGGGTTCCACGGATGGGCGATCAGCGAGATGCCGGTGGCGAAGAAGCGCGGATCCTCGGCGGCGCCGGGCATCTGGGCGCGGAATTCCGGCGCGAACTCGCCGTGCACCGTCGAGATGTGCACGCCGGCCTTCTCGAAGACGCGGCCCCGCAGCATCGCCATGACGCCGCCGCCGCCCGGCCGCCCGGTATGGTCGGTCCGGTTCCACGGGGTCTTCTCGAACGTCCCGGGGCCCTCGGGCGCGTCGGGGTGGAACGGGCCCGCCGCCTCAGCCTCGAGGGTCTCCAGAGCGGCGACGATCCGGTCGCGCAGCGTCTCGAACCACGCCGCGGCCTCGGACTTCATGGCCGTCACGTCGGCCTCGGAGGGAGGCGCAGCCAGGGCTGCGCGCGCGTCGTCCGGCATCGTCATGACACAGGCTTTTCCACCCTGCCGGGCGCACGTCAATGCGGTCGCGGCCCCGCACGGGCGCGCAGGGCTCCCGCGCAGGTCTCCCGACCGGCGACAACGCCCCTACGCGGCCCCTACGCGGGCGCCGGCCGCTCGCCGACGGGCTTGAGCAGCCCCGTGGCGGTCGCCACCAGCTCCCCGGCCTCGTCGCGGATCTCGGCCTCGCAGAAGATCACCGACCGCCCCGCCCGGGTGACCCGTCCCTCGGCGGTCAGGACGCCGCGGCCGGGGGCGAGGAAGCGGGTCTGCATGTCGAGGGTCACCACCGGGCGCCCCGCCCGCAGCCGCGCCGCCGTCCCCAGGGCGACGTCGAGCAGGGTGCAGAGCGCGCCGCCATGGGCGATGCCGAGGTTGTTGGCGTGCTCCGGCCGCAGGGCGAGGCGCAGCCGCGTCCGGCCCGCGCGCACGTCGAGCGCCTCGATCCCGCAGTGATCCACGAACGGGATGATGGCGCCGAAGACGGTGCCCGTCTCCGAGCGCTGATCCACTTGCTGATCCACTTGGTGATCCCCTTGCCGGTCCACTTGCTGGTCCACGCCGATCGCCCCGGATCCTGCCCCGCCCGGATCCTTATCGCCCGGCCGCCTCCGAGGCCATGACCGGTCCGCGGCAGATCACGTGACAGTCCGGCCGAAACGTTCGTCCCGTCCCGAAGGCTCACGGGACATCGCGGCGGGCCGCCGCGTGAAGTTCTGCGCCTCTCATCAGACCGGAGACGGATCTTCGCAGAGGAAGCCCGCGGCGAGATCGCGGCGGAAGGCATAACCGGCGCTCGTCCGCGTCGCCCGGTCTCGTCCAACTTCGGCTCCGGGGTGTCGGTTTGCTCGACGGTCGATTTCAGCTCGACCCACGGTTTGAATAATATGCGTGTTCATGGCGGGGGCATTGTGTAGGGAAATGCTCGACGACGACTTGATTTTGCTGCACAGACGTTAGAACCGTCTCACGACGGTCGGATAGAGGGAATCATCGATGGACGACAACGCCACTGAGCAGCAGCAGACCTTTATCGAGCAGGCGTCCGACATCGTCTCGGCGTATGTCTCGAACAATTCCGTGCCGATCAGCGAATTGCCCGGTCTGCTCGCCGGCGTTCACGCCGCGCTGACGAAGCTGTCCGCCCCCGCGGCGACGGTCACCGAGGCGGCCGACAAGCCGACGCCGGCCCAGATCCGCAAGTCGGTGACGCCGGACGCCCTGATCTCGTTCATCGACGGCAAGCCGTACAAGACGCTCAAGCGGCACCTGTCGCGCAACGGCCTGACGATCGAGCAGTATCGCGAGCGCTTCGGGCTGCCGCGCGACTATCCGTCGACGGCCGCGAGCTACTCGGCTCAGCGCTCGGAACTCGCCCGCAGCCTCGGCCTCGGCCAGCAGCGCCGCAAGTCCGCCGCCCCGGCTCCCGAGCCCGAGCCCGTCGCGGAAGTGGCCGAGAAGCCGAAGCGCGCCAGCCGCACCCGCAAGGCCAAGGAGACGGCCTGAGCCCGGCCTGAGCCCGGCAACGCCCGGGCTCGTGGTTACCGGCCGGCGCGCGACCCGCGCGCCGGTCCGTTACGCGAAATCGGCGAGGTCGTCGGCCACGTCGCCCGCGGCGATCTCCGTCTCGGCCTTGTGCCGCTCGACCGCCTCGGCCTCCGCCCCGATCTCCGGCCCGACCTCTGCCTCGGTCATGCCGGACCGCGGGCCCGGCCCCTCGGGCGCCGGCGCTGTCTCCGGCTGCGCCTGGCCGGCCTCCCCTTCGGAGGCTCGATCCGTCACCCGCCCCGCCATGCTGCGCGCTCCCCGATCCGCCGACGGGAGAGCAAAGCGCGGACGGCCCGGCGCGTTCCGCGCGCGCCGCATCACGACGGCGCCGCGCGCGCCGGAGCCGATCCCGCGGTGATCGCGAGCTGCGGGATGGCGCCGCGTTTGAGCCTCAGGAGCGCGACGCGCCGTGTCGAGAGGCCTCGCCACGCGTTGAACCGCCGGACATGCATGCGCCGGACATGCCGATCGGGAGCGGGATTTGGGCAATCGCTACGGGCTGGAGATCCGCGCCGCCGCGGGGCCGGACGCCGCGGGTCTCGCGGCGCTGCTCAGCGAGGCGGGGGTCGCGGTCGGCGCCGCGGACCTCGCGGCCCGGCTCGAGGCCCTGCAGCGGGACGGCGGCATCGCCCTCGTCGCCGTGGAATGGGGGCCGCCGAGCGGCCTCATCGCCGTCGCCCCCGTGCGGACGCTGGACGCGCCGCGGCCCTTCGGCCTGATCACCGGCCTCGCGGTCGCCGCCGAGTCGCGCCGCCGGGGCATCGGTCGGGTCCTGCTGAAGGCGGCCGGCCGGGCGGCGCGGCAGGCGGGCTGCGACCGGCTGCTCCTGGCCGCGGGGCCGGACCAGGCCGCCCTGCGCGCCTTCTGCGCCGCCGCCGGCTTCGCCGACGAAGGGACCGTGCTCGCGCGGCCGCTGCTGAAGCGGGGCACCGGAGACGGCTGAGATCCGCGACATCCTGGCCGAAGCCGGCGGGGCTCACCGGGCGTTACCCCCGGAGAGTGGAGCCCCCCGATGACGCTGCGATCCGAGACCCCGCCGCCGCCCGCGAACCTGCCCTGCGATCCGCCGCCGGATTCCGAGGCGCCGACCGCCGCGCAGCTCAAGGGCGACATCGACAGCGGCCGCACCGCCGACAAGACCCCGCACATGGATATCGGCGCGGCCCCGCTCGGGACCTGCGAGGAGGCCGGCGGGACGCCGCCGACGTCCCGGGAGGTCCGGATCGCCCGGCAGAACGAGCGGGCGCCCTCGGAGCGGGCGGCCAAGGGTTACCCGCACCAGCGGCAGCCCTGGGTCCTGCCGCTCTACGCCGGCATCATCGTCGCGGCCGCCGTGGGGCTCGGCCTCGTGCTCTGGCTGACGCGCTGACTGCCGCACTGACGGATGCGCTGACGGTCCGGCCGGGGTGGGACCGCGCCGGTGCCATCCTGGCGCAGGACGGCACGGTCGCCGCGAAGGCGGTTTAAAGGTCGATTCACGTCGATGCGGTTAGCGTGACCTTACTGCAGTCTTGCGTAACCGATCCTCCATGCCCCCTTCCGTCGATGCTCCGCCGGACCTGTCCGGGCTCCTCGAACTGTCACGCATCGAGAATCTCGATCTCAAGCCGGTGATCCTCCGGGTTCAGACGGACCTGTTCGTCCGGGCCGCGGCCCGGGACCGGACCGAGATCGAGATCTTCGAGTCCCTGGCCTGCGGCCTGATCCCGACGGTGGACGAGGAGACGGCCCGGGTCGTGGCCCGCAAGCTGGCCCCCTGCCCCGAGACGCCGCCCGCGGTGCTGGAGGCGCTCGCCCTGCGCGGCGGCGGCGCCCGCGACGCGGTGGTGGAGCTGGCCCCGACCCTGAGCCACCGCCTGATCGAGGCGGCCCTGGCCGAGGGGTCGGACATCGCCGCCCGCATCGCCGCCCGGGCCGGGCTGAGCCGGGAGGCGGTGGACGAACTCTCCCGCGAGGGCCGCCCCGAGATCGACCGCGCGCTGGCGGCCAATCTCGGCCACACCCTGCGGGGCGCGGCCCTGTCGCGGCTCGTGGACCGCGGCCGCACCGCCCCCGACCTCGCCCGGCTGCTGCTGGTCCGGCCCGACGTTTCGGCCGCCGACCTCGTGCCCCTGTACCTGCACGCCGACCCGATGCGCCGCACGGTGATCGGCCGGGCCGTCGAGGCGACCGCCGCCCTGCGCCCCTGCCCGCCGCCGCCCCGCGGCCTCGGCGAGACCCTGACCGGCCTGTCCGCCGCTCGCGACGTTCCCGCCTTCATGGCGGCGCTGGCCGACGGGCTCGGCCTGCCCCGCGATTTCCTGACCGTGGTCGCCGATGCGGGCACCCGCTACGACCTCCTGACCCTCGGCCTGCGGGCCGCCGGCCTGCACGAGGAGGAGGCGGTCTACATCTTCCTGACCCTCAACCAGGGGGTGGCGCGATCGGCCGAGCGCGTGGCCGACCTCGTCCGGCTGTTCCGCACCGTGAGCCGCCCGGCCTCGCGGGACCTGATCGCCGCGATCCTCGACCGGCCGCTCGCCGAGCGCGGTCGGAGCGAGGCCCATCAGCCGGCACACGGACCGGAGGCCAAGCTGCGCCAGGGCGCCGAGCGCGTCGCCGCGCAGCGGCCGCCCCTGCCGGCGCGGGCCCGGACGGCGAGCGGCGGGGAGCCGGGCTGACCGGCCGGCCGTCAGCGCGGGCCGGTCCGGGGATCGCTTTTCGGATCGTACTGCGGATCGCTCTCCGGATCGGCGCCCCGCCAAGCGGGCTGCCGGTCCGTCTCCTGCAGGGTGTCGTTCGAGGGCGTCTCCGCGGCGCGGCGGCTCAGCTCCGCCATCAGGCCGCGGGCCAGCACGGCGCGGACCGCCCGCTCCCGGGTCTCGGGCGGAACCGCCTCCAGGGCGGCCGGCACGACCGCCTGGGCGCTCGGGACCGCCGCGGCGAGCCTGCGGGCCTCCGCGGCCGGGTCCGCTCCGGTGCGAAGCATGGCGAAGTAGGAGAGCACGCTGATCACCAGCGCGGCGCGCAGCAGGACGGTCATGGAACGGTTTCTCCGCTCGAGATCGCGCGAAGCATTCGACGGATTTCGTGAACCGGGCCTCTACCGACCCGAGCTTTCCCGCACGATGGTGAATGAAGCTTGTTCGCGATCGGCTGGTTACCTCGCGGAAAGCATCCCGACCATTCGGACAAGTCCCGCAACACTCGTTTAAGCCGGCTCTGCGACCGTCCGGTAGTCGTTCGAAGTCGAACCGGAGGCGCGACGGATGCGGGAACGCAGCCAGCGCGACGCGTGCCAACCTTGACCATCAAGACCGTCCTGACGTCGCTGATCGATGACCGGCTCGCGGGCCTCGTCCACGAATCCGTGGCCGACAACCCGGCCGCCCGCGCACGCCACCAGCGCTTCCTGGTGTCGCGGCTGGCGACCGGCGCCGTGATGATGGCCGGGCTGCCGCCCTACCTGCTGTGGCGCGGGGTGCCGTCGGGCTTCGAGGTCCTGGCGATCGCGAGCCTGCTGCTGCCGGTCTTCGCCGCCGTCCTCCTCACGCGCACCGGATCCCTCTGGGTCGCCCACGCGGTCTCGTCGGCGGGCCTGACCGGCCTCGTTGTCGCCCTGGCGGGCGTCACCGGCGGCGTCACCTCGCCCGCCGCGGTCTGGCTCGTGGCGATCCCCCTGGAGGCGCTGGTCTCCGGCTCGCTCCGCGCGACGATCGCGGCAGCCGCGATGGCGGTCCTCGGCGTCCTGACCGTGGTGGCCCTCGGCGCCTGGGCCGGCTCCCTGCCGGTCATGGATATCTCGGCCGCGATCGCCCTGCCGGCCTTCGCCATCACGGCGATCGGCCACGTCGCCGCCCAGGCCCTGGAGCACATGCGCAACGAGGGCGTCTGGCGCGAGCGGCTGCGCGACAACGAGGCCCGCGACCGGCTGCTGCTCTCGGCGATCGACGACCTCGTGACCTGGCACGACCGCAACGGCCGCGTGCTGGAGGCCTCGGTCTCGGCCGTCCGGCTCCTGGGCAGCGCCCCGGCCCGCCTGCGCGGCCACGGCCTGCTGGAGCGCGTCCACGTCGCCGACCGTCCGGCCTTCCTCAAGGCGGTGAGCGACGTCGCCGCGACCGGTCGGCCCGCGACTCTGCCCCTGCGCCTGCACGTCGAGCCCGAGACCGGCCGCGCCGACGGCGCGAGCCTGATCTACGCCGAGATGCGCGCCCACCGGATCGAGCACGGCGCGCACGACGCCGCCACGGCGGTCGTGGCGGTCACCCGCGACATGACCGAGCACCACCGGCACGCCGTCGAGCTGGAGCGCGCCCGCGCCGAGGCCGAGCGGGCCGACGCGATCAAGGGCCGGTTCCTGGCCAACGTCACCCACGAGCTGCGCACGCCGCTCAACGCGATCATCGGCTTCTCCGAGGTCCTCGCCGGCGAGGGCGCCGTCAGCCTCGGACCGGTCCAGGCGCGGGAATATGCCGGCATCATCGGCGCCTCCGGCCACCACCTGCTCGGCGTCGTCAACACGCTGCTCGACATGAGCCGGATCCAGAGCGGCAACTTCGACTGCGCCCCCGAGGCGTTCGACATCGCGGACCTGCTCCGGGCCTGCTGCGACATGATGCGCCTGAAGGCCGACGCTGCCGGCGTCGTCGTCACCGCCGCCCCGTCGGGACCGGTGGAGATCACGGCCGATCCCGCCGCCTGCCGGCAGGTGCTGATCAACCTCATCTCGAACGCCGTGAAGTTCACCCCGGCGGGCGGCCGCATCGACCTGTCCCTGCGGCGCGGCGCCGGCACCCTGGACATCGTCGTGGCCGATACGGGCGTCGGCATCGGCGCGGACGACCTGCCCAAGCTCGGCACCCCGTTCTTCCAGGCCGGGAGCGGCGGCTACAAGCGCCAGCACGAGGGCACCGGCCTCGGCCTGTCGGTGGTCCAGGGCCTCGTCGGCCTCCACGGCGGCTCCCTGCTGATCGAGAGCGCGCCCCAGGCTGGGACGGTGGTGACCGTCACCTTGCCCCTCGTCTGCCAAGCCCCCGCGGCCGCCCACGGCCCGGCCCCGATCCGCACGGCCGTGCGCGGCGCCCCGGCGCCCCGCCGCGTGGTGCGCCTGCCGCTCGGCCTGTTCGACGCGGAGCCGGGCCTCGCCGCGGCCCCGGCCGACCCGGTCCTGCGCCGCACCGGCTGACCCGAAGATCCCCGGAAGGAGACATGATGTCAGGCTACCGCGAGATCACCGTACCGGGCGAACCCGGCCGCGCGCGCCGCGCCGCGCCGCGCCACCCCGCGGTCCAAGGCGACTGGCGCGCCGTCCTCGTCGGCGCGCTGAAGGCGACGGGCGCCACCTGCCGGACCAGCCCGGGCGCCGTTCTCGGCAGCCTCGTCGCCCTCGGCGCGGCGGGCTTCGTCTGCGTCAACGCCCTCGGCTACCAGACCGGGCGCCACCCGGCGCCGATCCTGCCGAAGCTCGCCCAGAAGGCGCCCGCCCCCCGCGAGGCGGCGCCGGCCGCCAGGGAGGCCCTCCGGGAACCCGCGCGGGATCCGGTGCGGGTCATCGAGGCCGACCGCGCCGCCGCGCCGGTCCCCGCCAAGCCGGCGGCCCGGGACGCGATCGGCGAGCTGATCCGGTCCGAGGAGACCACCGCCTCGGTCACCCCGAAGGCGTCGCCGGTTCGGCCGGCCGCCAAGCCGGCCGCGAAGGAGACGGACGCCAAGGCGGCCAAATCCGAGAAGGACGGCGATCCGGTGCTGCGCGCCCAGAAGGCGCTGTCGAAGCTCGGCTACGCGGTGAAGCCCGACGGCGCGATGGGCCCCGGCACCCGCGCGGCGATCGAGAAGTTCGAGCGCGGCGCCAAGCTGCCGGTGACCGGAGAGGCGACGGGCCGGACCCTGCGTGAGCTGATGGCGCGGGCGGGCCACGGCTAGCGGGAGGGAAGCGGCGCCCGCTCCGCGGAAGCGGTGCGGGCGCCGGTCGTCGTGAGAGCGCGACCCTCAGTACTGCGTGCCGGTGAACCGGCAGATCGTCTTGCAGCGCGGGCCGCCATTGGCCTGGAAGGACTTCGCGTGGCCGATCGATCCGGTCATGTCCTGCGTGGGATTACCGCCAGGCCGGTGCACGACGATGTTGCAGGCATCGCTCGGCGTCCGCTGGTAGCGCGGGCAGGACGCGGAGTCGCGGTGGCCCAGTAAATCCATGAGCGTCTCCGGACGGGCGTGGGCCGACGGCACAGCAAAGCACAGGCAGGCGACGATCAGCGTCGCGAGCGAGGTCATTCTCCGCATCGGATTGCTCCTCAAATCATCGTGGCATGCGAATTCAGGCGCCCTTTGCTCAGTTAGGCAGCAGAAAATACTATAGATGTGCGCTGACGCACATCGTTCAATTCTTTTTTAATCCCGAAAAATACTGGATTTTTTGACGGATTATTCGCCGCGCTGAGCCGTTTACTCTGGACGTGCGGCGTCGCGCATCCGCGCTTGCCCGTGCCGGCGCTTTCGCGCATGGCGGGGCTTGCGCCGCTCACAACCGGCCGGGTTTCAGGGGCCGACCGCCGCGCCGGATCGCCCGCCCGCGGCGCGGGCCGCGCGATTCACAGGGCTACAGACGCATGCGCCTGCGCTCCGATTTCTGGGTCTCGGCCCATCTGCGGCGCCTGGACGTCGCGGGCATCCCGGCGGTGCTGCGCCGGCGCGGATCCGCGGAGGCGGGCGCGATCTTCGTGAAGGTCGATCGGCTCGACGGCAGCGCCGACCTCTACGGACCGGCGCCGCAAGCGCTGTTCGAGGCCGAGGAGAGCGGCGACCGCCGCTTCGCCGCGATCGTCACCGGCGGCAGCCCGCTCGACGTGGAGGAGCGCCTGACCAAGGAGATCCGGTTCGATTCCGATCTCTGGATCGTCGAGATCGATGACCGCCAGGGGCGGCATTTTCTGGATCTGGCGGAGTGATACCGTTTCCGGTTGGAGACCTCGCCACCGTCTTTGCGAGCGCAGCGACGCAATCCAGCGGCGCCACGCCGACCGATGGCGCGCCGCCCTGGGTCACTTCGCTCCGCTCGTGATGACGGAGCGAAGCGAGGGCAGCGCCCGTCAGCCCTCGATGATGCGCTCGTCGAGCTTGCGGTCGACGGTCTCGACGGTGCGGTCGATCTCGGCGTTCGGCTCGCCGAGCTGGTGCGAGATGAGCTTCACCAGCAGGTCGACCCGCTCGATGTAGGGCGCGCCGTTCGCCACGGCCCGCGCGGCCGAGGACGGCTTCAGCAGGCTCTCGGCGGCCTTGGCGTACTTCTCGAACGGCACCTGGTCGGCCGCGTCGGCGCCGAGCTTCCGGGCGATACCGTCGACGTGGTCGTAGATCGCCCGCGAGCGCGCCAGGTCGCCGTGGACGGCGTCGTGGATGGATTGCGGCTCGCCCGGGGTGATGCAGCGGTAATTGCCGGTGAGCAGCATCGACCACTTGGCCAGCGGCACGAACAGCGAGTCGAACACCTTGAGCTTCACCGGCACGTCGTGCCCGTCGAGGCGCACGGCGTCGATGTCGGCCTCCAGCTCCCGGAGCAGCCGGTTATGGGCCTCGTCCGCGAAGGTCGCGGCCTTGAAGTTCGTCGGCAGGCCGACGTGGAGGACGTTCGCCTCCTCCTCCGGCGGCCGGAAGGCCTGCGGATCGGGGGAGCAGAGCGACACCAGACCCGGCTCGAACCGGTCCCACACGCCGGCATTGGTGTAGGCGTCCTCGAGGTCCATGGCGGCGAGCGCCGGGATCCGCTTGAGGTAGGGCAGCGGCGGCATGTTCATGATCGACAGGCACGGCAGCTTCGCCGCCGCGATCTTGATCATGAGGACGCGGATCGTGTGGTTGTTGTACTGCGGCTCCTGCATGGCGAGGCCGACGAGGTCGTAGCGCGACACGTCGACGTCCTCCGGCGGCATCGCGTCGACCTTGCCGGGCAGATCGCGCGAGTGAATCGCGCGGTGCTCCTTCTCGTCGCGCAGCTTGATGCGGACCTCGGTCCCCTCGCGGTTGATCAGGTCCGCGGTCTTCCGCCGGCACACCAGGGTCACGTTGTGACCGGCCATTAGGAGCTTGGTGCCCAGGAGCGAGCCGTAGGAGGCCCCCAGGATCAGGATGTTCTTGGCCACGTCGGTCCTCCCCAGCATTGAGACTTGCTGTGTGTTGTCTGGCTGCTGGGAACAGCGCGTCCACGCCACGGCCCCAAGCGCACGTGCGATGGATGGCAGCCGGGCGAGCGGAAGGCAAGCCTTCTGGTATACCTAATCCCAAACCCTTTGTGAGGCCCTGCCGGTGACAGGCGGGGCGATCCCTATCCTCCGCACCCGGGATCTCCACAGGGTGGCGCCTCCGGGACATCGCGCGGGCCCCTCTCGGGACCGCGGACGACAACCGCCCCGCCGCGGGCCCTAGCCCCAGAGGTCCGGCATCGGCGGGTGCATCAGGCTGCCCTCGTAGCGCAGCGGCGGGTCACGGTCCCGGGCCAGCAGCAACGGCCCGTCGAGGTCGACGAACTCCGCGTCGTTGGCGAGCAGGGCCGCCGGCGCCATGCCCAGCGAGGTGCCGAGCATGCAGCCGACCATGATCGAGAGCCCCCGGGCCCGCGCCTCGCGGGCGAGGAGCACCGCCTCGGTCAGGCCGCCGGTCTTGTCGAGCTTGATGTTGATCGCGTCGTAGCGCCCGGCCAGCGCGTCGAGGCCGGCGCGGTCGTGAAGGCTCTCGTCGGCGCAGACCGGCACCGGGTGGGGGATCTCGGCGAGCAGGGCGTCGGCGTCGGCCGGCAGCGGCTGCTCGATCAGCGCGACGCCCGCTCGCAGGCAGGCCGCGAGGTTGGCCTCCACGTTCTCGGGCCGCCACGCCTCGTTGGCGTCGACGATCAGCCGCGATTCCGGCGCGCCGGCCCGCACCGCGGCGATGCGCTCCGGATCGCCGTCCCCGCCGAGCTTGACCTTGAGCAGCGGCCGGTGGGCGGCCTTGCGGGCGGCCTCCGCCATGCTCTCCGGCGTGCCGAGGCTCAGCGTGTAGGCGGTGATGGCCGGCCGGGGCTCGGCGAGACCCGCGATCTCCCAGGCGGGACGGCCCTGCCGCTTCGCCTCGAGGTCGAACAGCGCGCAATCGAGGGCGTTGCGCGCGGCGCCCGCCTTCATGCGGGTCATGAGCGCGTCCCGCCCGATCCCGGCCGCGATCGCCTCCGCCTGGCCCTCGATCAGGGCGCTGACGCTCTCGACGCTCTCCCCGTAGCGCGGATAGGGCACGCACTCGCCGCGCCCGACCGCGTCGCCGTCCGCGATCGTCGCCACTACGACGGCGATCTCGGTGCGGCTGCCGCGGGAGATCGTGAAGGCGCCGGCGATCAGGAAGCGCTCGACGGCGAGGGTCAGGCGGCGGGCCATGTCGTAGGGTCTCCGGTTCAGGCCTGCGGTCGATGCAGCCCGCTCCGTCATCACGGGCGGAGCGAAGTGACCCAGGGCAGCGAGCGGCCGGTTGGCATGGCGCTGCTGGATCGCTTCGCTCGGCTCACGGGGACGGAGTGAGAGCCGGCACAGGGAAGCGGTATCAGATCGCCGGGAAGTCGGCGACGATCCGGTCGACCAGCCCGTCGACGCCGAAGCGCACCGGGTCGGTGGCGGGCAGGCCGTGCTCGGAGCCGAGCGCGTCGAGGAGCGCCCGGGCCTCGCCCTCGGCGAGCGCCTGGGTGTTCACCGCGATGCCGACCGGCTTGATTCCCGGATTGGTCAGGCTGCCGAGCTGCACGGTGAGGTCGATCACCTGCCGGATGGTCGGAAGCGGGTGCTTCACGCCGCGCATGTTGGTGCGGGTCGGCTCGTGGCAGACCACGAAGGCGTCGGCCTGGGCGCCGTGCAGCAGGCCGAGGCTCACGCCCGCGAAGGACGGGTGGTAGAGCGAGCCCTGGCCCTCGATCAGGTCCCAGTGGTTCGGCTCGGCCTCGGGCGAGATCGTCTCGACGGCGCCGGAGATGAAGTCGGCCACGACGGCGTCGATGGCGACGCCCCGGCCGGAGATGAACACGCCGGTCTGGCCCGTGGCGCGGAAATCGGCGTCGAGGCCGCGCTCGCGCATGCCGCGCTCCAGGGCCAGCACGGTGTACTTCTTGCCGACCGAGCAGTCGGTGCCGACGGTGAGCAGGCGCCGCCCGGCCCGCTTGGTGCCCTTGCCGGTGGGGAAGCGCTCGTCGGTGTGGCGGACGTCGTGGAGCTGGCGGCCGCGGCGGGCGGCGGCCTCCGCGATGGCCGGGACCGCGCCGAGCTTCACGTGCAGGCCGCTCGCCACGTCGAGACCGGCCTCGATCGCCGCGACGATCTCCTTGACCCAGTGGTCCGGCAGGACGCCGCCGGCGTTGACGACGCCGATCACCAGGGTCCGGCAGCCCTTCGCCAGGGCCTCGGGCAGGGTCATGTCGGGGATGCCGAGATCGGCGGCGCAGCCCGGCAGGCGCATCTGGCCGACGCACCATTCCGGGCGCCAGTCCTTGATCCC
This sequence comes from Methylobacterium sp. NPDC080182, assembly GCF_050281105.1. Lineage (NCBI taxonomy): Bacteria > Pseudomonadati > Pseudomonadota > Alphaproteobacteria > Hyphomicrobiales > Methylobacteriaceae > Methylobacterium > Methylobacterium sp. NPDC080182. The sequence goes on from NZ_JBNNWO010000006.1 coordinate 24,348, forward strand.
GTAGGCGGTCTTGGCCGCCAGCGTGTCGGGCACGTCGCCCAGGAACATCAGGTAGGGCGTGGCGATCTGCATCGGTCGAGCAACCTTCTCCGGGAGGCCGGCGGACCGTCTATGCGGGATCGCGGGCGGCGTGCGCAATGCATGGGGCTGGCCAAGGCGGTCGATGCGGCCGCCCCACGGAGCATACCGGCTCTGCACGCCGTCATCGCGAGCGCAGCGAAGCGACCCAGGGCAGCGCGACGTCATTGAGCGGGGCGCGACCCTGGATTGCTTCGCTCCGCTCGCGAAGACGGTTCGTCGCCTCAGATCGGCGGAGCGGCGAAGCCCCGTTCAGGCGGCGCGTCGTCGCGCCACCCCCGCCTCGTTGGCCACCGCGCCCACCGGCGCCGGCACGCCGCTCGCCCGGACCATCCCCTCGGCGCCCGCCAGCGCGCCCGCGCGCAGCTCGAGACCGAGGAAGCGCGCGCGCTCGAACGGCCCCGGCAGGGTCAGGCCCTCCGCGAGCGCCCGGTCGAAGCCGAAGCGCGCGTAGTAGGGCGCGTCGCCGACCAGCAGCACGGCGCCGTGTCCGAGGGATTCCGCCCGGCCGAGGGCCGCCTGCATCATCACCGAGCCGAGCCCCTGGCCCTGGATCGCCGGATCGACGGCGAGCGGGCCGAGCAGCAGCGCCGGGCGGGCGAGCCCGGCCTCGACGTGCCACAGCCGCAGGGTGCCGACGAGCCGTCCCGCCCGGGTCGCCGCGAAGGCGAGGCCGCGGGCCGGCAGGCGGCCCTCGCGCAGGCGCTCCGAGGTCTTGGCGCGTCGATTGCCGGGAAAGCACGCGTCGAGCAGGCGCTCGCGCGCCGGGACGTCGTGGAGATGCTCCGCGCGGATCTCGATCATGGCTGTGCCCTCCCCGGGCCGGCGAGCGGGAGAAGCGATTGTCTGTGACCGAGAGCCGGACGCCCTCGGTCGACGCGGTGGTGGACGTCAGCGTCCGGCCGGGTCGCCTTCCCCGTCATCACGAGCGAAGCGACGTGACCCAGGACAGCGAAACGTCGGAAGGCGTCGCGCGTCCCTGGATCGCTTCGCTCCCCTCGCGAGGACGGAGGAGCCTGCGTCCCTCAGCCGGAACCCGTCCTGATCCTAGGAAGGATCAGATGACGATCTGCTGAAGGGGCGGGAAGCCGTTGAAGGCCACCGCCGCGTAGGTCGTGGTGTAGGCGCCCGCCCCCTCGATCAGCACCTTGTCGCCGATCGAGAGCGAGACCGGCAGCGGGTAGAGCTGCCGCTCGTAGAGCACGTCCACCGAGTCGCAGGTCGGGCCGGCGATGACGCAGGGCTCGGTCGCCTCCCCGTCCCGCGCAGTGCGGATCGGGTAGCGGATCGCCTCGTCCATGGTCTCGGCGAGCCCCCCGAACTTGCCGATGTCGAGGTAGACCCATCGGACCTCGTCGGCCTCGGCGGACTTCTTCGACACGAGCACGACCTCGGCCTCGATCAGGCCGGCATTGCCGACCATGCCGCGGCCCGGCTCGATGATCGTCTCGGGGATCTGGTTGCCGAAATGCTTGGTCAGGCCCCGGAAGATCGCCTCGCCGTAGCTCTCCACGCCCGGCACCGCCTTGAGGTACTTGGTCGGGAAGCCGCCGCCGAGATTGACCATCGAGAGGCCGATGCCGCGCTCCGCGCACTCGCGGAAGATCGCCGCCGCGGAGCCGAGCGCCCCGTCCCAGGCCTCGGTGTTGCCCTGCTGCGAGCCGACGTGGAACGAGATGCCGTAGGCCTCGAGCCCCTGGCGGTGGGCGTGCTCCAGCACGTCCGCGGCCATCTCGGGCACGCAGCCGAACTTGCGGGAGAGCGGCCAGTCGGCGCCCGCGCCGTCGCACAGGATGCGGCAGAACACCCGCACCTCGCCCGCCGGCACACCCAGCGCGTCGGCGGCCCGGGCGATCTTCTCGACCTCGGCCTGGCAATCGACCGCGAACAGGCGGATGCCGAGCTTGAGGGCGCGGCCGACGCAGCGCTCCTTCTTGATGGTGTTGCCGAAGGAGATCCGGTCGGCGGTGGCGCCGGCGGCCAGCACCATCTCCATCTCGGCCACCGAGGCGGTGTCGAAGCAGGAGCCCATCTCGGCGAGCAGGCGCAGCACCTCGGGGGCCGGGTTCGCCTTCACGGCGTAGAACACGCGGGTGTCCGGCAGGGAGCGCGCGAAGGCGGTGTAGTTGTCGCGCACGACGTCGAGGTCGAGGACCATCACGGGGCCCTCGTCCTGACCGAGGTCGCGGCGCACGCGCAGGAAGTCACGGATGCGGTCGGTCATGGTCGTCTCCCGGCACGGGTTCGCGAGCGCCCTACGCGGGGCGCGCTGTCGAAGATGACGGCCAGGATTGGCCGCCGGCGTCAGGGGGCGATGCGTCGCGCGGACCCACGCGCTTTGGAGACGCGTGCGTCGGAGCGGGCGCAGAGCACCCGGAAGCTGCCGTGGATTGGAAGGGAGGACCCCCACCGCACGCCGGGCAAAGAGAAACAAGCCTCTTCGGTGCCGGCCTGTGGAGGGCCGACGAGACCAAAAAAGCCCGTTCGTCGTTGCTTTAAGCTGCGTCCCCCGTGGAGAGCGGGGTTCGCCGGTTTCGCCTCCGGCTGCCGGTTGTTGTCGGGGTCCGGTGTTGCCACCTGGATGCCGGCCGTAGGGATCCACCCTTGCGACCATCGATCCTTTAAGACCCCTGGCGGCTGTCCGGCAGTTGACCGGATGCCCACCAACCGACACGCGGCCACAGGCACGTGCGAAATTGGGCACGGCGCATATACGGAGACGGGACCCGCGCGACAAGGGGAAACCGCCCCGGAACGCCCGCTTTTCCGCCCGCAATCCACACCCCGCGCGCTCCGTTGCAAAAACGACGCATCGACGACGCGTCCCGACCGCGTCGACGGGGCCGTGCGGGCTTCCCAAGCGGGGCGGAAGCGGGCATCTGACCGGACGGGGCAGAGTACTCAGGCGAGCGAGCGATGGCCGGGCCGACCAGATTCACCGCGACGGCGCGGGCGTGAGCGCCTCCCTGTGAGCGCCCGGTCATGAGCGCCCCCTTGCGCAGCCCGGTCGGCGACGGGCTCCCCGAGCCGACGATTCGCACCGCCACGCTCGCCGATCTCGACGCCCTCGTCGCCCTGGAGCACGCCGCCTTCGCCACCGACCGGGCCGAGCGCCGGGCGATCCGCCACGCGATCCGCTCGCCCTCCATGGACGTGCTGGCGGCCCTGATCGACCCGCCGGACCGGGATCCCGTTCCGGTGCTCGTCGGCGCCGCGGTGCTGGAGCGGCGGCGCGGCAGCCGGATCGCCCGGCTGGCCTCGATCGCGGTGGCGCCGAATCGCGGCGGCCTCGGCCTCGGCGGCCGTCTCCTCGACGCCGCGGAGGCCCGCGCCCGCGCCGAGGGCTGCGACCGGCTCCGGCTGGAGGTGCGCGCCGACAACGGCGCCGGCATCCGCCTCTACGAGCGCCGGGGCTACACCCGCTTCGCCGTGCGGCCGGACTATTACGAGGACGGGATGGAGGCGTGGCGCTACGAGCGCGCGCTGTAGGCGCCGCGCGGACTGCCGCGCGGACCACCGCCCAGCCGCCGGCTGGCCCGCACACCGTCCCGGCGATAGCGAGATCCGGCCAGGCGCGTCCTCGCGCCACACTCCGTCATCGCGGGGGCACCGGCAGGCCGACAGCGCTGAACCTGCGGCTCTTCGGGAGTGCGCCCGCAGGATACCTGGTCCCTCGCGCCGCGCCACGGACCGGCACAGACCCGCCGCGCGGCCGGCGACCGCGCCGATATCGTCACGCGAGAATGCGGTCCAATTCCCGAAAATTCTCGCCAATTCTGGTGTTTGTCTCATATTACTTCACAATTCGGTCGATTATCGACCTATAAATCCGTACTTCTGTCGAAGAATTTCGGTCGATTGCCTGACAAAACCTTACGTTCTAAGACAGATCATCGCGGGACATGAGATCTCACCGATGACTCGCTGGCTGGGACGCTTCTCGATCCGGACTTTGCTGTGCCTGGTGATCGTCATCATGGCCTGCATGGCGCTGGGCAACGCGGTGCGGACACTCGTCGACGCGCGGGCGCGGGCGGCGGGCGCCGCCAGAGCCCTGACCCTGACGCAGGCGAGCCAGGGCCTCCTCCGGACGATCCTGCCGCTGCGGCTCGAGCGCGGATCGACGCTCGCCCTCGGGGGTGAGGCGCCGGCGGACGCGAAGACCCTGTCGACCATCGCGGGGAGCCGGCAGGCGCTGACCGAGCATTACGGCCGGGCCCGGCGCAGCCTGGGCGATCTGGCAGAGCCGGCGGTCAGCGCGACGCTCGAGCGCCTGAGCACCGCGCAGGCGGCGATGGCAGACCTGCGTCCCCGCATCGACGCGGCCCTCGGGCTGCCGCTGGCCCGGCGTGACCCGGCGCTGCGGGACGCCGCGATGGCCGCCTTCCAGGACCTGCTCGAGGCGCTGACGGCCACGCTGAAGGCGGTCGACGCGGCCATTCCCCGGTCCGATCCGGTGCTGCAGCGCTATCTCGCCCTCAAGCAGGCGGCCTGGGAGACGCGCGTCGCCAGCGGCAACGTCGCGGTCCGGGTACAGGCCTCGCTGGTCGCCGGCGCGGCGTGGTCCCTGCCCGAGACGGTCGCGGCGGCGGCGGAGCGGACCGAGCTTCTGTCCGCGTGGCGCCGCACCACCGAGGCCGCGGTCGACGTCTCGGAAACGGTGCGGGCCGCGTACGAACGGGCGAAGGCCGCCAATTTCGAGGGCGACACCGAGGCCATCGCGCGGGCGGTCTTCGACGCGCTCAGCACGCACGCGCCCCCGCGCCACACCTTCGCTGAGCTGCGCGACCGCAACACCGCGAACCAGCGCTCCCTCGTGGCCCTCTGCGACGCGGCCCTCGACGCGATGGTGGCGCGCGCCGAGGCCCTCGCCGAGGAGGCGCAGGGCGACGTCGCGCGCAGCGGGGCGGCGCTGCTGGCGGTGATCCTGCTGGTGGCCCTCGGCCTGTGGACCCTGTTCGGCGGCGTGCTGCGCCCGCTCCGGGTGCTGACCGCCACGATGGGGGCGCTGGCCGACGGGGACGCCTCCGTCACGGTCCCGGCGCGCACCTACCGCAACGAGATCGGCGCCATGGCGCGGGCCGTCCAGGTGTTCAAGGACAACCTCATCCGCGGCCGCCAGCTCGAATCCGAGGCCGCCGAGGCGCGTCAGGTGGCGGAGGCACGGCGCCGGTCCGACCTGCGGGCGATGGCCGAGCGCTTCGAGCGGACGGTCGGCGGCGTCATCGCCCAGGTATCGGACGCGGCCACCGCGCTGCAGGGCACGGCCCAGACCATGACGGCCACCGCGACCGAGACCGCCAGCCAGTCCAGCACCGTGGCGGCCGCCGCCGAGGAGGCCGCCACCAACGTCGGCACCGTGGCGGCTGCGGCCGAGGAGCTCGGCGTCTCCGTGGAGGAGATCGGCCGGCAGGTCGAGGGATCGACCCGGCTCGCCCAGGGGGCCGTCGCGGAAGCGGGGCAGACCGGCGCGATGGTCCGGGACCTGAGCGACGCGGTCGCGCGGATCGGCGACGTGATCGGGCTGATCGCGGCGATCGCCGGGCAGACCAACTTGCTGGCGCTGAACGCCACGATCGAGGCCGCCCGGGCCGGCGAGGCGGGTCATGGCTTCGCGGTCGTCGCCGGCGAGGTGAAGGCCCTGGCCGCGCAGACCGCCCGGGCGACCGATGAGATCGCGGGCCAGATCGCCGGCATCCAGGGCGTGACCGGCGGGGCCGTCGCGGCGATCGGCGCGATCACGGGGCGGATCCAGGAGATCAGCGGCGTGGCGAGCGCGATCGCGGCGGCGGTGGAGGAGCAGGGATCGGCCACCCGGGAGATCGTCCGCAACATCGGGGAGGCGGCCGTCGGCACCGGCGCGGTGACCCGCACGATCCTCGGCGTCGCCGGGGCCGCCGAGGAGACCGGCCGGGCGGCCAACGCGGTGCTCGCGGCGGCGTCCGCGCTGTCGCGCCAGTCCGAGACGCTCGCGGCCGAGGTCGCGCGCTTCCTCGACACCGTCCGGGCCGCGTGACCGGACGGTGCCGGGAGCCGCGCGGGTCTCCGCCCCGATCTCGCCCGTTTAGGGGAGTCTTACGGCTCGCGCGCTACAGCGTACGCAACGGGCGGGGGCAATCCCGCCGCGCATGAGTCGCCGTCCATGGCCGTGATCGTCGCCTTCGTCATCAATGCGGGGCTCAACTTCGTCCTCGGCCTGCTGATCGCCAAGCTGCTGGGGCCGGCGGATTTCGGCCGGTTCGCCCTCGCGACCACCGGCGCCATCGTGCTGAACACGGTGCTGTTCGAGTGGCTGCGCCTGTCGGCGACGCGGTTCTACTCGGGGCGCGTGCGCGTCGACGAGCCGTGGATCCGCCACGGGCTCGACCGGGCCTACCTGCGCATCGGCGCGCTGCTCCTGGCCGCCGCGGCCCTGTGCGGGGCCTTCGGCTTCGCCGGCGGCGCCGACGGGCGCGAGGCGGTCCTGTGCGGCACCGGCCTCGCGGCCCTGGGCATCGGCGTGTTCGACTACCACGCGGCCCTCGCCCGGGCGCGGTTCGACGGCAAGCTCTATCTCGGCCTCGTGGCGGTGAAGAACGTCCTGTCCTTCGCCATGATGGCCGCGGCGGCGTGGTGGCTGCCCCAGCCGGCCTGGGTGCTGGCGGCGGCGGGGCTCAGCCAGCTCCTCGCGGTGGCGGTGCTGCGCCACCCCCTGCGCGACCCGCGCACGCCCCTCGAGCGGCCGCGCCTGTCGACGACCTGGCGGGTCTTCGCGCGCTACGGCCTGCCGCTGATCGCCGCCAACACCGCCTACCAGTGCCTCGCCTTCGTCAATCGCGGCGCCATCGCGGGCCATGCCGGCTTCGCCGAGGCCGGCTACTTCGCCCTGGCGGCCGACGTCACCTCGCGCTCGCTGATGACGCTGGGCACCGCCCTCGACCTGCTGCTGTTCCAGTTCGCCGTGCAGGCCGAGGAGCAGAGCGGCCGCGCCGCCGCCGAGGCGCAGGTCGCCGCCAATGCCGGCACCGTGTTCGCCCTGCTGGCGCCCTGCGCGGTCGGCTTCTGGGCGGTGCTGCCGGCCCTCCAGGGCCTGGTGGTGCCGGACGCCTATCGTGGACCGTTCGAGACCTACAGCACCGTGCTGATGCCGGGCCTGTTCTGCCTCGCGATGATGTTCTACGCCCTCAACCCGGTCTTCCAGATCCGCCGCAAGACCCTGCCGGTGGTCGCCGCCGCCCTGGTCGGCCTCGCGGTGAACGGCGCCGGCCTGCTGGTCCTCCCGGACCGGATGGGCGGGCTCGGCGTCGCGGTGGCGCAGACCGCGGGCCTCGCCGCCGCCGGAACGTGGCTCGGCTGGCGCGCCCTCACCGGCCCGGGGCGCATCGCGCTGCCCTGGGGCGAGATCGGCGTCGCCGCGCTCGCCTGCGCGGCGATGGGGCTCGCCCTCGCCCCCTTCCGGCAGCTGCCGCCCGCCACCGCCCTGGCCGTGCTGGTCCCGTCCGGGATGGTTCTCTACGGCGCCCTGGTCTGGATCTTCGACATCGCCGGCCTGCGCCGTCAGGTCCTGGCGCGCCTGCGCCCGGCGCGGACCGTGCCGGCGGAGTAGGCTCACGCGAAGGCGGCGCAGTGGAAATCCCGCCGCTGAAACCCCGCGACTCCGCCTGCGCTTGAATCCGCCGCCGGATCCGGCGACACCCGTCCTGGAATGGATACAAACAGGACCGGGACGGGAACGATGGGCGTCTACGAGCCCGGCACCGAGGCGGAGGCCGGGGAGATCGTGCGGGCCGCCGCCGGGCGCGGCGAGGGCCTGCGCCTCGCCGGCGGCGGCACTGCCGCGGGGCTCGGCCGGCCCGCGCAGGACAGCGCGACGCTCTCCGCGCAGGCGCTCACCGGCGTCACGCTCTACGAGCCCGCCGAGATGGTGGTGGCGGCCCGGGCCGGGACGCCGCTCGCCGAGGTCGAGGCGCTGCTCGCCTCCCGCGGCCAGATGCTGCCCTTCGAGCCGATGGACCTGCGCGGCCTGTACGGCACCGCCGGCGAGCCGACCCTCGGGGCCGTGGCGGCGATCAACAATGCCGGCCCCCGGCGGATCAATGCCGGCGCCGCCCGGGACAGCCTGATCGGCGTGCGCTTCGTCAACGGGCGCGGCGAGGCGATCAAGTCGGGCGGCCGGGTGATGAAGAACGTCACCGGCCTCGATCTCGTGAAGCTGATGGCCGGCGCCCACGGCACGCTGGGCCTCCTCACCGAGGTCACCTTCAAGGTGCTGCCCGCCTGCGAGCGGGTGGCGACCCTGGTCTTCTCCGGCCTGGACGACACGCGGGCGGTGACCGCCCTGTCGGAGGCGCTTGGCTCGCCCTTCGAGCTCACGGGCGCCGCGCACCTGCCGGCGGGGATCGGCGCCCCGGAGGCGCGGACCCTGATGCGCCTCGAGGGTTTCTCCGACTCCATCGACTACCGCACGGGCGAGCTGCGGCGCCTGCTGAAGCGCTACGGCCAGCCCGAGATCATCGACGGCGAGGCCGGCGCCGCCCTGTGGCGGACGGTGCGCGACGCGGCGCCGCTCGCCGAGCCGCGGGAGGCCGCCCTGTGGCGGATCTCCACCGCGCCGACCCGCGGGCCGGCCCTGGCGGCGGCGGTCGCGGCCGAGCGCGACGCGCGCTGGTTCTTCGACTGGGGCGGCGGCCTGATCTGGCTCGCCACCGGCGCGGCGGGCGATGCCGGCGCCGCGACGGTGCGCCGGGCGGTGCGGGCTCAGGGCGGCCACGCCACGCTGGTGCGGGCCCCCGACGCCGTGCGCGCCGCCGTGCCGGTGTTCGAGCCGCTGGCCGAGCCGCTGATGCGGCTCACCGCCGGCATCAAGGCGGCGCACGACCCCGCCGGGGTGCTCAACCCCGGCCGGATGTACGCCGGACTCTGAAGCTTCAGATCCCGCCCCTCCCCGAGCGTGGGGAGCCGTGGCGCCGAGGACGCGACCCGTGCAGACCAACTTCGCCCCCGCCCAGCTCGCCGATCCCGCCATGGCGGCGTCGGAGAAGATCCTGCGGACCTGCGTGCATTGCGGCTTCTGCACGGCGACCTGCCCGACCTACCTGCTGCTCGGCGACGAGCTCGATTCCCCACGCGGGCGGATCTACCTGATCAAGGACATGCTGGAGGGCGGCAAGCCGGCCTCGCAGGAGGTGGTCAAGCACGTCGACCGCTGCCTCTCGTGCCTGTCCTGCATGACCACCTGCCCATCGGGGGTGCACTACATGCACCTCGTCGACCACGCCCGGGCCCATATCGAGGAGACCTACGCGCGCCCCGCCGGCGACCGGTTCCTGCGGGCGCTGCTCGCCCAGGTCCTGCCCTATCCGGGCCGCTTCCGCCTCGCGCTCACCGCCGCCAAGCTCGGCGCGCCGTTCCGGGGGCTGGTGGCCCGGCTGCCGCGGGTCGGCAACCGCCTCGCGGCCATGCTCGACCTCGCGCCGGCCGGGGCGCCGCCCCGCGAGCCGACGAACCGGCCCGGCCGGTTCCCGCCGGCGGGCGGTCAGGCGGCCGGGACGCCCGCCCGGCGCGTCGCCCTCCTGCGCGGCTGCGCCCAGAGCGTCCTGCGGCCGGACTTCAACGCCGCCGCGATCCGGCTGCTCAACCGGCACGGGATCGAGGTGGTGCACGCGAACGAGGGCTGCTGCGGGGCGCTGACCCACCACATGGGCAAGGAGCACTCGGCCCACGCCCACGCCAGGCAGGCGATCGACGCCTGGGACGCCGAGATCGCCCAGGGCCTCGACGCGATCCTGGTCACGGCCTCGGGCTGCGGCACGACCATCAAGGATTACGGCTTCATGTTCCGCGACGACCCGGCCTACGCCGAGAAGGCGCGGCGGGTCTCCGCCCTGGCCAAGGACGTGACCGAGTACGTGGCGCTCCTCGACCTCGCGCCGGTGGCCGAGAGCGATCTCGTGGTCGCCTACCACTCCGCCTGCTCGATGCAGCATGGCCAGGGCATCCGCCTGGAGCCCAAGACGCTGCTGAAGCGCGCGGGCTTCACCGTGAAGGACGTGCCCGAGGGCCACATCTGCTGCGGCTCGGCGGGGACCTACAACATCCTGCAGCCGGAGCTCGCCGCGAAGCTGCGCGCCCGGAAGGTCGCCAACATCGAGCGCGTGCGCCCCGACGTGATCGCCACCGGCAACATCGGCTGCGCCACGCAGATCGGGAAGGGCACCGGCATCCCGATCGTCCACACGGTCGAGCTGCTCGACTGGGCGACCGGCGGCCCGAAGCCCGCGGCGCTCGCCGGGGTGACACCGCGGCTCGAAGCGGCGGAGTAGGCACACGCCTGTCGCGTGGCGCCGCGTTCACCGTGACAGGCCCGTGACATCTATTCACGTTGACCCTTGCCAAATCCGCGCAGCGGTCTGTAATGATGTCGACCCCTCTCCGGTCCCGCCGGTCGCCGCAACGGCCCGCGGACGTGACCGAATTCCTCGCGAAAGCGGTCGCGGTGTCGCGGCGGGCCCTGTCGGTCCGCTTGGCGGCGGCATGTGCCGCCCGCGATCGGGCAGGTGTCGCACGACGCGGCGGAGATCCTCCGCCGCACCCAGGAATTCACGGCCGGTCCCCCGCCGGCCGAGATTGTTTCGCGAGGTCGGGACCACGATGGACGGACGCACGGCCCAGCATAAGGCTGCGCGTGCCCCGGAGGCGCAAACGGTGCGTCACGCCGGTCCGTCCGTCCGCCCGGCCTGTTTCAACCCCAGGCGCCCAGGGCGCCGAACGGCGGTTGACGGCAATTTCCCCTCGAACCCATCCGCCTCGGCGACGAGGCCGGCATCCCGCCCGACAGCATTGACGTCGGGCGAGGCGCCGCCGGGACCACGGGCACGGAGAACGACGTCGGCCGCCATGCCGAGAGTCCGACATGGCCAACAAAATGCTGATCGACGCGATGCACCCGGAGGAGACCCGGGTCGTCACGGTCCACGGGTCTAGGGTCGAGGAGTTCGACTTCGAAGCCGCCAACCGGCGCCAGCTGCGCGGCAACATCTACCTCGCCAAGGTCACCCGGGTGGAGCCGTCGCTCCAGGCGGCGTTCGTCGAGTACGGCGGCAACCGCCACGGCTTCCTGGCCTTCAACGAGATCCATCCCGACTACTACCAGATCCCGCTGGCCGACCGGCAGGCGCTCCTGGAGGAGGAGGCCCGCGACGCCGAGGAGCACCGCGAGCGCGAGGAGCGCCGCCGCCGGTCGTCGTCGCGCCGGTCCCGCGGCCGCCGTGCCGAGGCCCGCGCCCGCGGCGCCGACGAGACCGTGAGCGCCGAGGACACGCACGCGGCGCCCGAGAGCGAGGACCAGGCCGAGATCCGGAACGAGTCGGGGATCGACCCGGCCGTCCAGCCCGACACGCTGTCCGAGAACCCCGAGGCCGTGCAGGAGGCCCTCGCCTCCGAGGCCGCCGCCGGCGACCTCCCGGAGGGTGAGCCGGCGCAGGCCGCCGAGCCCGCGACCGAGACCGCGCCGGTCGAGGCGCAGGCGGCCCCCGCCGCGTCGGAGTCGGTCGCCGCCGACTCCGCCCCGTCCGAGGACGCCCCCTCCGAGCCGGAGGACCGCATCGCCGTGGCGGAGGCACTGACCGTGTCCGACGCGCCGGACGAGACCGCCGCGCACGCGATCGTGACGGAGGAGAGCGAGGCTAGGGCGAGCGAGGCCGAGGAGACCGCGCCGACCGCCGCCGACCCGTCGGACGAAGCGTCGGACGAGGCCTCCGAGGAGGACGACGAGGAATCCGACGACGACGAGGATGAGGACGAGTCGGAGGACGACGAGGACGAGTCCGACGAGGATGACGACTCGGACGAGGAGTCCGATGAGGAGTCCGACGATCCCGACGCCGAGCCCAAGATCGCCCAGGTCGGCGGCAACGGCGACGCGCTGGCCGAGATCCCGGAGCGTCCGCGCCACTACCGCCGCCAGTACAAGATCCAGGAGGTGATCAAGCGCCGCCAGATCATCCTGGTGCAGGTGGTCAAGGAGGAGCGCGGCACGAAGGGCGCGGCGCTCACCACCTACCTGTCGCTCGCCGGCCGCTACTCGGTGCTGATGCCCAACACCGGCCGGGGCGGCGGCATCTCCCGCAAGATCACCTCGGCGGCCGACCGCAAGCGCCTGAAGGAGGTCGTGCAGGACCTGGAGGTGCCCGAGGGGATGGGCGTCATCCTGCGCACCGCCGGCGCCTCGCGGTCCAAGCCCGAGATCGCCCGCGACTTCGAGTACCTGATGCGCCTGTGGGAGTCGGTCCGCGAGCTGACCCTGACGTCGATGGCGCCGGCCCTCGTCTACGAGGAGGGCTCGCTGATCAAGCGCGCCATCCGCGACCTCTACAACAAGGATCTGGACGAGGTTCTGGTCGCCGGCGAGGACGCCTACCGCGAGGCCAAGGACTTCATGCGGATGCTGATGCCCGGCCAGTCCAAGGTCGTGAAGCCCTACCGCGACTCGACGCCGATCTTCGCCCGCTTCGGCGTCGAGCAGCAGCTCGACGCGATGTTCTCCACGCACGTCTCGCTGAAGTCCGGCGGCTACCTCGTGATCAACCCGACCGAGGCCCTGGTCTCGATCGACGTGAACTCCGGCCGCGCCACCCGCGAGCACGACATCGAGGACACCGCCCTCAAGACGAACCTGGAGGCCGCCGAGGAGGTCGCCCGCCAGCTCCGGCTGCGCGACCTCGCGGGCCTGATCGTCATCGACTTCATCGACATGGAGGAGAAGCGGAACAACCGCGCCGTCGAGAAGAAGCTCAACGAGTGCCTGAAGAACGACCGCGCCCGCATCCAGGTCGGCCGGATCTCGCCCTTCGGCCTCCTGGAGATGAGCCGCCAGCGGATCCGCACCGGCGTGCTCGAATCCTCCTCGATCCCCTGCGCCCATTGCGGCGGCTCGGGCTTCGTGCGCGCCACCGCGTCGGTGGCGCTGCACATCCTGCGCTCGATCGAGGAGGTGCTGCTCAAGTCGGCCTCCCACAACCTCGTCCTGCGCACCCGCACCGAGATCGCGCTCTACATCCTCAACCAGAAGCGCGGACACCTGCGCGAGCTCGAGGTGCGCTTCGGCGTGACGATCACGATCGCGGCCGACGAGCGGCTGGCGGCGACCACACCGTTCCAGCTCGACCGCGGTGAGCCGGCCCAGCGGGCGGAGGGCCCGGTCACGGGCGTGCGCGCCCAGGCGATCTCGCCCGCGATGGAGTTCGACGACGAGGACGAGGAGGCCGACGAGGCCGAGACCGAGATTGAGACCGAGACCGACGCCGAGGGCGAGGCCGACGAGGGCCGCGCCGAGGCCCGCGAGGACGGGTCGCGCGAGGAGGGCGAGGGCCGCCGCCGGCGCCGTCGCCGCCGCCGGCGCGGCGGTCGCCAGGAGGGCCGCGGCGAGGACGGGCGCGCCGAGGACGATCGCGGCGACGACGATCAGGACGACCAGCAGGACGACGGCCGCGACGACGCCCGTTCGGACGCGGAACGGAGCGATGGGGACTGGGACGGCGCGCAGCCGGCCGGGACCGAGGCTCCCGCTGCGGCCGTCGCCGCGGAGGCCGGCGAGGCCGACGAGGCCGTCGCAGGTTCGGACGAGGCGGCGCGGTCCGAGGACGAGGGCGGCCGTCGCCGCCGCCGCGGGCGCCGGGGCGGCCGCGGTCGCAGCGAGGGCCGCACCCGCGAGGCGTCCGAGACGGACGACGCGCCGGAAGCCGCGGGCGATGTCGTCGCCCTGTCGGCGGAGGAGCCGGTGAGCGCCCAGGCTGTGGCCGAGGCGATCGAGGCGGCGCCGGCCGCGGCCGCCGAGGACCGGACCGAAACCGCGGTGGACCTGCCGGTGGCCCCGGTCGAGTCCGCGGCGCCGGCGGCCGATCGGGCGACCGTCGGTGCGCAGGCCGAGGCCGGCTCGCCCGAGGCCGCTCCCGCCGAGCCGGCGCCCGAGCCCGTGGCGATCGTGCTGACGCCGCCGTCCGATCCGGACCGGCCGAAGCGCGCCGGCTGGTGGTCGCGCACCAAGGCGGCCCTGACCGGCGAATGAAGCATTGCGCCCCCTGATAGAGCGCTATCAGGGGGCGCAACTCCTCGAAGTAGACGTGTTGCGCTGCACCGATGCCCCGCAACGCTTGTCGAGAGACTGATCTATCCTTCACCATTGGTTGAAGGTTCTGTGTGACCATGCGCCCCGATTAGAGTGTCGGAGAGGCCCGCATGTTCAGTTTGCGCCGGCAGCGTCAGATCCCTGACGCGCTAGCAACCCCGGTGACGACGACCGCCCCGGTCGAGACGGCGGCGGTCTTGCCAGTCGAGACGGCCCCGACGCCCGTCGCGGAGCCGGCCGTCGATCGGGAATGGCTGACTCTCCTGGCGCGCCTGTCCGCCTCCGCGTCCGACGCCGGCACCTCGATCGGCTGGATGACCCACGACGCCTCCGGCACCGCCGAGCAGGCCCGGCTCATCGCGGCCGCCAGCGAGGAGCTCGCCGCGACCACGGGTGAGATCGCCGCCCGCTCCTCGTCGGCGGCCGAGATGGCCGAGACGGCCCGGGCCGGCATCGCCACCTGCGTGGGCGACCTGCATCGCGCCACCGACGGCATGCGCGGGATCGAGGAAGGCACCGAGGAGATCGGCAGCCGGCTCGACAGCTTCTCCACCGCGGCGCTGCGGATCGAGGAGATGGCCGGCACGATCGCGGCGATCTCGGCCCAGACCAACCTGCTGGCGCTCAACGCCACGATCGAGGCGGCGCGGGCCGGCGAGGCCGGCCGCGGCTTCGCGGTGGTCGCCGCCGAAGTGAAGACGCTCTCGGCGCAGACCGCGAAGGCGACGGACGAGATCCGGGCGCGGGTCAGCGGCCTGCGCGAGGAGATGGCGGCGATGCAGGCCGCCGTGACGCGCAGCCGCAACGCCGTCGAGGCCGGCGCGTCCGCGATGGTTCGGGCCAATGCCCGCGTCGAGGCCGAGAGCGGCGCCGTCGCGAACGTCGCGGCGCAGATGCGTGAGGCCTCCGAGATCCTCGGCCAGCAGATGCAGGCCACCGGCGACATCGCCCAGAACGTCGGCCGCATCGCGGAAGGGACCGACAAGGCCCGCCGCGAGATCGGCGACGCCCTCGCTCAGCTCGGACGGATCGAGGATCTCGGCCGCACCCTGCTCGACCGGCAGACCGGCACCGCGGCGGATCAGCGGGTGATCCGCCTGTCGGCGGACTGCGCCGCGTGGCGGCGCGCCATCGCGGCGACCCTGGTCGGCATGCGCTCGACCGACACGCCGCCGGAGGGCATCCCCGCCGACGCGACGCGGCCGGCCGCCATCGAGAAGCCCCTGGCGCAGGCCCGCGAGCAGGCGGCCGCCCTGGTCCGCCACGTGCGCAGCCAGACCTGGGACTCGGCCACCACGGCGTTCGTCGCCTTCGAGGCGGCGGTGAAGGAAGCCCGGGCGGCGATCGAGGCCTGAAGGTCATCCGACCCCGGGTCCGCCGTGACCCGGGACCGTCTCGGATGAAGGTCGGAGACCGTCAGGCCGGCGGCGGATCGGAGCGCGGCGCTGCCGGCGCCGCGTCGGCCTTCCGGCGATCCCGCTCCTTGCGCAGTTCCCGCTCGGCCAGCAGCCAGAACTCGATCTCGAAGCCCTCGGGCCTGTGGTTGCGCTCCCAGAGCTCGTAGGCCCGCTCGCGGATCTGCTCGAACGTGATCGTGTCGGACGACCGCGCCGAAGGCTGCGGTGCCGCCGCGTCGGTCCCGGACGCGGGTCCCGGCGCGGGCTCGGACCCAGACTCGGACCCGAGTGCGGATCCGTGCGCCAGTGTCCCCCCCATCGGATGATCCGGAGGCGGACGGAAATCGGGGGGCACTTCCATGGCGCCGGTCTCAGGCGGCCGGCTTGTCGAGATAGGCGGCGACGCTGGTGATCCGGCTGCCGACCATGGTCACCGCCTTGCGCAGCCTCTCCTCGCTGACGCCGAAACGCTGCGCCCACTCCTCGCGGGTGGCGCGGTCGTAGATGTCGATATGCGTCTTGCCTCTGGATTCGGTCGACATGCAGTGCCCGCTCCGGTTCGCCGTGAGACGCGGCCGTGCCGCGCTTCCTGGAGGGACAACCGGACTCGGAGACTTCGGTTGCCGCCGGTCGCGCGGGACGCGCAGCTAGACCGCGCGAGACGTCAGGGTGCGGTCGGAGCGGGGCTGGGGACTGGCGCCGGATCCTCCTCGGCCGCGTCCGGGCGGACCCGCCCCGCCACGAAGGCGGTCAGCAGCGGCACGAGCAGCGCCGTGACCACCACGCTCGCCGCCACCAGCACGGTGGCGGGGCCGGCGGCCTCCTTGTAGGCCGGGTTGGCGGCGGCGATGATCGCCGGCACGGCGGCGGCGTTGCCGGCCGTCGAGGCGGCGGCGACGCCCGCCACGCCGTTGCCGCCGGTGAGGCGGTCGGCGACGAACAGGGCGGCCCCGGTGATCGCCACCACCGCCACGCCGAGGCCGATGCCGAGGAGGCCCGCCTGCCAGATCTTGGCGAGGTCGAGCCCGAAGCCGAGGGCGAAGGCGAAGAACGGGATCATCACCGGCGCCGCCCCCGACAGGAAGGCGCGCATGTCGCGGTCGAGGTTGCCGAGGATCATCCCGATCAGCAGCGGCAGGATGCTGCCCACCAGGGTCGGCCACGGGAAGGCCGACAGGCCCGCCAGCCCGAGCGTCACCATGGTGAGGAACGGCCCGGATTCGAGGCTCATGATCGCGTAGGCGCCCGCATCCTTCGGGCGGCCGAACTGGCCCATCAGGGCGAGGTAGAGCCCGCCGTTGGTGTCGTTCATGGCAGCGACGATCGCCAGCGTCGACAGCCCCGCGAAGGCGCCCCCGACCACCGGCGCCTCGCCGAGGATCTGCCCGAACACCACGCCCATGATCGCCGCGACGCCGACCTTGGCGGCCAGCAGGACGCCGCCCTTGCGGGCGATCGCCGGGGCGGCGCGGAAGTCGATGCCCGCGCCCATGCAGACGAAGAAGACCGCCAGGATCGGCAGCGCGCCGTTGAACAGCGCGCCGGTGAACGAGCCGAAGAAGGTCGCGGTGTCCGGGAAGAGCGTGTGGAGGATCGCGCCGAGGAACAGCGGCACCACCATCAGGCCGCCGGGCACGCGCTCCAGGGAGCGCTTGATGGGAATCTGCATGGGTCGCCCTTCCGATGCCGGCCCGTTCCGGATCCTGGCACCCGCCTTCCCCCCGGCGGCCTGCTACAACCTTTCGACGAGGCCGCGCAACGCGCGGCCGGACCGGTGCACATGGTGACAACTGCGCGGGCCCATCCCTGCCTGGGCGCGGCCCGGCACGATCTGCGGCGGCCCGGATGTCGTCAGCGACGTCCCCGTCCCTCTCCGGCTCCCTGGACCCAGCGGCCTCGCCCGGGCGGCGGTCGATCCGCGGCGCGAGGCTGCCCGCTTGACCGCCGCGCCGGCCGGTCGGTATGCCGCGCGACAACCTGACAACGAGCACGCGAGCCGCGCTCGGCCGGGGGGCGCGGCCGGCGAGGCTCCCGCCATGATCCGCCCGACATGACCCGCCTGCGCCTCATCGCCGACGATCTCACCGGCACCCTCGACACGGCCGCGGGCTTCACCGGCCTGTGCGGGTCGATCCCGGTGGCGTGGCCGGAGATCCTGGCGGGGGATGGATCCGGCTGCCTCGCGATCGACTCCGGCACCCGGGAAGTCTCGGCCGCGGAGGCCGACCGGATCGTCGGCGCCCTCGCGCGCCGGCTGGACGGGGCCGACATCGCCTTCAAGAAGGTCGACAGCCTGCTGCGTGGCCCCTGGGCGGCCGAACTCGCGGCCGTGCTGCGCACCGGGACCTGGGGGCGCTGCGTGGTGGCGCCGGCCTTCCCGTATCAGGGACGCTGCACGGAGGGCGGGCAGCAGCTCGCCCGGCGCGGCGCGGGCTTCGAGCCGGTCTCGGGCGACATCGCCGAGGGCCTGCGGGCGGTCGGGCTGCCGGCGCACCGGGCCGACGTGTCCGACGGGCCGGTGGCGGGCGTCGCCGTCTACGACGCGGCGAGCGACGCCGACCTCGCCCGGGTCGCGGATCTCGGCGGCGACGGACCGGTGCTCTGGTGCGGCAGCGGCGGCCTCGCGGCGGCCCTGGCGCGCGGGGTGGCGGCGCCGGGCGACGACCGGCTCGCCGGCCCCGTCCTCGGGCTGTTCGGCTCGGACCGGCCCGAGACCGCGGCGCAGCTCGCGGCCTGCGGCGCCCACCACCTCGTCCTGTCGGCGCGCCATCCGGACCATGCCGGCGCGGTGGCTGAGCGCCTCGACCGGGACGGCGTCGTCCTGGCGAGCCTCGCGCTGCCCGAGGGCACCGCCCGGGAGGACGCCGCGGCGCGGATCGCCCAGACCTTCGCGGGGGTGATCGACCGCATCCCGCGGCCCGGCACGCTGCTGGTGGCCGGCGGCGAGACCCTGAAGGCGCTGTGCCTCGCGCTCTCCGTCGCGCGCCTCGACGTCACCGGGCAGATCACCCCGGGCCTGCCCCGCTCGACCCTGCGGGGCGGACGCTGGGACGGGCTCGCGGTCGTGTCCAAATCCGGCGCTTTCGGAACAGAGGGCGTCTGGCGCGATCTACTTCACGGCAACGGCTTTCCGCGCAGCAGGAGCGACGCGTGACCTCACATCTCGCCATCACCATGGGCGATCCGGCCGGCATCGGCCCGGAGATCATCGTCAAGGCCGCCGCCCGGCTGAAGGACCGGATCGACGCGGGCGACCTCAAGCTCGTCGTCATCGGCAGCGCCCCATCCCTGCGCCGCGCGGAGCGGGCGCTCGGCCTCCTGCCCGATCCCGTTCCCGAGGTCGCCGAGGACGGCGACTGGCCGGCGCTGTGCTGCCTCCAGGCCGACGCGGAAGGCGCGCCGATCGAGCCGGGCCGGCTCTCGGCCGACGGCGGCCGCTTCGCCTACAAGGCGATCGAGGCCGGCGTTCGCCTCGCCCTGGCCGGCCGGATCGGCGGCATCGTCACCGCGCCCCTCAACAAGGAGGCGCTCAACAAGGCCGGCTACCACTATGCCGGCCACACCGAGATGCTGGCGGAGCTGACCGGCGTGCGCGGCTCGGTGATGATGCTGGCCCACGGCAACATGCGGGTCTCCCACGTCACGACCCACGTCGCCCTGGAGGACGTGCCCAAGCGCCTGACCCCGGAGCGCCTGCGCCTCGTCATCGACCTCACCGACAGGGCGCTGAAGGGGCTGGGTCTCGCCCGGCCGAAGATCGCGGTCGCCGCGCTCAACCCCCATGCCGGCGAGGGCGGCCTGTTCGGGCGCCAGGACATCGATGTCAGCGCACCGGTGATCGAGACGGCCAACGCCGACGGGCTCGACGTGCACGGCCCGGTGCCGGGCGACACGGTGTTCGTGAAGCTGCGCGCGGGCCAGTACGACGCGGTGGTGGCGATGTACCACGACCAGGGACACATCCCGGTCAAGCTCCTGGGCTTCGAGATCGACCCGGCCACGGGCAAGTGGATGGACCTGTCGGGGGTGAACATCACCCTGGGGCTGCCGATCATCCGCACCTCGGTCGATCACGGCACCGCCTTCGACATCGCCGGCACCGGCGTCGCCAACGAGCGCAGCCTCATCGAGGCGATCGAGTTCGCCGAGAAGCTGGCGGCGAACCGTCAGGCCGGTTGAGCGCGGGGCAGGCGCACGGGATCTCCGAAAAGCGATCTCCGATCCGCCAGCCCGACTGCCCTGCACCCGTGTTTCACGTGAAACAAAGCAGGAACGAAACCTACCGCGCGTCGGCCTCCTGCCCCACGGCCTCGCAGGCGAAGGGCGACGGCGGCGCCTCGACGCCGCGCCAGCGGCCGTAGGCCCAGGGGCGGTACCACGCCGCCCGCGCCGGCACGCGCTCGGGGACGAGGTCGATGCCGTGGGTGCCGAACGGCCCGCAGCGGCAGATCCGGGCGAAGCCCATCCAGCCGCCGGGCCAGAGCCCGTGCCGGGCGATGGCCGTGTCGGTGTACTCGGAGCAGCTCGGCCAGTGGCGGCACTGGCGGCCGATCAGGCCCGACAGCGTGAGCTGGTAGCCGCGGATCGCCCAGTGGGCGGCGCGCCGGACCATCCCGTCAGGCGGCCTGCCGCTTGGCGGCGATCTGGTCGAGGGCGTCCACCACCGCGTTGAAGGTCAGGAGCGTCGAGGCGTGGCGCGCCTTGAAGTCCCGCACCGGCTCGAGCACCGCGAGGTCCGACCACGCGCCGCCGGGCGCCGGGCCGTTCTCCTTGAGCATCGACCGCATGGCCGCGCGGACGCCGCGCAGCTCGTCCGCGCTGGCGCCGACCACGTGCCGGCCCATCAGCGACGAGGAGGCCTGTCCCAGGGCGCAGGCCCGGACCTCCTGGGCGAAATCCGCGACCCGGCCGTCCTCGCCCAGGACGAGGTCGACCGTCACGGTCGAGCCGCACAGGCGCGAATGGGCCGTGGCACTCGCGTCCGGGTTCTCGAGCCGGCCGAGCCGGGGGATGTCGGCGGCGAGTTCCAGGATACGGCGGTTGTAGATGTCGTCGAGCATCGGGTCCTCGGCCGGAGGCACACTTCCCATCGGGACTCTGCCGCGTGCATCGCGCATTGCGCGTTACCCCGCGAACGATGATATAGGCGCCATACGGCCGCTTCGCGAGGAGGCGGGCCGTCGACCAGGGTCGCGCCAACGGCCACGGTGGTTCCCACGGCCTTTCGTCCATCCCGGGGCGCCGGCTTGAAACCTTTTCGAGCCCGGGATCTTCCCTCGAACGCCCGACGCGATCCGACGATGTACGCCAAGCCCGACAGCACCCCGATGAAATCCCGCATCGCGCGGGCCGGAGATGCCATGGATGCCGCGCTCAAATCCTTGTCCTACCAGGGTGACGGCCAGGGTTTCGACCGGAACGGGGGCGACGGGCAAGGGCTGAACGGCATGCGCAATGACAATCGGCCGGTGGATGAGGGCCGTCCCGTCGAGGTGGCGCCCGAGCCGGCCTCGGCGACCCGCGTCCCGGACGGGATCGAGACCGGCCGCCCGAGCCGCGCCGAAGCCGAGGCCGCCGTGCGCACCCTCCTGCGCTGGGCCGGCGACGACCCGACCCGCGAGGGCCTGCTCGACACCCCGGCCCGGGTCACCAAGGCCTACGAGCAGCTGTTCGGCGGCTACGCGGTCGACGCCGAGAAGCTGCTGGAGCGCGTGTTCGAGGAGGTGGAGGGCTACTCGGACATCGTGCTGGTGCGCGACATCCCGTTCCACTCCCACTGCGAGCACCACATGGTGCCGTTCATGGGCCTTGCCCACATCGCCTATTACCCGACCCGGGGCGTGGTCGGCCTGTCGAAGCTCGCCCGCGTGGTCGACACCTTCGCCCGCCGCCTGCAGACGCAGGAGACCATGACCGCCCAGATCGCCGACGTGATCGAGAGCATCCTCAAGCCCCGCGGCGTCGCCGTGATGGTCGAGGCCGAGCATCTCTGCATGGCGATGCGCGGCGTCCAGAAGGCCGGCGTCTCGACCATCACCAGCCAGTTCCGCGGCGTCTTCAAGGACAACGCCAACGAGCAGGTCCGCTTCCTGACCCTGGTGCGCGGCGGCGCCAAGTAGCCCCGGGCGACGCCTCGACCATGACCGCGCGCGACACCGCCTTCGCTCCCCCCGGCACCCGGGCCGAGATCGAGGAGGGCACGGCCCTCACGCCCCGGTTCGACCGCGACGGCCTCGTCGCCTGCATCGCGGTGGACGCGCGGGACGGGCAGGTGCTGATGCTCGCCCACATGAACGCCGAGTCGCTGGCCCGCACCCTCGAGACCGGCGAGGCGTGGTACTGGTCGCGCTCGCGCCGGGAGCTCTGGCACAAGGGCGCGACCAGCGGCCAGATCCAGCGCGTCGTCGAGATGCGGGTCGACTGCGACCAGGACGCCCTGCTGATCCGCGTCGAGGTCGGCGGCGACGGCGGCTGCTGCCACACCGGCCGGCGCGACTGCTTCTACCGCAGCGTCGTCCGGGAGGCGGACGGCCGGGTCGTCCTGAAAGCCGCCGGGCGATGAACCGCCCTCTTGCCACGCGGTGGCAAGACGAGTCCGCCGACCCGCATTTCCCGCCCGGAACCGTCGAGCCGGTCCGCGCGCCGCCGAGCCCCGGCCCGCAGGTCGGGCTCGCCCTCGGGGGCGGCTCGGCACGGGGCTGGGCGCATATCGGGGTGATCCGCGCCCTGGAGGAAGGCGGCATCACGCCGACCGTGGTGGCCGGCTGCTCCATCGGCGCCGTGGTCGGCGCCTGCTACGCGGCCGGGCGCCTCGACCGGCTCGAGGCCTTCGCCCGGGCGCTGACCCGGCGTCGGGTGGTGGGGCTCATCGACCCCCGCCTGCCGGGCTCAGGCCTGATCGCCGGCAACCGCCTGCGCCAGCGCCTCGCCGCGGATCTCGGCGAGCGCCGCATCGAGACGCTGCCGATCCGCTTCGGCTGCGTCGCCACCGAGTACGGGACCGGCCACGAGGTCAGCCTGACCGAGGGCCCGGCGGTGGACGCGGTGCGCGCCTCCTACGCGATCCCCGGCCTGTTCCCGCCGGTGGCCCATGACGGCCGCGTGCTGATGGACGGGACCCTGGTCAACCCGGTGCCGGTGGCGCTCGCCCGGGCGCTCGGGGCCGACCTCGTCATCTGCGTGAACCTCAACGGCGACACCGGCGGACCGGTTTTGCGCGAGGCGCCGCACCCGGCCCCGCCGCGCCGGGGCTTCCTGCAGGTCGTGCGCGGGCGCCTGCCGGGCTTCGACCGACCCGAGCCCGAAATCTCCGTGCCGGGCATCGCGCGGGTGGTGCTCGACGCGTTCAACACCACCCAGGACCGGATCTCGCGGGCCCGGCTGGAGCGCGACCCGCCGGACGTGGCCATCGGCCCGGATCTGGCGGCCTTCGGGCTGTTCGACTTCCACCGGGCCGCGGAGGGCATCGCCCTCGGGCACCGCGCCGCTCGCGCCGCCCTGCCCCGGATCCGGGCCGTGCTGGAGGGCGCGGCCGCGCGGGCCTGAGGGGTTCCGGGCGCGCTCCCTCCGGAGGAGGCCGTCATCCGGCTGTCGTGGCCGCCTGCGATGGGCGCCCTGCATGCTGGAGGACCTCCAATGTATACGAGTCGCCGTCAGATCCTGCTGTCCGGAGGCGCCGGCCTCGTCGGGCTGGCCACGGGCCTCGGACGGCCCGGCCTGAGCCGCGCCGCCGACCGGCCGCTCCTGACCCACGGCCTCCAGTCCGGCGACGTCGGCACCGACTCGGCGGTGGTCTGGGCCCGGTCCGACCGGCCGGCCCGGGCGATCGTCGAGTGGGCGACCACCGAGAGCTTCGCCGACATCCGCGGCGGCGTCTTCGCCGACGCCCTGCCGGAGACCGACGGCACCGTGAAGGTGGCGCTGACCGGGCTACCGGCTGGCCAGGACGTGTTCTACCGGGTCCGCCTGGAGGACGTCGCCGCGCCGACCATCGTCGGGCCGGCCCAGGTCGGGCGGTTCCGGACCGCGCCGGCGGACCGGCGCTCGGTGTCGTTCTGCTGGTCGGGCGACACGGCGGGCCAGGGCTGGGGCATCGACGAGGCCCGCGGCGGCATGACGATCTATTCCGCCATCCTGAAGAACCGGCCGGACTTCTTCATCCATTCCGGCGACACGATCTACGCCGACGGGCCGATCCAGTCCGAGGTGAAGCTCCCCGACGGCAGCCTGTGGCGCAACCGGGTGACCGAGGAGGTGGCCAAGCCGGCCGAGACGCTCGCGGAGTTCCGGGGCCGGCACAAGTACAACCTCACCGACCGGAACGTGCTGGCGATGAACGCCGCCGTGCCGATCCTGGCCCAGTGGGACGACCACGAGGTCACCAACAACTGGTGGCCGGGGGAGCCGCTGACCCGGGCCGAGCACCTGAAGAAGAAGTACGCCGACCCGAACGTGCTGGCGCTGCAGCTGCGCGCGGCCAAGGCCTTCCACGAGTACATGCCGATGCGCTTCGAGCCGTCGGAGCCCGGCCGGGTCTACCGCAAGATCGGCTACGGCCCGCTGGTCGACGTGTTCATGCTCGACATGCGCTCCTACCGGGGCCCGAACGGCGAGAACCGGCAGACGGAATACGGGCCAGAGTCCTACTTCCTCGGGCCGCAGCAGATCGCGTGGCTGAAGCGGGCGCTGCTCGAGTCCCGCGCGACCTGGAAGGTGATCGCCGCCGATATGCCGCTCGGCCTCGTGGTGACCTACGACACCGACCGCAATTTCGGCTCGGAGGCGGTGGCGCAGGGCGACGGACCGCCGCTGGGGCGCGAGCTGGAGATCGCCGACCTGCTACGCTTCATCAAGAGCGCGGGGATCCGCAACACGGTCTGGCTCACGGCCGACGTGCACTACACGGCCGCCCACTACTACGACCCCGACAAGGCGCAGTTCCAGGATTTCGAGCCGTTCTGGGAGTTCGTCTCCGGGCCGCTGCACGCCGGCACCTTCGGGCCGAACGCGCTGGACAACACCTTCGGGCCGCAACTGCGCTACGTGAAGGCGCCCGACAAGGGGCAGGTGAACCTGTCGCCGGCCGCCGGCTACCAGTTCTTCGGCCACGTGGCGGTGGACGGCGCCACCGAGCAGATGACGGTGACCCTCAAGGACGCGGCCGACACCGACCTCTGGCACGTCACGCTCGATCCCGTGAAGGCGTGAGGCGGACCGCGGGCGATACGGGCTCGCGATGTCGGCCTGCTCGCCCGTCGACGAAGGGGCTCGGGTCCCCTCTCCCGCACAGGAGAGGGAGCGCGTCGCGCCGCAGCGGCCTGCCCTGAATCGGCGCGGCCCGGGGGCGGAGGGCGAGAGAAACGCGCGGTGCCGGCGCCCCTACGCCATCGTGATGTAGTCGCGCAGGGCCTGGTGCTCGGCCTCGACGGTGGCGATCTTGCGCGCCACCACGTCGCCGATCGAGACTAGGCCGATCAGCCGCCCGTCCTCGCAGACCGGCACGTGGCGGAAGCGCCCGTCGGTCATGAGGGTCATGACCTCCTCGATCGTGGTGGTCCGGCCGCAGGTGGTGACCGCGGTGGTCATGTGGGCCGAGACCGGCGCGTCGAAGGCCGAGCCCCCGTGCCGGGCGAGCGCCCGCATGATGTCCCGCTCGGAGATGATGCCCGCCACCGTCCCGTCGGCCTGGGCGACCACGAGGGCGCCGATCCGCTTGTCGGCGAGGATCTGGATCACCTCATCGAGGGTCTTGTCGGGGCTCACGGTGACGACGGAGCTGCCCTTCTCGGCGAGGATGCGTGCGACGGTCATGGCTCTCTCCCTGTGTGACGCGGCCGGTGCGCCGTCAGCCCGCGGCGCCCTGATGGCGTTCTCGGCCGGGTTGGCCCGGCTCGTTCACATTGTGGCGAGTGTGTGATCGATCCGGCCGGATGGCAAGGTGCCGGGCGTCGATGGCAGGGACTCAGTGCCGGCGCGGCTCTCGGGGATCCACCAGGGGGAACAGGAAGAAGCCCGCGATGAAGCCGCCGAGATGGGCGTCCCAGGCGATGGCGGCGTTCTCGCCGACGAGCGGCACGCTGACGAGGCCGAAGAGCAGGTTGGTCAGCAGCCAGATCACCAGGAACGACACCGCGGTCCGGTTACGCAGCAGCTCCGGGATCGTCTCGGCGGGACGGGGCGGCGGCACCTGCCAGGCCGGCGCGCCGTAGCCCGAGACCGGCGGCTGGAACACGAAGCGCGCGGCGGCGGCCATCAGGGCCGAGATCCCCGCCGAGGCGCCGACCAGCGGCCCCGCGCTCAGCGGATCGATCAGGATGTGGAGAAGTCCGCCGGCCGCCGTGCCGGCCAGCGCGAGCCCGCACCAGCGCAGGGCGCCGCAGCGGCGCGCCACCGGCGCGCCGAAGGCCGCGAGCCAGACGCTGTTGAAGATCACGTGCATCCACGAGCCGTGCAGCAGCCCGTAGGTGACGAGCGTCCAGGGCTGGAGGGCGTGCTCGCCCACGATGTAGCGGGCGAAGGCCTCGCGGGCCGCCTCCAGGCCGGGATCGCCCGGATCGGCGGCGGCGCGGATCACCTCGGAGGCCCGGCCGGGATCGAACCAGAGGGTCCAGCGCGCCGGGACCAGCGCGAGGTCGAGGACGAGGCGGATGTCCCAGGTGTCCGGCAGAAGGAACTCGCGCACCGCCTGGATCGCCAGGAGCAGCCCGATCGACGCGGTGACGATGCCCGGCATGTTGAACACGGGCACGCGGCTCTGCCGCGGGAAATCGGGGGAGGCGTCCATCGCCGCACCATGTCGGGGCGCGGCGCGATCGGGCAAGCCCCGGCGACGTATTGAAGCTCGCAAATACCGGTCGGATCGCGGTCCGTATCGCGCACCGCCCCGTCTCCACCCCGGATCCGTCCCGGACGGCCGCGGCGCGCCCGGCGGGGTGCGACGATTGTGTCGCCGGCCACGACGCGCTACCCCCCGCCCCGCGCGGCGCCGGCGGGACCGGCGGCGCGCGGGTGCGGGAGCCGGCACGGCCCGTGCGCCCGGACGCGGTGAACGCCCGGATCGGCCGGTCACACCCCCGCGGATGTGCCAGAATGATCCGGGGATGAACCACAGGCGTTGAGAATCGGGACACCGATGAAGCATCCCACCAGCCGCATGCTCCACGCCTACTGGGAGCGCCTGCGCGGAGAACGGGCCGCGCCGGAACGCGCCGAGATCGAGCCGGGCGAGATCCGGCACCTCCTCGCCGACAGCCTGATCCTGGAACTCGACATGCCGAGCCGCTCCGCGAGCATCCGGCTCGCGGGGACCCGGGTCTGCGCCCTGTACGGCCGCGAGCTGAAGGGCGAGCCCTTCGCCAAGCTGTGGGGCTCCCGGGCGACGGATCCCTGGCGGATCGTCGAGATCGTGGCCAGCGACACGCTGGGCGTCGTCGCGGGCCTGCGCGGCACCAACGCGGCCGGCGAGGCGGCGGATCTCGAACTCCTGCTCCTGCCCCTGCGCCACCGCGGCCGGACGCAGGTCCGCGCCCTCGGCACCCTCAGCCTCGACGGCGCGCCGCACTGGCTCGGCCTGCGCCCGCTGGTGGAGGCGGAGACCACCTCCCTGCGCATCCTGCCCAGCCGCCGGACCGAGCCGGTCCCGCCCGCCCGCACCGCCGTGCGCACGAGCGCGGGCTACCCCGGGCCGGTGCGCCACGGCCACCTCCTCGTCCACGCCGGCGGGCGTGCCTGAGAACCGTATTCGTCCAAGGTTACGCCCGGTCCGGGACGGCCAGTTCGATCGAATCGGCGCGCGCACCCGAGGAAAGCTTCGGCGCACAAGTCGATCGCGCACGACGCGGCAGGGCTCGACAATGGATGTTTCTACAAGGCCGATCGATCCCGGAGCAGGAAAAAAGGGTTTCGTAACTGTCCGTGCCTAGTCTGCACCGGCCATTCTCCGGCGCAGGACCAATCTCGGAATGATCGCGGTCGAGGCCACCGCTGGAACTGATCTGCGCGGCCTCGCCGCCGAGCCGGCGCGCGGTGCCGCCGACCAGCGCCGCCACCAGCGCGTGCGGGTCGCCGTGCTCGGCCGCTACATGCTGGCCGATCGCCGGGAATATCCCTGCCAGACCGTGGACATGTCGCCGGGCGGCGTGCGGCTGACCTGCGCGGTCAAGGGCGCGGTCGGCGAGCGCGTGGTGCTCTACCTGGAGCATATCGGCCGCATCGAGGGCGTCGTCGCGCGCACCTGCCCGGACGGGTTCGCGGTCCAGCTCAACGCCACGTCGCGCAAGCGGGACAAGCTCGCCTCCCAGCTCACCTGGCTGGCGAACCGGGAGATGCTGGGGCTGCCGGAGGGACGCTCGCACGAGCGCCTCGTGCCGACCAACACGGCGGTGGTCCTGCGCGTCGAGGGCGGTCGCGAGATCCGGGCGCGCCTCATCGACATCTCGATGTCGGGCGTGGCGATCTCCTGCCCGGTGCCGCTGCCCCTCGGCGCCGCCGTCACGGTGGGCAGCACGCCGGGCCGGCTGGTGCGCTACTTCGAGGGCGGCTTCGGCGTGCAGTTCCTGCTGCCGCTCTCCCCCGACCGCTTCCACGCCGGGATGACGCTCTGACGGGCGTGCGGCCGGACCGGCCGGCGGTCAGATCTTCTTGGCGAGCTGCGCGGCGACCTCGTCGGCCGGCCGGGTCAGGTCGAGGGCGCCGAGGAAGCGGTTCTGCGCGTCCATGATGTACACCAGGGCGGTGTGCTCCATCGTGTAGTCGCCGTCCTTGGCGGGCACCTTGCGGGCATAGGCCCGGTACGCCTTCTCGGTGGCGGTGACCTGCTCGGGCGTGCCGGTGAGGCCGGTGATGCGCGGGTCGAAGCTCGACAGGTAGGTCTTGAGGCTCGCCGGATCGTCCCGCTCGGGATCCACCGTGACGAAGGCGACCCGCATCGTCTTGCCCTTCGACCCCAGGGCGGCGAGCACGTCGGAGATCTGCTGCAGGGTGGTCGGGCAGACGTCCGGGCAGTGGGTGAAGCCGAAGAACACGAGGTGCGTCGCGCCGGCGAAGTCGCGCTCGGTGACGGTGCGTCCATCCTGGTTCACCAGCGTGAACGGGCCGCCGACGCTCGGCACGCCCACCGGTGCCTTGTCGGGCAGGAACGCGAACACCGCCGCCCCGGTCAGGCCGATGAGGCCGAGGCAGAAGGCGAGGAGCGGGACGAGGGCGCGGCGCATGGGACGGGTTCCGACCTCCGGGGAGGCCGGCACAGCACACAACGGCGCGCGGAGGCAAGCCGGCGCGGTGCCGCCGGCCGACCGATCGGCGCCGCGCCGGCGCGACCGCTACGGCTTCGAGGCCGGCTCCCCCGCGGGGCTCGCCGGGGCGGCGCCCTTCGGCGGCTCCTTGCCGAGATAGACGTATTCCGGCGCCGCCCGGAGCTGGTCCTTGGTCGTGTCGATCCGCGCCTGGAGGGTCTTGCCGTCGGTGCGGTCGAGCTTGAGCACGGACGGGTCGACCGCGACGTATTTCGAGCCGATCCCCAGGAAGCCGCCGACCCCGATGATCCAGGCCTTCACGGCCCCCTTCTGGTCGAGGACGAAGTCGGCGATCTGCCCGATCGTCTCGTTGGCGCCGTTGACGACGCTGGAGCCGATCAGCTTGCTGGCGACCATGTCGTCGGGGGCCTGGGCCACGAAGGTCGGGCGCAGGCTGTCGGCCATGGTGGCGGGCTGGCCGGGGACCGGGGTCGCGGCGGCGCCGCCGTCCGGCTTGGCGCCGTCCGATCTGGCGCCGTCGGTCTGCGCCGAAGCGGTGGCGAGGCCGGCCAGCAGGAGGGCCGAGGCGAGGAGCGGGGTGCGCATCGGAGCAGGTCTTTCAGACGGGGGCCGCACAGGGGGGTCGCGCCGCCTCAAGGTTCTGGCGGGGCTTAAGTTCCGCGCGGTCTCGGCCCCGGCGGGGGCCGGCCCGGCGGTTTGCCGGCTGCGCGTCGGCGCCGGGGGCCTTTGACGGCGGGGCCTTCCGCCCCGCACAAGGCCGGCGCCATGCTCCGCCTCGCCCTCTACCAGCCCGATATCCCGCAGAACACCGGCACGATGCTGCGCATGGCCGCCTGCCTCGGGCTGGCGGTGGAGATCGTGGAGCCCGCGGGCTTCGATGTCTCGGACCGCCACCTGCGCCGCTCGGGCCTGGACTACCTCGACCACGTGGCGATCACCCGGCACCGCTCCTTCGCGGCCTTCGCGGCGTGGCGGGCCGAGGCCGGGATCCGGCTCGTCCTCGCCACCACGGCGGGCGCCGTGCCCTACACGGACTTCGCCTTCCGCCCGGACGATTGCCTGATGGTCGGGCGCGAATCCGCCGGCGTGCCGGAGGCGGTGCACGCGGCCGCCGACGCCCGGATCGTGGTGCCGATCCGGGCGGGCCTGCGCTCGCTCAATGTCGCGGTCGCGGCCGCGATGATCGCCGGCGAGGCCCTGCGGCAGGTGTCCGGGACGGCCCGACCAGATCTCTAGGATCGTGACGCCTCTCGGGTCGGCCGCCGTCTTCGGGAGCGGAGCGAAGCGATCCAGGCGGCGCCACGCTCGGCCGATGTCCCGCTGCACTGGGTTGCTTCGCCGCGCCCGCGAGGACGGGATCGGCAACGGATCGCGTCCCGCTCGCTTGGTACAACGGGACTCATCCTCACCCCGCGAGATGCGCCGCCGCATGGACGACACCGCCTTCACGCCCTCCCGGCGCCACGCCGATCTCGGCCCCGCCTTCTTCGATCCGGTGACGCCGGCCCGGTTCCCGCGGACGATCCTGCGCTACCGCAACCAGACTTGGGCGAAGCGGGTCGGACTGGGCGGCCTGTCCGAGGCGGCGTGGATCGCCCATTTCGGCCGGTTCGAGCCCCTGCCGGGCAGCTTCGAGACGCCGCTGGCCCTGCGCTACCACGGCCATCAGTTCCGCGCCTACAATCCGGACCTCGGCGACGGGCGCGGCTTCCTGTTCGCGCAGCTGCACGACCGCCTGGACGGGCGCCTCCTCGACCTCGGCACCAAGGGCAGCGGCACGACGCCCTGGTCGCGCGGCGCCGACGGGCGGCTCACCCTCAAGGGCGGCGTGCGCGAGGTGCTGGCCACCGCCCTCCTGGAGGCGCAGGGCGTCTACACCTCGAAGAGCTTCAGCCTGATCGAGACCGGCGAGGACCTCGTGCGCGGCGACGAGCCCTCGCCGGCACGCGCCTCGGTGCTGGTGCGCCTGTCCCACGGCCACATCCGCATCGGCAGCTTCCAGCGCTTCCTGGCGCTCGGCGAGCCGGACAACATCGCCCGGCTCCTCGACCACACGATCGCGACCCACCGGCCGGAGCTCTGGCGCGACGGCGTTGAGGATCGCGCCGTCGCCTTTCTGGAGGACGTGGTCGCCCGGGTCGCCCGGATGGGCGCGCAGTGGGCGGCGGCCGGCTTCGTCCACGGGGTCCTCAACAGCGACAACATCAACGTCACCGGCGAGAGCTTCGATTACGGGCCCTGGCGCTTCCTGCCGCATTACGATCCGGACTTCACGGCCGCCTACTTCGACGAGACCGGGCTCTACAGCTTCGGCCGCCAGCCGGAGGCCCTGTTCTGGAACCTCGCCCGGCTCGCCGACTGCCTGCTGGTGCTGGCCCCCCAGGCGCGCTTGGAAGCGGCGCTCTCCGGATTCGGGCCGGCCCTGCAGGAGGCGTTCGCCGAGGCCCTGTTCCGCCGGCTCGGCCTCGCCGCGGCGCCGTGGCCGGAGACCGACCGGCTGGTCTCGGCGGTCTGGCGGTTCCTCGCGGAGACGCGGGCGCCCTTCGAGCGGTTCTTCTTCGACTGGTACGGCGGCCTCGCGAGCGCGACCCGCGCGCAGGCCGGGCCGTCCGCCGGCCACTACGCGCACGAGGCCTTCGCGCCGGTGCGGGCCGCGCTGGAGCCGCTCGCGCCCGCCCCGGGCGCGCGGCTCGACCATCCCTACTTCGCGGAGGCGCCCTGCACGCTCCTGATCGACGAGGTGGAGGCGTTGTGGGCGCCGATCGCCGCGGCGGATGACTGGTCCCTGTTCGAGGCCAAGCTCGCGGGGGTGGCCCGGATGGCCGAGGCCTGCGGGACGGCGCCCGCCTCGGCCTGAGCGGCCTCCTCCTCGGCGAGCCGCCGGCGCTCCTCGGCGTAGCCCCCCGCGATGGCGAGATCGACCAGGCGCCGGGTCAGCCGGAAGGCCAGCCAGAACAGGGCGAGGCAGAGAAGCGTCGCGGCGGCGGCCTTGAGCGGGTCCACGGGGTTCCTCCGGTGATGTCTCCTCGGGCGGAGCGGCCCTCTTAGTGCCGAGGCGGGCCGCGGGGCAATTGGACTTCGTGCCGAGATCGAGCCCGCGGCGCGTCGTCCCGGGCTCGCCGCGCGGCGCCGGACCCGAGACCCGGCCGGAACATGCTATGGCGGCCGGCAGCCGGATCCCGATATCCGGCGCTGAAGATCCCTCGATCAGGCGGATACCCGTGCGCGAGACCTTCCACATCGAAGTCCTCGGACCGGAGCCGGACGAGATCCAGACGCGGATCTCCGTGCGGGTCGGCAGCCTGGAGAGCGCGCAGGAGCGGGCCCTGCGGCTGTTCGCCCGCGCCCGGGTGCCGCAGCGCTCGGGCGAGCCGGCCGAGGCGGTCCGGGTGATCGACGGCGCCGGCCGCGAGGTGTTCTATCGGACGCGCTTCGACGCGGGGGATTGAGGCGCGAGGACACCGCCGATGCGCACAGCCCTGATCCTGCCGGTCCTCGTCCTCGCGGCCGGCGCGCTGTTCCTGCGCAGCTACACCCTGCCGCCGGCCCCGGACCGCCGGGGCGGGACCACGCTCCTGCTGACCTGGCCGAACCGCCCGGCCTTCGGCAGCCCCCGGGCCGACTGCCTCGCCGGGCCGCCCGACGAGCCGGTCCTGCCCTGCCTCATCGCCTCCGTCGCCCGGGCGCGGGACGACGGGTACACGCTGCTGCAGCTGCCGTTCTGCGCGACCTGCTACGACCTGTCCGGGCGGATCGCCGTCACGGGCCGCGACGCGGCGGCGACGCGGGCGCGGCTGGAGCAGATCGCCCGCTTCGGATGGTGAGACGCGCCCGGGCAACGCGCTCCCGGGCCCGCTCCAGGGTCCGGGCCACCGGGAACAGCGGATCGCGGCCCGCCTCCACCAGCAGATGGGCGATCGGCCGGCGCGCGGTCCAGAAGGTGGTGCCGAGGGCGAAGTCCGGCGGCGCGCAGGAATCGATCCGGTCGATCGGCCAGTCGCCCCCGGCCACCGCCTCGGTCAGCCGGTGGACGAGCTGGACCCCCGGCGCGGTCTCCGGCCGCGTCTCGTCGTTGGCGATCTTCAGCACCCAGGCCTCGCGGCCGGTGACCGGCAGGATCAGGGAGGCCAGGAGCCGGTCGCCCCGACGCAGGCGCGCGATCCGCACGCCGTCCGCGGCCCCGCGATCGGCCCCGAGATCGGCCCCGAGATCGGCACTGAGATCGGCACTGAGATCGGCACTGAGATCGGCCAGGGCGGCGCGCAGGAAGGCGATCTCCGCCGGCCGCTGCGCCAGGCTCGTGCCGGCCTGACCCTTCCAGCCGGCGGCCTCCAGGGCGACGTGGGCGTCGAGGGCGGGGCCGAGGGATTCGGGCGCGGCGAGGATCTCGAAGGTCACGGGCCCCGCCGCCTCGAGGCGCGCGCGGGCGCGGCGGAGCTTGCGGCGGCGCTGCCCGGAGAGGTGCCCGAGATAGGAGGCCCGCGCCTCCGGCCCGCGGCCGGTCAGGTCGAGCAGGCCGCGGTCGTGCGGCCAGTACGCGGCGCGGCGCCCGCCACACGCCGTCAGGAGTTCAGGCAGGGGGCCGTCGGTCGGAGCGTTCGGCAGGAGGAGGCGCGGCGGCAGGCCGAGGGCGCCCGGCGCGGCGAGCAGCCCCGCCAGGGCGGCCTCCGGGGCGGCGCCGTCGAGGAGCGGCGCCCCGAACGGGGCGTAGCCGTGGGTCCAGCCCACGAGCAGCGGCAGCGGCACGCCCCAGCGGCGGCGCGACGGCCGGAACGGCCAGGCGGCGAGGAGCCGGGCCCCGGGCGCCTCGGGGGGCCGGTCGGCGACGAGGAGGAGCCGGACGCCCGCCCCGAAGGCGTCGCGGGCCGCCAGGGCGTAGCCCGCCTCGTAGAACGGGTTGCGCACCAGGCTCGCCCGACCCAGGGCCCGCCAGGCCGGGACCCAGGGCGCCGCCCCGTCGAGGGGCCGGACCGCCGCCACGAGCCCGCCGGGAAGCGCGGCCGTGTCCGATGGGGTGTCCGACGCGGGGCCTGCCATCGCGGGACCGTCAGGCCGCGAGACGGTGACGGATCGCGCCGGCGAAGCCGAGCACGTCGTAGCGCCACGCCGTCACCCCGGCGGCGGCGGTGAGCAGGACGAGGCGCAGGGCCTGTCCCGGCGGCAACAGGCCGCCGGGGACCAGGGCGATGCCGGCATTCACCGCGCCGCAGGCCAGCGCGATCCCGGCGATGCCGGCCATGTCGGCGAGCGGCAGCGGCATCGTCGTGCCGGTCCGGCGGGCGCCGAGCACCAGCACGAGGCAGGCCGCGCTCTGGCCGCCCGCGAAGGCGAGGGCCGCCCCGGCGGCGCCGAAGCGCGGGATCAGCAGGAGCGACAGCGCGGCGACGGTGGCGAGGGTCGCGAACGCGGCGGCCGCCTCCAGGCCGCTGGAGCGGGCGAAGTAGATCACCTGCCCGAAATAGTAGGCGCGGAACATCATCAGGATGCTCGCCAGGATCAGCACCGGGGCGAGCTCCCGCGCCTCGGCCCGGTAGTCGGGCCCGAGCAGCACCGCCACGACCAGATCGTCGAAGCACAGGAAGAACACGGCCCCGAAGGCCGCGATCAGCGTCATGGCCCGTGCGGCGTCGCGCAGCACCCCGGAGGCCGCCGCCATCCCGCCCACCCGCGCCTCGCGCTTGGCGATCGAGATCAGCGACAGGGCGATCGCCTCGCCGAACACGATGAAGCTCTGCTTCAGGAAGTCGGCCAGGGCCCCGTAGGCACCGAGCCCCGCCGGCCCCACCGTCTTGGCGATGATCAGCCGGTCGAGGCTCTGGGCGAGCGCCGCCGTCCCGAAGGAGAGGACGAGCGGCCAGCCGTAGGCGAACAGCCGCAGCGCCTCCGCGCGGCTGCCGCGGCCGGGCATCATCGGGGCGATCGTGGCCGCAGCCGGCAGGGAGGCCAGGGCGTTCGCGGCCGCCACCGCGAAGGCGAGGTGCAGGGGATCCTGCGAGAGGTGCAGCGCCAGGCTGCCGAGGGCCAGGATCAGGACGGCGCGGCTCATCACCGAGGCCGCCACCGCCCCGGCCCGCAGGCGGGTGCGGGCGATCTCGGTGGAGCCCTCGAACAGGGTGGTCCCGAAGGCCAGCGCCAGGATCGCGGCCGCCATCCGCGCCGGCATCAGGCCGAGGGCGGCGGCGAGCGCGCTGCCGAGCCCGGCGAGGAGCAGCGTGCCGCCCAGGATCCGCACCACGGTGCCGACCTGCGCGGGCTCGCGCGCCTCGTCGTAGAGGGCGAAGAACGCGAATTTCGGCCACTGGCAGGTCGCCCCGTAGAGCACCAGCGCCCAGGACAGGACGTACAGGTAGGTGCCGTAGCTCTCCACCGGCGCGAGCCGCGTGAACACCGCCACGGAGGCCATGTTCAGGGCGGCCGCGAAGCCCCGCGAGCCGACATAGATCAGGCTGTGCCGGGCGATCATGTCCTAGAACCGGTCAGACGCACCACGACCTCGCACCACGCTGGGACAGACCGGCCCGTGGCGGGAGGTAACGCAGGGACGGCGCGCATGACAGCCCGGGCTCTGCAGGCGGCGTGCCGCCGGCCCCGGCCCTCAGCCCTCGCCCCGCGGGCGGATCAGCGACGTGCCGGTCATCTCGGCCGGCTGGTCCAGTCCCATCAGGTCGAGGAGCGTCGGCGCCACGTCGGCCAGCCGTCCGTCGGCCAGGGTCACGCCGTCGACGCCGACGAGCGCGGCGGGCACCGGGTTGAGGGTGTGGGCGGTGTGCGGCTCGCCGGTCTCGGGATCGCGCATCATCTCGCAATTGCCGTGGTCGGCGGTCACCAGCAGCGCCCCGCCCTGGGCCGTCACCGCCTCGACGACGCGGCCGAGGCAGGTGTCGACGGTCTCCACCGCCTTCACGGCGGCCGCGAGGCTGCCGGTGTGGCCGACCATGTCGGGGTTGGCGAAGTTCAGGATGATGAGGTCGTAGCGCCCGGAGCCGATCGCCTCCACGGCGCGGTCGGTGAGTTCGGGCGCCGACATCTCCGGCTGCAGGTCGTAGGTCGCGACCTTCGGCGAGGGCACGAGGATCGCGTCCTGCCCTTCGAAGGGCTCCTCGCGGCCACCGTTCATGAAGTAGGTGACGTGCGGGTACTTCTCGGTCTCGGCCATTCGCAGCTGCGCGCGCCCGGCCCGGGCCACGGTCTCGCCGAGGCCGTTGGGCAGGTCGAGGGCCCCGAACAGGGTCTCGGCGAAGGCGTCGATCTCGACGCTGTACTGGACGATCCCCAGGGCGGCGGCGAACCGGACCGTGCGCGCACGCTCGAAGCCCGCGAAGGCCGGGTCGAGCAGCGCCTCCAGGATCTGCCGGGTCCGGTCGGCGCGGAAGTTGAAGCTCAGGATGCCGTCGCCGTCCCGCATGCCGGCGTAGTCGCCGATGATCGCGGGCCGCATGAACTCGTCGGACACGTCCTGCGCGTAGGACGCGGCGACCGCCT
This sequence comes from Methylobacterium sp. NPDC080182, assembly GCF_050281105.1. Classification (NCBI taxonomy): domain Bacteria; kingdom Pseudomonadati; phylum Pseudomonadota; class Alphaproteobacteria; order Hyphomicrobiales; family Methylobacteriaceae; genus Methylobacterium; species Methylobacterium sp. NPDC080182. The sequence continues at coordinate 60,662 of NZ_JBNNWO010000006.1, forward strand.
GCCCGGCCCGCTCGAACCGGGTCCCGCGCGCCTCCGTGAGGGCGTCGTAGGCCGTCTGGACCCGCTCCCAGCGCCGGTCGCGGTCCATGCCGAAGTAGCGGCCGCACAGCGTCGCGATGCGGGCGCCCTTCGGGAGGGCGGCCGCGACGTCGGCGATGCAGGTGGCGGCCGAGCGGGGCGGCATGTCGCGCCCGTCGGTGAAGCCGTGAAGCCGGACCGGGATGCCGGCCGTCGTCAGCGCGCGCGCCAGCGCGACGGCGTGGTCCTGGTGCGCGTGGACGCCGCCGGGCGAGAGCAGGCCGACGAGGTGGCAGGTCCCCCCCGACGCGCGCAGCGCCTCGATGAACCGGACCAGGGCCGGGTTCCGGGCGAGGGAGCCGTCGGCGACCGCCGCGTCGATCCGCGGCAGGTCCTGCAGGACGACGCGGCCCGCGCCGATGTTGAGGTGGCCGACCTCGGAATTGCCCATCTGCCCCTTGGGCAGGCCGACATCGGCGCCGAAGGTCGTCAGCCGCGACCGGGGGCGCTCCCGCATCAGACCGTCGAAGACCGGCGTCCTGGCCTGGTGGACGGCGTTGTCGGCCACCGCGTCCCGCAGACCCCAGCCGTCGAGGATCACGAGCATCACGGGACGCGGGGTACTGTCGGGCACGGGCACAACTCTCCTGGGCTGCCGCGCGCGGCGCGCGGCCGGTCTCCGGGCCCTGACGCGGCCGGATCGTTGCGCGTGTCGATAATCGCCTTGGTCGCGCGAGACCACCGCCCCGAAGGGCCAATGGGCGACGGATGCGAGAGAGCGTCGGGCTTCTGACATGCCCCGGCCGCGCTCCGCACATGGCGGGGCGCGGCTGGCGGGGCGCGGCCGGCGGGGCGCGGCCGACGAGGACTCAGGCGGTCAGTTGACGCGCGCCGCGTCGGATCCCGGCGGGAGGCCGAGCAGGCGGCGCTTCCTTCGCAGGGCGGCCCGGAGCAGCGTCCGCCGGTAGCCCGGATAGGACAGGAACCCCGCCGCCCAGGACAGGTGCATGGTCACGGCCGCCGGGCCGCTCATGACCAGGACGGGTTCCCGCGCCTTCAGCGCGAGGGCGAGGCCGCTCAGGACGCAGCCCCCGGCATAGAGCAGCAGCGGGATCAGCAGGGCGGGCATCAGGGCCGCCAGCGGCAGGGCCGCGACGGCGTAGAGCAGGACCAGGGCCGGCAGGATCTGGCGGGCGCGCGGCAGGCTGGCGTGCTTCTCGAGGGTCCGCGCGCAGCCGCGCCCGTAGTGGAGGTACTGCCGGGCGAGGCTGCGGAGGCAGGCGCGCGGGAAGTACGTGATGGCGAGCTCGGCGGCGAGGTAGATCCGCCCGCCCGCCGCGCAGAGCCGCCGGTCGAGTTCGGCATCCTCGTTGTGGGTGAAGGTCTCGTCGTAGCCGCCGACCCGCAGGAACTCGCGCCGGTCGAAGGCCGCGTGGTGGCCGTGGGCGACGTAGCCCGAGATGCCGCCCTGCCGGTGGGCCGAGCCGCCGTTGCCGAGGCGGCTGTTCTGCGCCGCCGCGATCGCCCTCTGCAGCGGCGTGACCCCGACGGTCCGGAGCGGCACGACCACAGAGACGGCCTGGCGCAGGCGCATCGTGCCGACGAGGTTCTGCACGAATCCCTTCGGATAGACGGCGTGGCAATCGGCGCGGACGAGGTAGGCGGAGGCGGGATGCGCCAGTCGCGCGGCGAGGTTGATCGCCGCCGCCTGGATGCGGCGCTCGTTGTGGACGAGCCGGATGCGGGGGTCGCGGGCGCTCAGGGCGGCGACGATCGCGCAGGTGTCGTCGCGACTGCCGCCGTCCAGCACCAGCAGCTCGCAGGCGATGGCGTCCCGGTCGGGCAGCACCGACGCGATGGCGTCGGCGATGTGCGCGGCCTCGTTCAGGGCCGGCATGGCGATCGTCACGAGCGGAGCGCCGGTGGCGCTCACGGGGTCCTGCATGGCGGTTCTCCCGAAACCTGGTCCCGGTCGCCGGCCGATGAGGGCCGGTCGTCCCGGACGGGGACCGACGCCGCGTGCGGCGCGCCCCCGAGGTCTCATTTGTCGTGATTGGCTACGATTACGGTCGTTGATCACAACCACCACTTCAGTCGGCCGGACCGATACGACGAAAGGTGTAATTCGGACCGCCGCACCGCGATGATAGCCCGTTCCGGCGGGACGACCGGGCGGCACGACTTCCGATTCGCACCGGGTCCCCGAGCTCGACCACGGGCTCAGAGCGTCATGCGGGACCGCCTCGAATGATGAAATCTTTGGATGCGCTTGCCCTCGGCACGCCGGAACGCGGGCCGACCGAACAGCGGACCGACCCGTCGACGCTGCGGGTGACCGAGATCGCGCCCGACGACCGGATCGTCGCCTTCGACGCGGTCGGCCTCTGGCAGTATCGCGACCTGCTGCGCGTCCTGATCCTGCGGGACCTGAAGGTGCTCTACCGGCAGACCGCCATGGGCGCCTCCTGGGCGATCGCGCAGCCGCTCTTCACCGTCCTGATCTTCACGGTGATCTTCGGCCACTTCGCCAAGATCCCCACCGACGGCGCCCCCTACGCACTCTTCGCCGGCAGCGCGGTCGTCCTGTGGACGTACTTCTCCGAGGCGGTGCGGCGCAGCGCCAACGGCCTCGTGGCGGAGGCCGAGCTGATCCGGAAGATCTACTTCCCGCGGCTGGTCATCCCGCTGGCGACGGTGGTGTCGCCGATGGTCGACTTCGCCATCGCGCTCGGCGTGCTGCTGGCCCTTATGGCCTGGTACGGGGCGGTGCCGGACTGGCACCTCGTGCTGGCCGTCCCGACCCTGATCGTGACGGCGATGCTCGCCCTCGGGGTGAGCCTCTGGCTCGGGCCGATCAACGTCCGCTTCCGGGACATCAAGCACACGCTGCCGTTCGTGATCCAGATCTGGATGTACGCCTCGCCGATCGTCTACGCGTCGAGCATCGTGCCCGCCTCGGTGCGCTGGATCTACGCGCTCAACCCGATGGTCGGCCTGATCGAGGCGTTCCGGTTCGCCATCCTGGGCGGCACGCCGCCCGACGCCTTCGCGGTCGCCGTCTCGGTCACGGCCGCCTTCGCCCTGCTCATCAGCGGACTGATCTTCTTCCAGCGCATGGAGCGCTCCTTCGCGGATGTAATCTGATGTCGATGGCAATCAGCGTTCAGGATATCGGCAAGCAGTACTGGCGCGCCCCCCGCGCCGCCCACCAGAACTCGCTGCGCGACGCGCTCAGCGAGGGCGTCCGCGGCCTGGTGACCCGCCGCGCGGCGGCGCGCCCGTCGCAGGAGAGCTTCTGGGCGCTGAAGGAGGTCAGCTTCGGCATCCGGCACGGCGAGAATGTCGGCATCATCGGCCTCAACGGCGCCGGCAAGAGCACGCTCCTCAAGCTCCTGTCGCGGATCGCCGCGCCGACCACCGGCCGGATCCGCCTCGAGGGCCGGGTCGGGGCCCTGCTCGAGGTCGGCACCGGTTTCCACCGGGAGCTGACCGGCCGCGAGAACATCTTCCTCTACGGCTCGATCCTCGGGATGGACCGTCGGGAGATCGCCGCGAAGTTCGACGCGATCGTCGCCTTCTCGGAGATCGGCGACTTCATCGACATGCCGGTGAAGCGCTATTCCAGCGGCATGTATGTCCGGCTGGCCTTCTCGGTCGCCGCGCATCTCGAGCCCGACATCCTGCTCCTCGACGAGGTGCTGGCGGTGGGCGACTACACCTTCCAGCGCAAGTGCATGGACTTCGCCCGGCGCCTCCAGGGCAAGGGTTCGACGATCCTGCTGGTCTCGCACAACATGTTCAGCATCAAGACCATGTGCGAGCGGGTGATCTACATCAAGGGCGGCCGCGTCGCCTATGACGGCCCCACCGACGAGGGCCTGACCCACTACGAGCGGGACAGCTACCTCGCCGACACCGCGTGGTTCCGCCCCGACACCGGCGACCTGCCGGTCCGGATCAGCGACGTGACGATCGCCGACGAATCCGGCGCGCCGCGGACGCTGTTCCGCCACGGCGAGCGGATGCGGATCCGAGCCCGCTACAGCGCCGCCGAGCCGATCGCCGACCCGCACGTCCTGTTCTCGATCACCCGGTCCGACGAGCTGCTCTGCTGCAATTTCAGCACCCAGGCGGACGGCACCGGCCTGACCGCCCTCGCGGGCGAGGGTGAGGTGGAGCTGCTGACGCCGCCGCTGACCCTGACCGCCGACACCTACACGGTCTCGATGGTGGTCCGGCAGCGCGGCTTCGAGCGGCTCCTCGCGGCCAAGATCGGCGGCCGCTTCCACATCGAGCACCCCGTCTTCGCGCCGGACGTCTTCGGCGTGTTCCACGAGGCGGGGACCTGGACAACGAACGGCGCCGCGTCGCAGCGCTGAGGCCCGGAGGGCGTGATGGTCAAAGGCGCGTTTGAACCCGTCCGTGACGGCGACGGGGAACCCGCGGGCGGGACGGCGTCCCGCGCCGGGCGGATCCGGTCGAACTTCGCGGCCTTCGATGCCCGGGTGCGGCACGCGGAGCGTCTCGCGGCGGCCGGCAACCATGCTGGCGCGGCCGTCGAGACCGCCATCGCGGCGACCCTGGCGGCGCACCGGCACTGCGGCGTGTTCGCGAGCCCGCGCCTCGAACGGTTGATGACCGGGATCGGCCGGACCCTCGACGGCGGCGGCCCGGACGGCGCGCGGGCCGACGGGGCTCCGTACCGGCGGGTCCTCCACGTCTGCACGCAGCTCGCCCCGGTGGGCGGCCTCACCAAGATGCTCGCGCTCTGGATCGGCGCCGACCGCAACCGGGTCAACGGCGTCGCCCTGACCCAGCATCGCGGCCCGGTCGACGGGCGGATCACGGCCGCGGTGCGCGAGAGCGGCGGCGGGATCCACCACCTGAACCACCACAAGGGCGACAAGCTCGCCTGGGCGCGGGAGCTGCGCCAGATCGCGCGCGGCTACGACGTCGTCGTCCTGCACATCCACTGCGAGGACGTGGTCCCGCTGATCGCCTTCGCGGATCCGGCGAAGAGCCCGCCGGTCCTGCTCCTCAACCACGCCGACCACCTGTTCTGGATCGGGACGCGGATCAGCCACGCGGTGATCAACCTGCGCGAGGCCGCGCGCCGGCTCGCCGTCACGCGGCGCGGCGTCGATCCGGCCCGCAGCCTCCTGCTGCCGACCCTGATCACCCTGCCCGAGCGCCAGCGCGCCCGCAGCGCGGCCAAGCAGGCCCTGGGCGTCCCGGAGGACAGCGTCCTCCTGGTCTCGGTGGCCCGGGGGGCCAAGTACCGCAACGTCGGGCCGGTCACCTACGCGGATCGCCACGTCGACCTCCTCGCGGCGCATCCGCGGGCCCGGCTCATCGTGGTCGGCCCCGGCGAGCGGGCCGACTGGGAACGGGCCCGGGCCGCCACCGGCGGGCGCATCACGGCCCATCCCGAGCTGTCGGACCCGCGGGTCTTCTTCGAGGCGGCCGACATCTACGTCGATTCCTACCCGTTCGTGTCGTCGACCTCGATGCTGGAGGCCGCCGCCTACGGGCTGCCGCTGGTCACGCGGTTCGAGGCCCCCGCGGCGGCGGAGATCGTGGCGATCAACCATCCGGGGCTCGACGTCACGGCCCGGGTCGCCCACGACCAGGCCGCCTACGAGGCCCACCTCACGGCGCTCATCACCGACGCCGCGGCGCGGGACACCGCGGGCGCCGAGAGCGCCGCCGCGGTCGCGGGCCTCTACGCGCCGGCCGCCTGGCTGGCGGGACTCGACGCGATCTACGCGCAGGCGCTGGCCCTGCCCCGCCTGCCCCCGGAGGCCGGCGCGCCCGGCCCGGCCGAGGCGCCCCATCTCGGCGAGCCCGACCTGCGCCACCAGGACATGTTCGGCTCGGACTTCCCCGTGTCGGAGATGACCAAGAACTACATCGGCATGCTGCCGCTGCGCCAGCGCGTCGCCTCCTGGCTGGCCCTGCGCCGCGCCGGCGACTTCTCCGGCCTCTGGGAGCCGGTGCGGCTTCTCCTCCCGGAATGGCTGGTCCGCAACGTGAAGGATCGGTTCGGCCCGCTGCGGCTCCGGGCGCAGATCCCCGGCGCCTGAGGCCGCCCCCGGGCCCGGGTGGCCGCGGATCGGTCACGCCGGACGGCGCGCGTCGCGGGAGGCCGGGTCGCCCGCCCGCGCCTCCACAGCCCTCACTGGTCTGCGTGACGAAGGCCCGCGCGCCGCCGCAGGGGCGGCGGAGCCGCCAGGACCGCGCGGAATCCTGGGCGGCCCGCCGAACACCACAGGGACAGCGCGAGCGCGCTCCGCGGCGCGGGCCCCTGGAGGGTCCGCGCCGCGGAGCGACAGCCTTGTCGGGCTCAGCGCGTCTTCGGGTCGGCGGTCAGCGGCCGCGCGGCCGCCCCGGCGGCCAGCGCCAGCAGGGCCGCGCGCACGCGCGTCGGCCGGAAGGCCTGCCGGATCGCCCGGTGCGGCATCAGGCGGACAGCCGTGAGGAACGCCCCCGCGGCGGCGCGGCGATCGCCGCGGGCCATGTGGGCCTCGGTGGCGTCCAGCAGGGCGTCGTAGTAGCCCTGCACAGTCCCGAAATAGAGCCGCAGGGCCGCGAGACGCGAGACGCCGAGCGCCGGCGCGTGGCGTCGGAAGACGAGGCGGGTGAAGTGGATCCGGCGGGCGATCAGGCGGTCGAAGGTCCCGGCCGGACGCTGCCGGAAATGCACGCAGGGCGCGGCGACGAAGCCGACGCCGTGGCCGCGGACGGCGCGCAGCTGCCAGTCCCAGTCCTGATCGCCGAGCAGGGCCTCGTCGAACAGGCCGATCGCGTCCACGACGGTCCGGCGCACCACCGTCGCCCCGATCTGCGGGAAGTAGCCGCTCAGCATGCGGCGCAGCAGCGCGCCCTTGTCGGTCGGAAGTTCCGGCGGCCAGGGGCCGTAGGTCGGCACGAGGTCGTGGTCGGCGGTGACGATCTGCCCGAACACGACCCCGAGCTCCGGATCGGCCTCGAACAGGCGCAGATGCTCCCGGATATGCGCCGGCTGCCAGACGTCGTCGTCGTCGAGGAACGCCACGTAGGGCGCGCTCGCCCGGGTCAGGCCGGCATTGCGGGCCGCGCCGGCGCCGGGCCGGTCGACGGGGACGTGGATCGCGCCGAACGCGGCGGCGACCTCGGCGGCGGGGCCCGCCGCGCCGTTGTCGCCGACGATGATCTCGAAGGCGAGGTCGGGGCCCTCCAGTGCGCGGATGCTCGCCATGGCCTCGCGCAGGAAGGCGGGCCGGTTGCAGGTGGGCACCACGACGGAGACGCGGCGCTGCGCGGGTCGGTTCATACCCACTCCTCCCAGGCGTCGTAGGCGCCCCGGAGCAGGGCACCGAAGACGAGATCGTTGTCGAACTGCGTGACGAAGCTGCGCGCCACGGTTCCGGCGGGACGGGTCTCCACCGCCTGCGCGTAGACGATCCGGTAGCCCGCCTCCCGGGCCGCGTGGGTGGCCGCCCGCGTCCAGTTCGCCGACTGCCCCAGGGGGATCGCGAAGGAGTCGGGCAGGACGCCGAGGCGGGCCCCGATGGCGCGCCGGGATTCCTCCAGCTCCTCGGCCGCCTCTTCCGCGCTGAGGCGCCCGAAATCCGGGTGGGTCACGGAATGGCTGCCGATCTCGACCCCGTTGGCCGCGAGCGCCTCGATGGCGCGCCAGCCCAGGATGCCCGGCGGCGCGCTCTCGGGCCGGTCGAGCCAGCCCGACACGATGAACAGGGTCCAGGGGATCCCGAGATCGCTGAGGACCGGCGCCGCCCCGCTGAGGACGCTGCGCCAGCCGTCGTCGAAGGTGATGGCGAGATCCCGCGCGCCGCCGCGCCCGTCGGCGATCGTGGCCGCCGGCACGAAGCGGTAGCCGAGGCTGAGGGCGCGCTCGAGCTGGTGGCGGAAGCGCGCGGGAGAGACGTCGTTGACGCCGCATTCCGACTGGCCGACCGAGTGGTAGCAGAGGATGCGGCCGCCCGGCGCCGGGCGCCGGATCCGGGCGAGGGCGAGCGTCGTGCGCTCGCAGGCCATCCGGGCGGCGGCGACGCGCGGGCGCGTCAGGCCGACCGTCCGGGCGAGGCTCTTGACCGGTGCGGGGATCATCGCAGGGCGTCGCGCAGGCCGTCGACGACCTGGTCCTGCTCCGCCTCCGTCATCGCCGCGTAGAGCGGCAGCAGGATCGCGTGGTCGCGCGCCCGCTCGGATTCGGGCAGCGCGAACCGCCGCGGCGCCTCCGCGTAGGGCGGCTCCAGATGCGCGCACATGATGCCCCGGCGGGTGGCGATGCCCCGGTCGAGCATCGCCTGCATGACCGCCTGCTGGTCCGCGTCGTCCGGGAGGCGGACGCAGTAGCTCTGCCAGTTGCTGCGCAGCCCCATCGGCTCAAGCGGCGGCGTCACCCCGGGGAGGTCGGCCAGCCGCGCGCGGTAGCCGTCGGCGAGGTTGCGGCGCCGGGCGATCAGGTCGGGCAGCCGCTTCAGCTGCTCCCGGCCGATGGCCGCCTGCACGTCCGTCATCCGGTAGTTGAAGCCCGCGATGGAGTACGCCTCGACCACCACCTTGGCGCTGCCGTGGCGGGCGATGTCGGAGACGCTCATCCCGTGCTGGCGCAGCAGCCGGAAGGTCCGGTCCCACGCGGCGTTGGCGGTGGTGATCATGCCGCCGTCGCCGGTGGTCAGCACCTTGCGCGGGTGGAACGAGAAGCAGGCGATGTCGCCCGCCGGGCTGCCGATCGGCCGCCAGACGTCGCCCTGGAGCCGCTCGGAGCCGATGGCGCAGGCGGCGTCCTCGATCACCGGGATGCCGGAGCGGCGCCCGATCGCGGCGATCGCCTCCAGGTCGCAGGGCATGCCCATCTGGTGGACGCAGACGATCGCCTTCGTCTTCTCGGTGATCGCCGCCGCGGCGGCGTCCGGGGCCATGTTGTAGGTCGCCGGGTCGATGTCGACGAAGATCGGCGTCGCCCCGCACTGGGCGATGGCGTTGGCGGTGGCGATGAAGCTGTGGCTCACCGTCACCACCTCGTCGCCGGGGCCGACCCCGGCGGCGAGCAGGGCGAGATGCAGCGCGGTGGTGCAGTTCGAGACCGCGCAGGCGTGGGGCGCGCCGACGATCGCGGCGAACTCCGTCTCGAAGGCCGCGACCTGCGGCCCCTGGGTCAGCCATCCGGAGCGGACGACGGCGGCGGCGGCCTCGGCCTCGGGGGCGCCGACTTCGGGCTTGGCGATCGGGATCATGCGAGCGCCCGCCGCAGGTGGTCCGAGCGGGACTCGTCCTGCCACCAGGCGACAAGGTCGGCGAGGCCCTCGGCCGCCCCGATCTTCGCCTCGAAGCCGATCAGCTCCTTGGCGAGGCTCGTGTCGCAGAGGCGCCGGGGCACCGGGTTCACGGCCCGCTCGGCCTCGTGGACCAGCGGCGTGCCGTCCCGGCCCATGATCCGGGTGAGGTGGCCGGCGAGGTCGACCAGCGAGGTCTCGACGCCGGTGCCGACGTTGAGCACCACGTCGGTGGCGGGCGAGATCGCCGACAGGATGTTGGCCCGGGCGATGTCGCGGACATGGACGAGGTCCATGGTCTGCAGGCCGTCGCCGAACACGATCGGCGACTGGCCCTCGGCCAGGCGCTGCATCCAGCGGACCATGACCTCGGTGTAGCGGCCGGTCAGGTCCATCCGCGGACCGTAGGCGTTGAAGTACCGGAGCGCCACGTAGTCGAGCCCGTGCATGTCGTTGAACGAGCGCAGGAGGCCCTCGCCGAAGGACTTGGCGGCGCCGTACAGGGTCCGGTTGTCGTAGGGGTGGTGCTTCTCGGTCGTCGGGAAGACCTCCGCCATCCCGTAGACCGATGCCGAGGAGGCCATCACGACCTTGGCGACGCCGGCCTCGACGCAGCTCTCCAGCAGGTTGAAGGTCGCGGCGGCCATCACCTCGAAGGCGTGGCGGGGCTCCGCGGCGCACTGCGTGATCCGGAGGGCCGCCTGGTGGAACACCACGTCGGTGCCCTTGACCAGCGTGTCCATCAGGGCGCGGTCGCGGATGTCGCCCTGGACGAGGCGGACGCGGCCGGAGCCGAGGGCGTCCCCGAGGTTCTCGGGGCGGCCGCGGATCATGTTGTCGATGGCCACGATCTCGTCGCAGCCGGCCTCGACCAGCAGGTCGATGATGTGGGAGCCGATGAAGCCCGATCCGCCCGTGACCAGGATCCGGGTCCCGCGCAGGTCGCCGCTGAACCGGCTTCCCTTGGTGACCTCACGCAGCTTGGGCATCGGCGACCTCGCAGTAGCTGGCGACGGCCCGGCAGACAGTGTCGATCTGCGCGGACGTCATCTCGGGGAACATCGGGAGGGACAGGGTCCGGGCGGCCAGCCGCTCGGTGACCGGCAGGCGGCCGGCACCGTCGTCGAGGTGGCTGTAAGCGGGCTGCCGGTGGACCGGGACGGGGTAGTGGATGCCGGTGGCGATACCGGCCGCGTTGAGGTACTGGCGCAGCCCCTCGCGGTCCGCCGTCGACACGGCGTAGACGTGGAACACGTGGTCGAGGCCGGCGGGGGCCGGAAGCTCCAGGCCGAGGCCCGCGAGCCGCGCCCCGTACTCCGCCGCCACCGCCTGGCGGGCGCGGGTCCAGCCCTCCAAGTGCGGGAGCTTGACCCCCAGCACCGCGCCCTGGACGCCGTCCATGCGCAGGTTGAAGCCGTGGCGGACGTGGTTGTACTTGCCCTGCTGGCCCCAGTCGCGCAGGCAGCGGGCCGCCTCGGCGAGGTCGTCCCGGTCCGTGACGATGGCGCCGCCCTCGCCGTAGGCCCCGAGATTCTTGCCGGGATAGAAGCTGAAGCAGCCGAGATCCCCGATCGTGCCGGCCTTGCGGCCGCCGCGCTCGGCGAGATGCGCCTGGGCGGCGTCCTCGACGAGGGCGATCCCGTGGCGCCGGGCGATGGCGCCGAGCGCGTCGAGATCGGCCATCCGGCCGTGCAGGTGCACCGGCAGGATCGCCTTGGTGCGGGGCGTGATCGCCGCCTCGACCAGGGCCGGGTCCATGGTCCAGTCGACCGGGTCGATGTCGACGAGGACCGGAGTGGCGCCGGCGTACAGCACCGCCGCCACCGTCGCCACGAAGGTCGACGAGACCGTGATCACCTCGTCGCCCGGACCGATGTCGAGGGCGAGGAGGGCGAGGTGCAGGGCCGCGGTGCCGCTGCTGACGGCGACCGCGTGGCGGGCGCCGCAGGCTTCGGCGAAGGCCGCCTCGAAGGCGCTGACCGCCGGGCCGAGGACGAAGTCGCCGCTGCGCAGGACGTTGAGGACCGCGGTCTCGACGTCGCCGCCGATCGCCGCGTACTGCGCCTTGAGGTCGAGGAATGGGATCACGAGGCCCTCGCAAGTGGCATGAGGTCGATGGGGGTGCCGTTCTGGCGCAGGGAGCGCATGGCGGCTTCGAGCATCTCGACGACGCGCAGGCCGCTGTGGCCGTCGGTCATGGGCGCGGTGCCGTTCTCGATGGAGTCGGCGAAGTGCTCGATCTCGACGATCAGCGCCTCGCGGAAGGACAGGTGCGGCGACCACATGTCGCCGGTCCGGTAGGAGACCATCAGCTCGGTGATGTCGTCCGAGCCGCCGCCGACCGTGACGCCGCGGTCGTAGACCTTGACCTTCTCGATCGGGTCGAGGTCGTTGTAGACGATCATCTTCTTGCTGCCGCCGATCAGCGTCTGCCGCACCTTCACGGGCGCGAGCCAGTTGACGTTGATCTGCGCGACGACGCCGCGCGGGTAGAAGACGGTCAGGTGGGCCATGTTCTCGGGGCGGCCGCTGAAATGGCCGGTGCCGCTCGCCGAGATCGCCACCGGGGCGAGGTCCAGGATGTGGTCGAGGATCGCGAGGTCGTGGACCGCCAGGTCCCAGATCACGTTCACGTCGCGCTGGAACAGGCCGAGGTTCACCCGGGTCGAGTCGTAGTAGAACACGTCGCCGATGGCGTCGGTCGTGATGAGTTCGTGGATCTTCTCGACCGCGCCCGTGTAGACGAAGGTGTGGTCCACCATCAGCCGCAGGTTGCGCTTGGCCGCCTCCTCGATCAGCAGCCGGGCCTCGAAGGCCGAGGGCGTGATCGGCTTCTCGATGAAGACGTGCTTGCCGGCCCGCAGCGCGTTGATGGCGATCTCGAAGTGCGAGCTCACCGGCGTCGCCACCATGACGGCGTCGATCGCGGGATCGGCCACGAGGTCGCGCCAGTCCTGATGGAGCTGGACGGCGGGGTAGCGCTTGCCGGCCCGGCCGAGCGCGGCGGGCGACTGGTCGGCGATGGCCACCAGCTGGCAGCGCTCGCTCTCCGAGGTGCACCGGGCGAGGTTCGGCCCCCAGTAGCCGTATCCGACGATACCGATCGAGATCATGACTGCATTCCCCTCAAGCAACCTGCAGAGGCTCGGCCGGCTCGGGCCGCGGCGACTGGACGGAACGGGCGCGCGCGGCGCTCTCGGCGCGCTTGGTGCGGGTGTCGCCGACGACCCGCGCGGGGCATCCGGCGACGATGGCGAAGGCCGGGACGTCCCGGGTGACGACGGCACCGGCGCCGACCAGGGCGCCCTCGCCGATGGTGATCCCCGCCACGATGGTGGCGTTGGAGCCGATGGAGGCGCGGGCCTCGACCACGGTCTCGACGAGCTCCCACTCGCCGTCCCGCTTCAGGCTCCCGTCCGCGTTGGTGGCCTCCGGGTAGAGCTCGTTGGTGAAGACCACGCCGTGGCCGACGAACACCTCGGCCCCGATCGAGACGCCCGCGCAGATGAAGCTGTGCGAGGAGATCTTGCAGCGCGGGCCGATCCGGCTGCCGCGCTGGATCTCCACGAAGGGGCCGATGCGCGAACCGCTTTCGATTCGACATCCATAAATATTGACTAGATCCGGGTAGAAGATCCCCACATCCGCCCCAATATCTGCATCGGTAATCGGCATACCCGCCGCTCCTTCCGCCGAACTTCTGTGCGTCAAAACTGCACAGAGCTGCGGACGGCCGGGAACCCAGGCTTTCGATGCGGTTCGTCCGTCGAAAGGCGAACGGCGCCCATCCGGTGTGACCCCTCCCCGGCCCGGCGCACCGTTCGGGCCAGGGTGCCTACGTCGAAAGGCGAAGCCCCCGCCCCGGCAAGGATGCCCGCGCCCGCCATTTGGAGGAGTCCCGGCTGGCTCGGCCGTTACGCATCATGCCGTCTCAGCCCTCATGAGCCCGTGAGGCCGGCGCGGTCCTGCCGCTCGACCGCCGCGCCCGGGTTCCGAGGGCGAGCCTTAAGGGGACGATGCGTGTCGAAGATGTCGACGAAGACCGCGGCAACCCGCGCCACCGCCCGCGCCGGCCGCGCCGGTCTCGCGGCGTGCCTGCTCGCCGTGTCGGCGCTGCCGGCGGCCGCGGAGTACCGCATCGGGCCCGGCGACACGATCGAGGTCACGGCCCTCAGCATCCCGACCTTCAAGCAGGAGGCGACGGTCTCCACCGACGGCACCGTCATGGTCCCGCTGCTCGGGGACGTGCCGGCCGCCGGGCTCACCGTCGCGGAGCTGCGCCAGAGCCTGCAGAAGTCGCTGCCCGCCAAGGCGGTGCGGCAGCGCAACTCCGAGGGCAAGGAATCGATCGCCGTGCTCGAGCCCGACGAGATCGGGGTGCGGATCTCGAAGTACCAGCCGGTCTACCTGAGCGGCGACGTGACCAAGCAGGGCGAGCACCCGTTCCATCCGGGCATGACCGTGCGGCAGGCCATCGCCCTGGCGGGCGGCTACAACCTCCTGCGGTTCAGGATGGAGAACCCCGTCGTCGAGACGGCGAACCTGCGCGCCGAGTACGACAGCACCTGGGCGAGCATCCAGCGGGAATCCGCCACGATCTGGCGCCTGAAGGCGGTCGTCGCCGCGTCGCGGGGCGACAAGTCCCCGCCGCCGGCGGACGTCGCCCCGGGCAGCCGCGCGACCCCGGCGCAGAAGCTCGCCGAGCAGCAGCTCCGGGTGCAGATGACCGACATCGCCAAGGAGAAGGACCACCTGCAGCGCTCCCTCAACCGGACGCAGACGCAGTTCACCAGCCTCAGCGATCAGCAGGTCAAGGAGAAGGAGGGCGTCACCGCCGACGCCGAGGATTACGACACCGTGCGGGCGCTCTTCCAGCGCGGCGCCGTGGTCACGACCCGGCTGACCGACGCGCGGCGCGCCGTCCTGCTCTCCTCGACCCGCGCGCTGCAGACGACGGTCCAGCTCACCCAGCTCGAGCGCGACAAGAGCGACGTCGCCCGCAAGCTCGAGCGGGTCGACGACGTGCAGGCCATGGACGCCCTGGAGAAGCTCCAGGTCGCGGAGAACAACCTGGCGACGTACCGGTCGCGCCTGAACAGCATCAACGACAAGCTGGTCTATACCGGCGCCCTCCGGGCGCAGCTCCTGTCCGGAAGCCGCGCGCAGGCGGCGATCGCGGTCTTCCGGCAGAGCGGACCGGCCAAGACGCAGATCGACGCCGCCGAGGACACGGAGCTGCTGCCGGGCGACGTCGTGGAGATCGCGCTCAAGCCGGATCCCGCCATGCGGGGCGTCGGCGACGGGGCCGGCCAGAACTGACCCACCCGCCCCGGCTCGACGCGCCCATCGGGCCGAGCCGGCGTCCCCTTTGACGGATAGCGCCCCGAGGCGGTGACCGCCGCGGTGAGGAGAGATCCATGAACCGACACTCGACCAGCGCGTCCTTCCTGCCGATCGGTGCGACCCGCCCCGGTGGGACCGGAGCCTGGCGCGGCCAGCCCTTCTCGCCCGAGACGGAGTCCCAGGTCTCGATCCTGACCATCGCGCGGCAGAACTGGCGGTCGATCCTGGCCTTCGCCGCCGTCGGGCTGGTCTGCGCCGGGATCTACGTCGCGACGGCGCCGGCCATCTTCACGGCCCGGGCCCGCGTCTACATCGAGAGCCGCTCAAGCCCGGTGACGGCCCGCGACACGCCCAATGCCGGGACGCCGCTCGAGATCGCCGAGGTCGAGAGCCAGGTCGAGTACATCCGCTCGGAGAAGATCGCGCTCGCCGCCGTGCACCGGCTCGACGAGTCGGCCCTGAAGGATCTGGCGGCGCCGACGCACCCGCTCGTCGCGAAGGTCCGGGAGTTCGTGAAGGCCGCCAAGGCGCTCCCCCTCCGGCTGATCGGGGCCGAGCGGCCGGTCCAGGAACCCGCCCCCGTCAGCCCGGACCTGCGCCAGGCACGGACGCTGCGCGAGAACGTCGAGGCCAGCCGCATCGGCGCCGCCTACGTGATCGAGGTCGGCTACAGCGCGGACAATCCCGCCACGGCGGCCGCCGTCGCGAACGCGGTGGCCGGGGCCTATGTCAGCACCGAGCTGGAGAACCGGGCCCAGGTCTGGAAGGTCGCCGGCGAGTGGATGCTGCCGCGCCTGAAGGAACTCCAGCAGCGCGCCAGCCAGGCCTCGCGCGAGGCCCAGACCTACAAGGCCGAGCACACCATCATCGACCTGGGCAAGCGCGGCCTCGTGGGCGAGCAGCAGGTCGAGGAGCTCAACACCGCGGTGGCCGCAGCCCGGTCCAAGACCGTCGACGCCCGCGCGGTGCGCGACCAGATCCGCGGGCTCCTCGATTCCGACATCGCCGATCCGGGGATCACCGAGGCGTTCAAGGACAGCGTCATCATCCAGCTGCGCCGGCAGTACGTCGACCTCGTGCAGCGCGCCGACGACCTGAAGCGCCGCCTCGGCCCCGACCACGAGGCGGTCCAGGCGATCCAGCGGGACATCCTGGCGGCCAAGCAGTCGCTGCGCACCGAGCTCGAGCGCCTCGCCGTGTCCCTCGACCACGATTTCGAGGTCGCCAAGGCGCGCGAGGACAGCATGACGGCGGCCTTCGACGCCCTGATCTCGAAGACGCTGATCATGAGCAACGCCCGCGTCAAGGCGCGGGAGCTCGACCGCACCGCCGAGACCTACGACCAGATCTACACCAACCTGCTCCAGCGCTACATCGACGCCGTCAACCAGCAATCCTATCCGCAGCCCTCCGCCCACGTGATCACGCCAGCGACCGTGCCGGAATCCCCGAGCGCGCCCCGCGGCAGCCTGATCATGCTGCTCGGCCTCCTGGTTGGCACCGGGTTCGGCGTGAGCGGCGCCTTCGCGCGGCACTGGTTCGACCGGACGATCCGCACGCCCCGGCAGCTAACCGGCCACGGCCTGACCTGCCTCGCCGCCCTCCCCGAGCTGCGGCGCGAGCCCGGCTTCCGGGCGGCGCTGGCCCTGGCGCAGGCCCACGCCAACGAGGCGCAGCGTCCGGCCAGCATCGAGGCGTTCCGGGCGAGCGCCGTGCGGTTCATGCCGCAATCGGTGTTCGTCGAGCGCCTGCACAGCCTCAAGGCCCACGTCCTGGGCAGCGACCGCCGCGGCCCGGTCTTCGCGATCGGCGTCACGTCGGTGGGGGCCGGCGCGGGCAAGACCCTGTTCGCGAGCAATCTCGGCCAGCTCCTCGCCCGCGCCCGCGCGAGTTCCGGGCGGGTGCTGATGATCGACGCCGACGTCCGGCAGGGGACGCTCTCGCGGCTCAGCCAGGCCACCGAGCACCGCGGCCTCCTCGACGTGCTCGCCGGCCGCTGCGACGCCACCGAGGCGGTCCGCCCCCAGCCCGGCGAGGTCCGCCTGCTCGCCTGCGGCAACCGCCACCCGAACGATCCCCATTTCAGCGATCTGATGACCCCGGAGGGCGTCGCCGCGGTGCTTGGGGATGGACGCCCCGCCCTCGACCGCCCCGCCCTCGACCGCGTCGTCGTCGACCTGCCCCCGGTGGACGAGCTCCCCACGCTCCGGCCGCTCCTCGACACGCTCGACGGCCTGATCATCGTGGTGGAGGCGGGCCGGACCAGCATCGACGACGTCGCCACCGCCGTGCACGATCTCGAGTCGAGCGGCAGCACCGTCCTGGGCGTCGTGCTCAACAAGACCAACGACGGCCAGACGGTCCGGCGCGGCGGCCTCCGCGGCGCGCTGAGCCGCTGGACCGCGGCCCGGCGCAGCGCCCGCGGCGCGACCCAGGCGGCCTCGTGACCGGCCCGCGCGCCGAAGGCCTCGACCGGGTGGCGGCCTTCGTGCCGGCCCGGGCCGCCCCGACCCCGGCCTTCGCGGTTTCCGCGACCCCGCGCGGCCGCCGCGTCGCCTTCTTCGGGCACGACCGGGCCGAGCCCACGGTCCGGAAGCGGGTCGACGCCATCCGGGACGCCGGCTGGTCGGTCATCGTGTACGCCTTCGAGCGGGACCGCCCCGGCGCGGTGCCGGCCGAGGCCCCGGTGGCCGACGACATCGTCCCCCTCGGCCTGACCGTCGACCGCAACTACGCCCGCCGCCTGCCGCGCCTCGCCGTCGGCATCGCCCGGGCGCTGCGCCGCCGGCGCGACCTGCGCGCGGCGGACGTGATCTACGTGCGCAACCTCGACATGGCCCTCGTGGCCTGGACTGCGGCGCGCCTCGCCGGGAGCCGCGCGCGCCTCGTCTACGAGGTGCTCGACATCCAGCGGCTGATGGTGCGGCCGGACGCGCCGGGACGGATCGCCCGCGCGGTCGAGCGCTGGATCCTCGGCCGCAGCGACCTCCTCGTCGTCAGTGCCCCGGACTTCATCGACCGGTACTTCCGGCCGGTCCAGGGCTTCGCCGGCGCGTGGCACCTCCTCGAGAACAAGGTCATGGGCCACCGCCTCGGCGAGGTGACGACCCGGCTCGACCGCACCCGGACGGCGGAACCGCCCTGGGTGATCGGCTGGTTCGGGACGCTGCGCTGCCGCCGGAGCCTGACGATCCTCGCCGCCATCGCGGACGCCCTCGGCGACTCGGTGCGGATCGTCCTGGCCGGGCGCCTCTCCGAGGAGGACATCGCCCCGCGCGCCCTGGCGGACACGCTGGACGGCCGGCCGAACATGTCGTTCCGCGGCCCCTACGCCAATCCCCGCGACCTTCCGGAGATCTACAGCGGGATCCACTTCAGTTGGGCCGTCGATTACCTCGATGATGGACTGAATTCGGACTGGCTACTGCCGAACCGGCTCTACGAGGGCGGCCTGTGCGGCGCCCTGACGCTGGCGCGCGCCGCGACGGCGACCGGACGCTACGCGGTGTCGGAGCGCCTGGGCTGGGCGTTTCCCGAGCCGCTCGCCGATTCGGTGACGGCGTTCCTGCGGACGCTCACGCCGGAGGCCTACGCGGAGCGACATGCCGGCCTGCTCGGCCGCGACCTCGGCACGTTCGTCGATGTCGGCGGCATGCGCGATCTCCTGGTCCGGCTGGACTAGAGCCGTGCCCGATCGCGTTGCGATCGGGCACGGCTCTAGTCCTTTGTCTTGACGCGCTCTCTCACGCCGAACCGGTATCCACTTCGGCGGAGAGCGCTCTCGATCGCCGCCGCGGCGATTCCGGATCCCGGCAGGGATCCGCCAGTGATTCGCCCGTCGCGTCGGACGGCGCGCGGGGCGGCCTCTCCTCCCGCGGAGCGTGCCGTTTGGTACAGCGCCGCACCGATGAAATCAGTACTCGGACCCCAACAGGGTAAACAACCGAGTACGCATGTTGCCTTTTAGCCTCAGTCAGGTACAGCGGGCCCTCATCCCTCGAATACTCCCGTCACGAATACCTACATCGCACCGAGATCATTGAATTGCCCTCGAAGTCCCACCGATACGACCACGCAACAAGTAGTTCCGAATAAGACAAAGTTTCGATATTCTTAAAACCGACATCTGAGCGACTACATTCGAAAAGATCTTGAATCGGACCACCACAGACGGCGAATGATCTTGCGAATGCATCTCTCCACCAACACCGTCGTGCGCAATCAAACAAATCACTATGTACGTACGTAGTGCGCGATGATTGTATTTAGCCCTGCAATTTAAGGGTTAAGATTCAAATAGGGTATTTACAGACGATTTTACGAAAGCTAGCATTGTATCCGTGGTCATCGGCAATCGCCCCAAGGCGACCGGCGCCACCGCGTATCTCAGTGTCACGCCGTCGGCGAGCGCATTGGGTATCCCGTCATCGCTGACATTCGGCTTCCTTCGAAAGGAGGTAATTTTCTATGGCCAGTCTTGGTACTCGAGACGCGCTCACCCTCGTTGAGCGGGACACGGCCGAAAGCCGCCGCGGCTTTTCGGGTGCACATGCCGGTGACAACCCGGTCGTCGTCGAGCAACGGGACCAGTCCCGGGGCCGCGCCAGCCGCATCGTCATCATCGATCGACGCCAGCTCGTCGGCCGATGCCTCGCCGCCTCGCTCAGCGAGGCCGACCGGCAGACGTCGTTCGAAGTCTTCGCGGACATCGAATCGTGGAAGCGGCAGACGCCGTTCGTCGCCGCGAGCGTGGTCGTGCTCTGCCGGCCCGACGGCAACCTGACCGAGACCGAATGGACCGAGATCACGCGGGAACTGGCGTTCCTGCAGGGCGAGGCCGGTGCTCCGCCGGTGGCCGTCATCTCGGACGGCGAGAACCTCGACCAGATCGTGCGGATCATCAAGCTCGGCGTCAAAGGCTACATCCCGACGACGACCTCCGTGGACATCGCCCTGCAGGCGCTCCAGCTCGTGCAGGCCGGCGGCGTCTACATCCCGGCCGAATGCCTCCTCCCCCTGCTGGCCAACATCAAGGTGGACGAGCCGGTCGAAGCCGGGGACGACGACATCTTCTCGCCGCGGCAGCTCTGCGTGGCGCGGGCGCTCCGGAAGGGGACGCCGAACAAGATCATCGCGTACGAACTCAACATGTGCGAGAGCACCGTGAAGGTTCACGTCCGCAACATCATGAAGAAGCTCAAGGCCAAGAACCGGACCGAGGTCGCCTACCTGACCAACAAGTACTTCCTCCGGGAAGATTCCAGCCTGGCGAGCGTGAAGGCTCCGGCGGCCTGATCGCTCGGGCGCCGGCCCCGCCGCGGCGGGGCCGCCCTGGCAGAAATTCGGTCCGGCGCGGCCGGACGGAGCTTCGGGGTCTCCTCGTGGGTCGCCTGCCCGGGCGGCCCGCGAGGGGACCCGTTTCGCGTCCGACCGTCCCGCCGAGCGGTCGGCGGATCGGCGCGGCGCCACCGGCCCGGTCCCGACGCCGCGGATCGGCCTCCCCGTCCTCTCGCCCCGCGCGCCGGCGCGGTCCCCGCGGCCGGAGCGGCCGCGCGCCGGGTCGCTCGTACGGGGGATCGTCCAGCGGATCGGCGGGGCTCCCGTCCGCCGCCCTCATCGGCGCCGGGCGACGACGGGCCCGCGTTCCGCGGGCCCGGCCGCGCCTCACGCGGTCCCGGCGACGGCGTCGGCGGGGGGCAGAGCCGGCGGGATCTCGGACTCGTCGCCGGGCTGGTCACCGGGTTCGTCAGGGCGGCCCACGCTGCTGTAGGCGAAGCCGTGCGCCCGGACGTCGGCGGCCCGGTAGACGTTGCGGAGATCCACGAGGACCGGTCGCTGCATCGCCGCCCGCAGCCGGTCGAGGTCGAGGGCCCGGAACGCGTCCCACTCGGTGACGAGGACCAGAGCGTCTGCGCCCTCGGCACAGTGGTAGGCGTCCTCCGCGAAGGCGACGCCGGGCAGGAGCGGGCGCGCCTGCTCCATGCCCTCGGGATCGTAGGCGCGGATTACGGCGCCGGCGTCCTGCAGGCCCGCCACGATCGCCAGCGCGGGCGCGTCGCGCATGTCGTCGGTGTTCGGCTTGAAGGTCAGGCCGAGGAGGGCGATCGTCTTGCCCCGCACCGACCCGCCGCAGGCCTTGATCACCTTGCGCGCCATCGCGCGCTTGCGCTGGTCGTTGACCGCCACCACCGTCTCGACCAGCCGCAGCGGCGTGCCCGCATCCTGCGCGGTCTTGACCAGGGCCAGCGTGTCCTTGGGGAAGCACGAGCCGCCGTAGCCCGGCCCGGCGTGCAGGAACTTCGACCCGATCCGGTTGTCCAGGCCGATGCCGCGCGCCACCGCCTGCACGTCCGCGCCCACCGCCTCGCACAGGTCCGCCACCTCGTTGATGAACGTGATCTTCGCCGCGAGGAACGCGTTCGCCGCGTACTTGGTCAGCTCGGCCGTCCGGCGGCTCATCGCGACGATCGGCGCGGCGTTGAGGTAGAGCGGGCGGTAGATCTGCTCCATGACCGCCACGGCCCGCGGCTCGTCGGTGCCGACGACGATGCGGTCGGGGCGCTTGAAGTCGGCGATGGCCGCGCCCTCGCGCAGGAACTCGGGGTTCGAGACGACCGCGAACTGCGCCTCGGGGTTGGTCTCGCGGATGATGCGCTCGACCTCGTCGCCGGTGCCCACCGGCACGGTCGACTTGGTCACCACCACCGTGAAGCCGCGCAGTGCGCGCGCGATGCTGCGGGCGGCCGCGTAGACGTAGCTCAGGTCGGCGAAGCCGTCGCCGCGGCGGGAGGGCGTGCCCACCGCGATGAAGACCGCGTCGGCCTGACCGACCGCCGTCTCCAGGTCGGTGATGAAGGACAGGCGGTCCTGGCGGACGTTCTCGGCGACCAGGGCCTCGAGGCCCGGTTCGTAGATCGGCATCCGACCGGCATTCAGTGCGTCGATCCGGCCGCGATTGCTGTCGACGCACACGACCGTGTGGCCGAAATCCGCAAAGCACGCGCCAGAGACCAGACCGACATAGCCCGACCCGACCATCGTGATGTTCATGGAATCCTCGCCGCGATCGCACCGACGCTCGGGTCTACGGCGGCCCGACAGGGCCACCAACATCATATCTTAGGCGTACGCGGCTCTGCCGATCGGGCTTAGCGGCGACGATTCGGCCCGACCGGCCCGACCCCGCCGCGGCCCGTCCCGAACCGGCAGCCGGGCCGCCCCGAACCGCGCCTTACATCGCCATCCGGCCATGGCGGCGGCCGGGCGGCTACGCCATTCGGCTGATCCGGCGACGCCGGTCGACGATCGCGCGAACATTTTCCCGGCGCATCACCCGAATTGTCAAAGACAGGCTGCTTTTTCCCGACCGCTTTGTCCGGGAGCGCGAACGGCTAAGATGCTAACACCGGTCTATAGAACTGAACTCCCCGAAGAGTTCCGGCGGAGGAGAACCCTGTTGGCGGCGCGTTTCTACTTCGAGATCGCAAATGCCGAGGAGACGATCCACGACCACGTGGGGGTTGAGGCCGCTGGCCTCGAGGAAGCCCTGATCGAGGCGCGTAGCGTGATCGCCGAGATGGCCGATGAGATTACGGGAAACGGCCGGGAGCCGCCCTGGACCCTCCTCGTGCGCAACGAGGAGGGCTGGCTGGTCGGCCGCCTGCCCATCCGGAAGTGACGGCCCGCGCCGCTCGGACGGCGCGGGGGTGCGGCCATTAAGATATCGTTAACGGATCGTCCGGAGGATCGGCTGAGCCCTCGAACCGTGGCCATCCGGAATGCCCCTCTCCCAGAACGTCCCGCACGCCGCCCGCCAGGCGGACGCGATGGCTGCCCAGATGGCGCTGGCCGCCCACGCGCTGCGGATGCGCGGCGATGTCGGGACCGCCGAGTCGCTCCTCGCGATGGCGCGACACAACCGGATCCTCGCGCTCAAGCTGCGGATCGCGCAGGATCTGGCGCCGGGCCAAGACCGCGCCGAGCGCCGGGCCACCGCCGGCCGTTAACGCCGCGCGCGATCGGCCCGGGACGGTCACGGAGCCCGCGCCGCACGCGATGGGACGCGTCTCACCACCCGAGCCGGGCTCACCCGGACCGGCCTGCCGGCGGTCCGTTGATCACTGTGGCGAGGATTGCTGGCGGGCGCGGCGCCCGCGCGCGTCGTGTCGGCGCTCCGACCGGGCACCGACCGCCCCGCCGGGGACCGGCCCACGGTCGACGGAAATCAATGCAGAATCCACATCACCGATCATCGGCGTGGTTGGCGCCGAATAAAGTCCGTGATAGTGTAAATAACTAACATCCGACAGGAAATTCAGTCGTCGTGTCGCCCCCGGACGCCGGACATTCTGAGGTCAGCACGACCCTGGCGCTGGACATGGTGGGGCGCGCCTACCTGGCCCTGGCGCTCCTCTACGAGACGGCCCATCCGGGAGAGTTCGTCGACGTTCAGCAGAAGATCCGCGCGTTCGTCGAGGACAATTTCCGCATCATCCAGGAGACGAGCCGCGACGAGAGCCTGACAACCGGTACAGTTGACGGCGCCCTTCACCTTGTGAACAGCGTTTTGGTCGAGGTCGAGACCAAGATCGCCACAATGATCCGGCCGACGCGGCAGCTCCGCGGCTAGACGAGACCTTGAATTGCCCCCCGCTATTCAGTGACTGTTGCAGTCGAGCCATGGCGCGCGGATAAACGGCCCCGCGCCATAGGGGATCGAAGATTGCAATGGCTCCCGACGTCGACAGTCTTAGGTGGGCATGTTACCCGGCGGACGGGGCAGCAATAAATTATCAAGCACGATGATGGGCAGCGATGATTGCGATCGGGGGGCGCGCAGCGCGGATGTCGCGCTCGAGGTTCTCGTCCGAGCCTATCACGCTCTCGCGGTCGTCTACGAGTTGTCCAGTCCCGGTGCCTACACGGCGCTCCACGGCAAGATGATGCCCTACCTGCTGGACGGCTTCCGTCACGGCACGGCGCCGGACGCCGTCGATCCGGACCTGGACGCGACGGTCTCGACGGCCCTGGAGCGGGTCCGCAGCGCGCTGGACGAGGTCCGGTCCGACGTGGCAGCCGTGCGGGCGCGCAGGGAGGAGCGCGACCGCTGACGCGCCGCTGCCGGCCCGGCCCAGCGCCGGCTCAGCGCGCCGGCTCGAGGCGGCGCTCCGGTCCGAGGAGCAGGCGCGGACCGGTCTCCCGCTCCGGCACGGACGCGGGCACGAGGCGCGCGAGCTTGGCCGCCAGGGTCACCGACAGGATGTGGCGCCACGCCAGGGGCGTGCCGAGCAGCTCCCGCAGGGCCGCCGCGTAGCCCTGGGCGCGCCGCCGGTCGAGGACGCGCCGGTGCTGCCAGCGCCGCGCCGTGGCGACGCGGTGGGCCCGGAGGGCCGCCCGCGCCTCCGGGGCGAGACCCGGCCGGCCCAGCATGGCGTCGTCGAAGGCCAGCATCGCCCCGAGGTCGTCCGTCCGGTGCTGCGCGCTCAGCGAGTTCGAGCGCTCGACCGCGACGTAGCCGCAGGGCGCGGTCACGGCGAACACCGCCCCGGCCGCCAGCGCCTCGACGTAGAGGGCGTAATCCTCCCCGAGCCGCAGGCGCGCGTCGTAGCGCAGCCCCTGCCGGTCCAGGAAACCCCGCCGCATGATCGGCTTCAGGAAGCCGAGCTCGCGCCGGCTCGCGCCGGGACGGGGGATGTTGCCGCTCACGAAGGCCGCGAGGGTGAGCCGCTGCGGCCGCCCCGGTCCGGTGACGAGGCCGGCGGCGGAGGCCGCCTCGCGGCCGCGGACCATGACGATGTCGTCGGCGATCAGATCCCAGGTCCGGGGCGCGGAGAGGAGCCGGCCGAGCCGGCCCTCGAGGAAGTAGTCGTCGGCGTCGAGGATGCAGAGCAGCGGGGCGCGGGCGGCCGCGATGGCGCGGTTCCGGGCCTCGGCCGGCCCGACATTCTCGGTGAGCCGGATAACCCGCAGGCGGCCGGTACCGTCGTCGGCCGCCGCGGCGGCCGCGCCGGTCGGGTCCGCGGAGGCGTCGTCCACCACGATGACCTCGGCGACCTCCGGCTGCCGGAGCGCCGAGGCGACGGCGGTCGCGATCGTGTCCGCGGCGTCCCGGGCCGCGATGATGACGCAGACCTCCGGGACGGGGGACGAGGCCTCTAAGCTGCGCACCGGACGACTCCGCGACTCTCCGGCCGGTCCGCGCCGCGGCCGGTCCGCCGGCACGTTAGGGCGACCCCGGCGCGGCGCGCGAGATCGTCCGAAAGGAGTGGGCCGGCCCCGGGCCGGATCGTCCGAATGATCCCCGGCCGGAGCCGCCCCCGCCGCTACGATGCGCGCCGCCGCGATCCTGCGGCGACTGGTTTGAGGACGTGCGCATGACGATCTGGTCCGGCCCGGGCCGCCGCCTCTGCGTGGCGGCGACGCTTCTCCTGCAGGCCTATCCCGCGAGCGCGGGCGAGACCGCCGCGCCGCCGGCCGCGGCCCAGGCCGCCTCTCCCGCCTCTCCCGCCGCGGCCCAGGCTGCCCAGGGCGGCGCATCCTTCGTGGAGCTGTTCAGCACCCTGAACGAACGCCGCTGGTACGTCTCGGACGGCTGGGTCAACGGCGACTGGCAGGGCTGCACGTGGTCGAAGCACCGCGCCCGGATCGCGACGCCCGGCGAACTCTCGCTGTCCCTGACGGACATCACCTACAAGGAGCGCCCCTTCAGCTGCGCCGAGATCCAGACCCGCGAGCGCTACGGCTACGGCACCTACGAGGTCCGGATGCGGGCCGGCACCGGGTCCGGCATGGTCTCGGCATTCTTCACCTATAACGGCCCCGAGAACGGCGACCGGCGGACGAACGACGAGATCGACTTCGAGTGGCTCGGCAAGGACACGAGCAAGGTCCAGCTCAACTACTTCGTCGGCGGCGTCGGCGAGCACGTCAGCCTCGATGCCCTCGGCTTCGACGCCGCGACCACCACCGCGGACTACGCCTTCGAGTGGCTGCCCGACCGCCTGCGCTGGTACGTCAACGGACGCCTGCTGCGCGAGGTCGTCGGCACGACCGACCGGCCGCTTCCCTCCCATCCGAGCAAGATCATGCTCAGCGTCTGGTCGGGACAGGGCCCGGACTTCGCGTCGTGGCTCGGACCGACGGAGTATTCGGGACAGCCGGTCACCGCGCTGTTCGAGCGGGTCGCGTTCACCCGGATGGGCGATCCGTGCGGCTTCAAGGAATCGATCGTCTGCCGCTAGCCGCACCGGCGGGCGGACGCCGCACCGGCGACCGCCCCGGGCATCGGACCACACATGACACCGCGCCGGGCACCGGACCCTGGAACCGGACCCGACACCGGACCCGACACCGGGCCGGGCTAAATCTTAACGTCTCCGCGGCAGGCTGGGCCCTCGAACGCGCCCGGAGCCACGCGATGCATTGGTCGAGCCTCGTCATCGCCGCGTACGCCGCCGGCTTCGTGGAGTTCTGGCGGCTCTGCCTTCAGGCGCCGGCCGCCGAGGAGGATCCGGCCTGACGTGTCCGCTTCGCCGCGCCGGGCCGCACCGGGCCCGGACGGCTCACCGCTCGTTGGCGATGGGCCGCAGCAGGGCGCCGAGCAGGAAGGCCAGTTGCCCGCAGACCAGCAGCGCCGTCCCGCGCCGCAGGCACGCGCCGGCGCTCAGGTTGTAGACGAGGAGGCCGTAGCCGACCTCGGCCGCGACGATCGGGACAAAGACCAGCAGCCGCCAGACCGAGCCGAAGCGGCCCAGCATCACGCCCAGCAGGGCGTTGAGCATCATGCCCTTCATCGGCGCGCTCCGCGGCGGGCGCGGCGGGCGCGGCGCGGCCGACCGGTCATGGCCCTAGCGGCTGCCGCGCTGGCTCAACACGGCCGGAACCGTCTTGAGCAGGATGGCGAGGTCGCGGCGGAGGCTCCACTGGCTGGCATAGGCGCAATCGAGGGCGACGCGCTCGGCGTAGCCCGTGTCGCTGCGCCCGGAGACCTGCCAGAGGCCGGTCAGGCCCGGCGGAACGGAGAAGCAGGCGGTGAAGTCGGCGCCGTAGCGCACGACCTCGGCCTGGACGATCGGCCGCGGCCCCACGAGGCTCATCTCCCCGCGCAGCACGTTCCAGAGCTGCGGCAGCTCGTCGAGGGACGTCTTGCGCAGGACATGGCCCAGCGCCGTGACGCGGGGATCGTGGGTGAGCTTGAAGGACGCCTCCCACTCCGCCCGGGCCTCGGGATTCTCGGCGAAATGCCGCGCCAGTACCGCGTCGCCGTCCGCGACCATGGACCGGAACTTCAGGCATCCGAAGGGGCGCCCGTGCCGGCCGAGGCGCTTGTGTCGGAAGATCGGCGACCGGCCGTCGCTGCCCCAGATCAGCAGGGCGATGAACAGCAGCAGGGGCAGAAGCAGGAAGAGCGCCGTCAGCGCGATCGTCGCGTCGAGGACGCGCTTCATCGCCCAGCTCGCCCGGAGGCCGGGGCCGGCCTGCCGCGGGGCCGGCAATGTCTTGACCAACGCCTCGTTCAGCGTCTCGACCATATCCTGCGGCGTCGACGACTCGATCGGCGTCGGGGTCCCAGCCGGGCGCAACATGTCGGCTCCTTGACTCGGGGTGAGACGGGATCGGAACTTGCGGAGCGACGCGCGCAGCCGGCCGGTTCGGCCAGCCTCGCCGCAGCCGCCTTCGGCGGCGCTCGGCCGGTCCGAAGGGGCGTCGATCGCGGGCGGAACCCTTGCGACAACACTGGGCCCACGACCGGTTCGGCAACAAGACGGCCGCCGATCCATCAATGGAGGTAAGGCGTTGCTGGTCGTGCTGGTGTTCGCTGCACTGATTGGAGGAGCGATCGGTTTCGCGGTTGTTCTACCGAAGGGGTTCCTGCTCGCGCTGCTGGCCGCCCAGGCCGGGGCGGCCGTCGCCGTCGGCCTCGTCGTCCTGCTCATCCGCCGCCGCTGACGGCCCTACCGGGCGGCGGGACCGCTTTCGGGGAGGTCCCGTCCGCCGATCGAGGTAAGGCCCCCCCGCGCGGGGGCCGGTCTAAACCGGGCTGCCCGGCCCTCCCGGCCGGACCCGGCCGCGCGGGCGCGTTCTGCCCCGGCGCGGCGCGGCCGATCACCGGACAGGACGCGCCGTGGCCCCTTCAGAGCGCCGCATCAACGGGTTCGACGGCCTGCGGGCCCTGGCGTTCCTGATGGTCTTCGTCAGCCACAAGGCGCCGAGCCCGAGGACCGAGGCCCTCGGCACGGCCGGCGTGTGGCTGTTCTTCGTCCTGAGCGGCTTCCTGATCGTCCGGATCCTCGCCGCGGCCCGCACGGCCGTGGAGGCGGGCGCGTCGACCCCGCTCGGCAGCCTCGGGCTGTTCTACCGGAATCGCGTCGCCCGGATCGTGCCGGTCTACTACGTCTTCCTGTTCGTGCTCTACACGGTCCGGCCCGGCGACCCGGCCAGTCTCGGCAACGACGCGTTCAAGCTCGCGACGTGGTTCTACGTCACCAACATCTACATCGAGCTGAACGGCTGGGGCACCGAGCTCGGCCATCTCTGGAGCCTCGCGGTCGAGCAGCAATTCTACCTGCTGTTCGCGCCGGCGGCCCTGTTCCTGCCGCGGCGCCACCTCGGCACGCTGTGCTGGCTCCTGGTCGGGATCAGCGTCCTGGCGCACGGTGCCCTGTGGCGGGCGGGCGCCGCGCCGCGGTGCTTCGACGTCGACACCCTGGCCAATGTCGGACTGATCGCGCTGGGCGGCCTCGCCGGCCTGCGCACCCGGCCGCTCCCGGCCTGGCTCGCCCGCGACGCCGCCCTGGCCGGCGTGCTGGCCCTGTTCGTGGCCCTGCCGCTCCTGATCGCGCCGACCGGCTGGTGGCTCGTTCTCGGCCGCCTCAGCGGCGTCCTGGCGGCGCTGCTGCTGCTGCAGGTGGTCGAGGCGCGGGAGGGCCGCGCGGTCGCCCTCCTGGAGATCCCGTGGCTGCGCCGGATCGGCGTGATCAGCTACGCCGCCTACCTGTTCCACGTGCCGCTCCACGCGGAGCGCGTGCTGGCCCTCGTCGGCCTCGACGTCGCCGGACCGCGCTCGGTCTCCATGGCGCTCGACCTGATGCTGACGCTGCTGCTGGCCGAACTGTCGTGGCGGCTCCTGGAGCGGCCCGCACGCCGGCTGCTGCGGGCCCCGCGCCGGCGGGTCGGCGCCTCCGCGCTGGTCGGCCCGTAATCCGCTCGCGCGTCCCCGGCTCAGCCCTTGATCGGCACCCGGCCGACCTCCGCGCCGCTGGCGTCGCGCACGACGAGCGTCCACGCGCCGGCCGGTCCCGCGACCTCCAGTTCACCCGCCATTTCGTCGATCACGCTGCGGGCCTCCGCGAGCGCCTCGGCCAAGTCCGCGGCTTCCACGCCCTGCGCGTCGCGGATCGTCTCCTCGCCGTTCTCGATGTCGAAATAGAAGCGACTGGGCACTCATCTCCTCCCTGATTTCCGCCCTCGGGAGGGCCCTCGGATACTACCTACGTAGTTCGCCCACGTCCGACAATGCTCAGTAGGAGACATAAACCTTAACAAACATCAAAACTGTTTTCGTTGGTTGCGTTGCAATAATGTCGAGATTCCAGCCAAATAATCCATTATAGGTATCGCCGATCACCCTTGCGGCCGCTTCGGCGATGGCGGCGCGCGGTGACGGGCCTCAGGGGCGTTCGACATGGCAGCCTCCGGCGATTCGAGCCTCAAAAAAGATTCTCCTGCCTCGGCGGAGAGAAAACAAAAATTGCGCGCCCACGTCCGGACGATTCTGGCGAAGGGCCTCAGCGTCCGGAATTCCCGCCCCGCGGGCGACACAGCCCCCGACACGCACTGACCTGTTCCAGCCGTCGGGGCCATCCCCCGCAATGGGAGGGGATGGCGGCCGCCCTACGCCCTTTGAGCGTCGTGCGCGCCGATCGCTTCCGGCCAAAGTCGGGGGCGGTCTCGGAGGCCGCGCCCGGCGGCCCAGGAAGCGCGATGGCGGATCAACTCTTGTCCGATGCTCGGGGCACCTTCGTGGACGTCTCGTTCATCATGGCCGCGCACGACGCGGCGCCCTGGATCGAGACGGCCATCCGCTCCGCCCTCGCCCAGACCGGCGTCGCCGTGGAGGTGGTGGCGGTCGATGACGGCTCGCGGGACGGGACCGCCTCCGTGCTGGCGCGCCTGGCGGAAGCCGATCCGCGGGTCCGCGTCATTCCCCTCGCCGATGCCGGACCGGGCACGCCCCGGGGCCCGTCGAGCGCCCGGAACGCGGCGCTGAACGCCGCCCGGGGCCGGTGGATCGCGATCCTCGACGCCGACGACCTGATCCTGCCCGACCGCACCCGGACCCTGCTCGATCTCGCGCTCGCGGCGGATGCCGACATCGTCGCCGACAACCCGATCCCGTTCACCGACATGTTCGACCCGCAGGGGCCGGGCATGCTGGAGGGCGGCCGGGAGCCGTACCTGTTCGAGATCGACCTCGCCAAGTACATCGCCAGCAACCAGCTGCTCAGCCGGGTGACCAAGCTCGGCTACCTCAAGCCCATGATGCGCGCCGAGATCCTGCGCCGGCACGGCATCCGGTACGACGAGGGCGTCCGGATCGGGGAAGATTTCCTGCTGTGCCTGGAAGCCCTCGCGGCGGGGGCGCGGTTCGTGGTCACCACCTACGCGGGCTACGGCTACCGGCGCGGGCCCACCTCCCTGTCGCACCGGCTGCGCCAGGCCGACATCGCGCGCCTCGACGCGGCCTTCGCGGCCCGGGCCGAGCACGGCCGCCTCGCCGAGGCGCGGTCGCGCTCCGCCGAGATCCGCCACGGCAGCCGCGCCTACCGCGACGGCCTCGCGGTGACGCGGCTGATCGCCCAGGTCATCGAGGCGGCCCAGGCCGGCCGCTGGCGCGCGGGCGCGACCCTGGCGCTCCGGCATCCCCGGATCTGGCGGTTCCTGGCCGCGACGCTGCTGGCGGCGGCGGGCAAGCGCCTGCGGCCGCGGCCGCACGCCCACCCGATCGGACAGAGGTAAGACGATGCGCCTGTGCATCTGCATCTGCACCTGCGAGCGGCCCGTGGGCCTCGCGCGCCTGCTCAAGGCCCTGGACCAGCAGCGGCTCGGCAGCCTCGCCGAGACCGCCCTGCGCATCCTAATCATCGACAACGGGCGCAGCCGCGCCGCCGTCCCGGTGGTGGAGGCCTACCGGGCGACCGGCCGCTTCCCCGTCACCTACGCCCGGGAGGAGACCCGCGGCCTCGCCGCGGTCCGCAACCGGAGCCTCGCGGAGGCCTCCGCGGCCGGCGCGGACTGGGTCGCTCTGATCGACGACGACGAGTTTCCCGACCGCGACTGGCTCCACAACCTGCTCGAGACTGCCCTCGCCGCGGGCGTCGCGGCCTGCGTCGGGCCGGTCGTGCCGTTCTTCGACCGGGTTCCGCCCGCCTGGGCGGCCGCCGGGGGCTTCTTCGCCAAGCGCCTGCCGGTCCGCGACGGCTACGTGGAGGACGGCTACACCGCCAACGCGCTCCTGGACCTGCGGGTGATCCGGGCGCTGGGCCTGTCCTTCGACATGCGCTTCAACACGATGGGCGGCGAGGACACGTTCTTCTTCCGGGCCCTGATGCTCGCCGGGCACCGGATCGCCTGGGCCGAGACGGCCGTGGTCTACGACAGCATCCCGACGCACCGGATGCGGGTGCGCTGGCTGCTGGCGCGCTGGTACCGCAGCGGCAGCGTCGAGGCCTATCTCGGCCGGCTCCGCCCGGAAACGGTGGGCGGCCGGCTCGCCAACGCGGGCCGCGGCTTCGTGCGCCTCGGCGGCGGCCTTCTGCGGCTCGGGATCGCCGGCCTGTCCCTCAGGCCGGCGACCCTGATCGGCGGCGGCTACACGCTGTGCCGGGGAGCCGGCCTGCTCGCGGCCGTGATCGGCCTGAGCTACCGGGAATACCACCCGTCGCGCTATCGCTAGCCGCGCCGACCGGGCGCGCCCCGGTGCGGTAGCAGGAAGGGCTGACCGCCCGGCGGCACCCGCCCGACCGGCCAGCGGACGCCGAAGACCCCGGCGATGAGGTCGTCGGTCAGGACCTCGGCCGGCCGCCCGCCGGCGACCAGCCGACCCCCGTCCAGCACCAGCAGCCGGTCGGCGTAGGCGGCCGCGAAGTTGAGGTCGTGGAGGATCGCCACCACGGCGACGCCGGTCGCCGCCAGCCCGGCGGCGGCGTCGAGCAGCGCGCCCTGGTGCCGGAGGTCGAGGCTCGCGGTCGGCTCGTCCAGGAACAACACCTGCCGGTCCGCCACCGTGCGGCCGGCCTCCAGCTGGCAGAGCACGCGGGCGAACTGCACCCGCGCCTGCTCCCCGCCCGAGAGGGTCGGGTAGGCCCGGTCGGCGAGATGCGCCACGTCGGCCCGCGCGAGGGCCCGGGCCAGGATCGCCGCCCGGTCGCGGGCCCCGAGGCCCCGGCCGATGCCGTCGAGGCCGATCCGGGCGACCTCGGCCGCCGCGAACGGGAAGGCGAGGCGCGCCGCCTGCGGCAGCACCGCGCGCGTCGCGGCGAGGCGCCAGAGCGGGATCGTCGCCACGGGCGCACCGTCATAGGCGACGCTGCCCCGGGTCGGGCGCAGGGCGCCGCTGAGCAGGCGGACGAGGGTCGACTTGCCGGCCCCGTTGGGGCCGACGATCACCTGCAGGGTGCCGCCCGCCACCGCCAGGGAGACGTCGCGCACGAGGTCGCGCCCCGCCACCGTGACGGTCAGGTCGCGGGCCGTGAGCAGGGCCGGATCAGACATTGTCAGACATCGTCAGACATCGTCCGGCCGCACCCGGCCGAGAAGCAGCCACAGGAAGACCGGCGCGCCGACCAGCGCCGTGACGATCCCGATCGGCAGCTCGGCGGGCGCGGCGACGCGGCGCGCCACCACGTCGGCGAGGACCAGGAAGGCGCCGCCGAGGAGCGCCGAGGCCGGCAGCAGCAGCCGGTGCCCCGGGCCGATCAGCAGCCGCAGGGCGTGCGGCACCACGAGGCCGACGAAGCCGATCACCCCCGCCGCCGCCACGCTGGCGCCCACCGCGACCGCCACCAGCACGATGCAGGCGCGCTTCAGCCGCTCCACCGGGACGCCGAGATGGAACGCCTCGGCCTCGCCGAGGACGAGGGCGTTCAGGCCGCGGCCGAGGAGCGGGACCGCGGCCAGCACCGGCAGGATCAGCGGCGCCGAGGCCGCGACCTTGGACCAGGTGGCCCCGCCGAGGCTGCCCAGGGACCAGAAGGCGAGATCGCGCAGTTGCCGGTCGTCGCTGACGAAGGTCAGCAGGCCGGTCAGCGCGCCGCTCAGCGCCCCCAGCGCGATCCCCGCGAGCAGCATCGTCGCCACCGCGGTGCGCCCGGACCGGGTGGCGAGGGCGTAGAGGATGAGGGTCGCGCAAAGGCCACCGAGGAAGGCTCCGGCCGGCAGCGCGGCGTAAGGCAGCGGCCCGGGAAACCCCAGCCCGGCGAGGATCCGGTCGCCCAGGACGATGATCACCGCGGCCGCGAGCCCCGCCCCCGACGAGACCCCGACCAGCGCCGGATCGGCCAGGGGGTTGCGGAACAGCCCCTGCATCAGCGCTCCCGAGACCGCCAGCCCGGCCCCGACCAGCAGCCCCAGCAGGGTGCGGGGCAGGCGGATCGAGAGGATCACCAGCCCGTCGCGGGCGCGGGCCGGATCGCTCCCCTCCCCGATCAGGACCGCGAGGACCCGGTCCGGCGGGATGGGGATCGCCCCGAGGCTCACCGAGAGCAGGGCGGCGGCGAGCACCACGGCCGCCAGGACACCCAGCACCCAGGGCGCCGCGCGGCGGCTCACGCGCCCCGCCCGCCGCCGCGCGGCTCAGTCACGCGGCAGGTCCGGGTAGAGCGCCCGCATCAGGTCGGTGGCGGCCTCGGGCGTGCGCGGCCCGAACCCGAGGAGGTAGAGGCCGTCCATGGCCACCAGCCGCCCCCGCGCCGCTGCCGGCGTCTGGCCGAGGGCCGTGCCGGGGGCGAAGATGCTCTCGGGCTTCGGCGGCTCGGGACCGTTCTGCATCATCACCACCGCGTCGGGGGCGGCGGCCACGATGGCCTCGTCGGTCATCGGCTTGAAGCCCTCCAGGCCCGCGGCCGCGTTGCCGATGCCCGCCAGGGCCAGGATGCCGTCCGCCGAGGAGCCGGTGCCGCCGACGACGGTCCGGCCGCCCTGGACCGACAGGACGACGAGGGCCCGGGCCGCCCGGGCGATCCGGGCGCGCCGGGTCGCGAGGTCGGCGAAGCGCGCGCGGACCTCGGTCTCGAGGGCCTCGGCCTCGCGCTCCAGGCCGGCGAGGCGCCCGACCGTCTCGATCTTGTCCAGCACGCCCTCGGGATTCGGCGGCTCTGTCACCGTCTCGACGCGCAGCCCGGCCTCGCGCAGCTGCGCCAGGACGGCCGGCGGCCCGGCCCCCTCGGCGGCGATGATCAGGTCGGGCTGCTGCGCCAGAAGGCCCTCGGCCGAGAGCGCCCGCAGGTAGCCGACACTCGGCTTCTCGCGCAGCGCCTCGGGCGGGTAGAGGCTGGTCGTGTCGACCGCGACGATCCGGCCGCCGGCGCCGAGGCGGTAGAGGATCTCGGTGACGGCCCCGCCCAGGGCGGCGATGCGGGTGGCCGCCTGCGCGGCGGCGGCGCGCGGGGCGAGCGCCCCGGCCGCCGCGGCGGCCAGGAGCGCGCGGCGCGACAGATGGCCGGGGTGGCTCATCGGGTCAGCATCGGCGCGGCGCCGGCGGTCAGCCGCAGGCGACAGGCGTGATCACCGTGGCGGTTGACGATCCCGCCCGCCGCCTCGGTACGCGCGACCGGCCGCGTCGCGCCGGACCCCGCGCGCGTGCCGCCCGGCACGCGGCGATGACCTTCTCCTTCGACACACGACATGGACCGGTCACTCCAGATCTGTTCTTTATAAATTTTCAAATGAGAGGATCGCGACGACAGAAACGCAGCGTATCGGCAATCGATCGCGGACGCCACCCCGCGAAAAGGTCACGGTTTTACTTCGCTGACCGGCCTGAAAAAGCGGCCTATGTCATTTTCCAGGTCAGGATATCGTCGGGCGCGCACCGGCGGCCGATTTCGGGCGGCGGACACTGGTACAGGCGGCTTCGGTCCACGGCTCCGGTGGGCCGCCCGACAGCGTAATTGGGACGGAACGGGCCTTCGCTGTGCCCGCTCGGGCGGAGCGCGGCACGACGAGGTCCGACCCTCGTCCTGAGGTGACGCGTCGCGGCCTCGGCGGAGAGCTCCTTCGAGGCGGCCGCCGCGCGACCGCACCGCGGGATGGGGAAGGGTCGGACGATCCCGGTCGGGCGGCCTCGGAGCGCCCCCTCCCCGTGCGCTCAGCCGAGGCTGCCGAACCCGGCGGTCTCGCGCGTCCAGGCCAGCGCCTGCCCGCTCAGGGAGAGGCCGAGGCCCGGCCGGGTCGGCACGCGCATGCGGCCGTCCTCCAGCTCCAGCCGCTCGTTGAACAGCGGCTCCAGCCACTCGAAATGCTCGACCCAGGGCTCCCGCTGCAGCGCGGCGGCGAGGTGGATGTGCAGCTCCATCGAGAAGTGCGGCGCGATCGTCAGCCCGGCGAACTCGGCGAGCGCCGCCACCTTGAGGAAGGGCGTGATGCCGCCGACCCGCGGCGCGTCGGGCATCAGGAAGTCGGCGCCGCCCTGGCGGATGAAGTCCCAGTGCTCGGCGACGCTCGTCAGCATCTCGCCGGTGGCGACCGGCGTGTCGAGGGCGGCGGCCAGGGCCGCGTGCCCGGCGGCGTCCAGGCAGTCGAGGGGCTCCTCGATCCAGATCAGGTTGAAGCGCTCGAAGGTCCGGCCCATCCGCATCGCGGTCGGCCGGTCCCATTGCTGGTTGGCGTCGACCATGAGCGGGAAGGCGTCGCCCAGATGCTCGCGCATCCGCGAGACCCGGCGGATATCCTCGGCCCAGTCCGGCTGGCCGACCTTCAGCTTGATGCCGCCGATGCCCTTCGCCCGGGCGCGGTCGGTGTTGACGAGCAGCTCCTCCAGCGGCGTGTGCAGGAAGCCGCCCGAGGTGTTGTAGCAGCGCACCGAGTCGCGCTGCGCCCCGAGGAGCTTGGCGAGCGACAGGCCGGCCCGCCGCGCCTTGAGATCCCACAGGGCCACGTCGAAGGCGCCGACCGCCTGGACGGCGAGGCCGCTGCGGCCGGCCGAGGCGCCGGTCCAAGCGAGCGTGTCCCAGGCCTTGGCGATGTCGCTCGGATCCGCCCCGAGCAGCGCCGGAGCGATCTCGCGGGCATGGGCGAACTGGCCCGGCCCGCCGGCGCGCTTGGAATAGCTGATCCCGAGGCCGCGATGGCCCTCCCGGCTCTCGACCTCGCAGAACAGGATCGCGATCTCGGTCATCGGCTTCTGGCGGCCGGTGAGCACCTTAGCGTCGCTGATCGGGGTCCTCAGCGGCAGGGCGACGGACCGCAGGCGGATCCCGGTGACGGCGTCCTCAGCCATGGCTTCCTCCAGGTCTTGTCCGCGCGGGCGCGCTGGAAGCCCCGGAGGCGGTTCTTGGCGGTGCCTCTCGGCGGCGACCGCGACGGCTCTCCCGGGGCCGGGCCCAGGAGTGCCGCAGGCCGGACGGCCTGTCCAACGTCATTGTTGGATCGATCGATGCGCACCTGGCATCGATGGCCCCGAGGGAGACGGCCGGTCTCAGCCGGCGGCCGTCGCCGGAGGAAGCCGGAACGCCACCAGGGTCATGTCATCCCGCCGGGCCTCGGTCCCGCGATAGGCGTCGAGATCGGCCTCCAGGGCCGCGGTCTGGGCGGCGAGGGGCAGGTCGGCGTGGCGCAGGAGGCTGTCGGCCACGCCGCGCCGGCCGAGGAGCCGCGGCGCCCGGTCGGGCGCCGCGCGGCCCATCTGGTCGGTGATGCCGTCCGTCATCAGGTAGAAGGTGGCGCCCGCCACCGGAACGGCGATGTCCGCGACGACGTCCTCCGGCTGCCCGTCACGGGCGGGGCGCGGGTAGCCGAGCCCCCGGCGGCCGCCGCGGACGCGCTCGGCCACGCCGTCCCGGACCACCGTGAGCGACAGGCCGGCGCCGGCGAAGTGCAGCGTCCCGGCCGCGCGGTCCCAGACGCACAGGCCGCAATCGAGCCCGTCATCCGATTCGGCGCCGCGGCCGTCCTGGCGGAGCTGCGTGCGGACCATCGCGTCGAGCCCGGCCAGGATCGCCGCCGGCGCGCGCAGGCCGCGCTCGTGCAGCAGCCGGTCGAGGGCGGTCGCGACGATCAGGGTCAGGAACGCGCCGGGCACGCCGTGGCCGGTGCAGTCGGCCACCGCGATCACGCAGAGGCCGTCGATCTCCTCCAGCCAGAAATAGTCGCCGCCGACGACGTGGAGCGGCTCCCACAGTACCGCGACCTCGACACCCGCGCCCGCCAGGGCGTTGCGGTCCGGCAGCACCGAATCCTGGATGCGCCGAGCGTAGCCGATGCTCTCGACCACCTGGCGGTTGGCGCGCTCCAGCCGGTCGTGGGCCTGCTCCAGCTCGACGAGGAGCTGCTTGGCGGCGTCGCCGCTCCGCAGGCCCTCGACCATGCGGTTGAAGGCCTGGCTGATGACGTCGATCTCGTTGCTCGGCCGGTAGGCGCCGCCGAGCTCCACGGTCGTCCAGCGCTTGTGCTCGATCTCCCGCATGGCGAGCAGGAGCCGCATCAGCGGCGCCATGACGTGGCGGCGCACGGTGGCGTGCAGGGTGACCACGAAGGCGATCATCAGCCCGACGCTGGCGCCGAGGGCGAGCATCACCTGCCACGCCGCGTTGTCCCGCAGCGCCTTCGTGGAGACCGTGACGGTCAGGCTGCCCGCCGGGCCGGCGCGGCCGGGCACCGACAGGTCGGCCTGGGCCGAGAGGGTGGACCAGCCCCGCGCGGGGGGCGCCGCGCCCGCCATCCCGACGACGTGGCCCGCGGCGTCGCGCAGGACGGCGTGGGCGAAATCGGGCTCGGCGGCCAGGGCCTTGAGCGGGCCGTCGTAGGCGTCCGGGTCGCGCGCCCAGTCGGGCCGCGCGATCGCCGCGGCGGTGAGCCGGGCGAGGAGATGCGCCCGGTCGCCGTACAGCCGGAGCTGGTCGGTGTAGGTCACCCAGGCGATCCCGAGCTGGGTCAGCAGCAGGAGAGCGCCGATCACCGGGTAGATGCGCAGGAACAGGGTGTGGGACAGGCTGTCGAGGTCGCGGCCTCGGGCCGCCCCGCGCAGGGCGCCGGGCTTCATCAGCTCGTCCGCGGGCGCGCCCGCGGCCAGCACGTCGGCGAAGCCGCGCTTCGACAGGGGATCGCCCCGGCGGATCGGGCCGGCCCCGCGCAGGCCGCCCGCGCGCCCGGCGCCGCCGGCGGCCGGGACCGGATCGATGTCGGCGAAGCCGAGCCGCGCCAGGGCATCCCCGGTCCGCAGCGGTCGCGCGCCGCTGATCCCCCCGGCGGGACGCGGGCTGTCCAGGGCCGTGTCAGGTCCGCTCACGCGACGTCACTCCGTGTCACAGCGGTTCCGCTCCGAGGCCGGGCGCGCGGCGCCTCAGGTCAGGGACGCGCCCGGTTCGGCCGCGCAGCGCACGCAGTCGCGGCCGGCATGCTTGGCGGCGTAGAGCGCCGCGTCGGCCCGCCGGAGCGTCGCCGACATCGACTCGCTCGGGCCGAACGCCGCGAGGCCGATGCTCACCGAGATCGGCAGCGGGCCGTGCTCCAGGCGCACCGGCCGCTGCGCCACCGCGCGGCGGAGCGCCTCGGCGATGACTTGCGCCTCGGCCATCACGGTGCCGGTGACGAGGATGGCGAATTCCTCACCACCCATGCGGCCGATCACGTCGACCGCGCGCAGGCTGTCGCGGCAGGTCTCGACGAAGGCCTTGAGGACCGTGTCGCCCGCGCTGTGGCCGTAGCGGTCGTTGATCAGCTTGAAGCGGTCGAGGTCGAGCATCAGCACGCTGGAGGGCGTGTCGCCCGACTGGGTCCGGGCCCAGACCTCCTCGCAGATCTGCAGGAAGCGGCGGCGCGACAGGGCGTCGGTGAGGTGGTCGGTGTCGGCGAGGCGGCGGAGCTCGGCCTCGAGGCGCGCCCGGTGCTCGATCTCCGCCGAGAGGGCGTCGTTGAGGTGTCGCAGGGCGCGCTGCTGCTCGGCCATCCGCTGGTTGGCGCGGTGCAGGTCGAGCTGCATCCGGTCGCTCAGCCGCACCAGCCGGCGCTGCTCGTGGTAGCTGCGCCGGTAGGCACCGGCGAGCTCCCGCACTCCGTCGCCGACCTCGGCGAGGCGGGCCAGCATCACCTCGGATCGGCCGAGAACGGCCTCCTCGGTGTCGAACAGGCTGAAGGCGTCCGCCGGCTCGGACAGGAGATCGTGGGCCGGCGCCCGGTGCGGGCTCACGCGGGAACGCTCGCGATCATCTCGAACCGGGCATGCGCGAAGTCGGCCGCGAAATCCTCGCCGGCCTCCTGGATCACGTCGTCGTCGGCGCCGAACATCCAGCGGATCGTCACCGGGCGCCCCTCGGCGGCGGCGTCCTCCAGGGGCATGAACAGGTTCATCAGCGCCTTGGCGCTCGACGAGTTGAAGTAGGCGAGCGCGACGTCGAAGGTGATCGGGCTCGCCTCGGTCGCCGCGAGGTGGCCGCGCAGGGCCTGCAGCAGCGGGCCGAAGAATGCGGCGGCGTCCTCCGGGTAGGATTCGCCGCGCAGGACGAGCCGCCCCGACGCGAAGTCGAAATCGACCTCGGGCGAGCGCTCGGTCCGGGGCAGCGTGATGCGGTCCATGTCCGTGCGATCCTCAGATGAAGGCTTTGAGGCAGAACAGGCTGCGCTCCGCGCCCAGATCCTGGAAGTCGTACTCGACCGGGGCGCTCGACCGGCGGGCGATCTCGATCAGTCCGATGCTGCCGCCAAGGCTGCCCTCGTCCGGCGGCTGGCGCAGCTTCTCGCGGTAGACCTTCCTGAGCTCGTCGCTCGACAGGGTGGCGATCTCGTCGAGCCGCTCGCGCAGCCGCGGCACTTCGGTCCTGCCGACCTCGTTGCCGCAGACCACGAAGAACCGCCCCTCCTCGGTGCCGACGGCGATCATGCCGGCGCTGACCCGGGCGGGGCCCGGCGGCTCGGCGGGCGCGACCTTGTCGGCCGAGTAGCGGATCACGTTCTGGGCCTGCTCGACGAAGATCGAGAAGACGCGCTTGGCGACCGCGGCGTCAGTCTCCTCGTGCCGCATGCGCAGCTTCAGCACTTCCCCGAGCGAGAACAGGATGTTCTCCGAGAGATCTCCGCCGAACGACAGGATCACGCCGCTGCGCTTCGACGCCTCGTGGAAGGATCGGAAATCGCTCGCGCGCAAGGAAGCCTCTCGACCGCTTCATCGCGGCAACACACCGCGTGTGTAGCGTCGACATTAATGCGGAAATAATCAAAGATTTCTTACCGGTACTGATCGCTTTCTGAGCAACATTGCCCGTATTGCGAGCAGTGCCGCAAGCTTTACGCTGGATCCTGTTGCGGACCGCGCGGCATCGCGCGCGAGGGTCCGGGCCGCCGGCTTCAGGCGGCCGCGCCCTGGCGGGCGCCCGCGTCCCACTCGGTGCCCCAGTCCTGCACGACGTGGCCGGGCGCGACCTCCCGGTAGAGGCGCTCCGGCGGCACGTAGTCGGGGGTCCGGATCGGGCTGCGGATCTCGTCGTCCGGCAGCGCGTGCCGCTCGCCCCGCCGGGCCGGATCCGGCACGGGCACCGCGGCGAGCAGCTTCTTCGTGTAGGGGTGCCGCGGATCGCCGAAGATCGCGGCCCGGGGACCGATCTCCACGATCTCGCCGAGATACATCACCGCCACCCGGTGGCTGACCCGCTCGACCACCGCCATGTCGTGCGAGATGAACAGGTAGGCGAGGCCGAGCTCCGCCTGCAGGTCGAGCATCAGGTTCACGACCTGCGCCTTCACCGAGACGTCGAGCGCCGAGACCGCCTCGTCGGCGACGATCAGGCGGGGGTTCAGGGCGAGCGCGCGGGCGATGCAGATGCGCTGGCGCTGGCCGCCGGAGAACTCGTGCGGGAAGCGCGCGGCGGTCTCGGGCGGAAGCCCGACCCGGGCGAGCAGGTCCTCCGCCCGCCGCCGGGCCTCGCGGGGCGCGGCGAGGCGGTTGATCAGCAGCGGCTCCGCCACCGCCGCACCGACGCTCAGGCGCGGGTCGAGGCTGGCGAACGGGTCCTGGAAGATCATCTGCATGCGCTGGCGGCGGCCGCGGAGGGTGCCGGCATCGAGGCCCGTGATGTCCTCGCCGTCGAGCAGGACCGAGCCCGAGAGCGGCTCGACGAGGCGCAGGATCGAGCGCCCGGTGGTGGACTTGCCGCAGCCGGATTCGCCGACGAGCGCCAGGGTCTCGCCGGCCGCGAGGCTGAACGAGACCCGCTCCACCGCGTGGACGCGGCCGGTCACGCGGCCGAGCAGTCCGGAGCGGATGTCGAACCGGGTGGTCAGGTCGCGCACCTCCAGAACCGGGCGCTCGGCGGCCCTGACGGTGTCGGGGGTCTCGGGCGTCGGCGCCGCCAGGCCGGTCGCCCGGTCGACAACCGGGAAGCGCATCGGGCGCGCCCGGCCCGCCATGGTCCCGAGGCGCGGGACCGCGGCCAGCAGCGCCCGCGTATAAGGCTCGGTGGGTTCGGAAAAAATCCGCGCGGTCGGGCCGGCCTCCACGGCGCGGCCCCGGTACATCACCACGGTGCGGTCGGCGATCTCGGCGACCACGCCCATGTCGTGGGTGATGAACAGGACCGACATGCCCTCCTCGTCCTGCAGGCTCTTGATGAGGTCGAGGATCTGGGCCTGGATCGTGACGTCGAGCGCCGTGGTCGGCTCGTCGGCGATGAGGAGCTTCGGCCGGCAGGCGAGCGCCATGGCGATCATCACCCGCTGGCGCATGCCGCCGGAGAAGCGGTGCGGGTACTCGTGCAGGCGCGACCGGGCGGCCGGGATCCGGACCTTGTCGAGGAGCCGGAGCGCCTCCGCCTCGGCCGCGGACCGCGACAGGCCCCGGTGCCGGATCAGCGCCTCGGCGATCTGGAAGCCGATGGTCAGGACCGGGTTCAGGGAGGTCATCGGCTCCTGGAAGATCATGGCGATGGAATCGCCGCGCACCCGCCGCATCTCGGCCTCGGGGGCGGCGAGCAGCTCGCGGCCCTCGAAGCGCACGCGCCCGCCGATATGGCTCGCGTCCCGCGGCAGGAGGCGCAGGATCGAGAGGGCGCTGACGCTCTTGCCGGAGCCGGATTCGCCGACGAGGGCCACGGTCTCGCGCGGGCCCACGTCGAACGAGACGCCGTGCACGACCTCGCGCCAGCGCCCGTCCGAGCGGAAGGAGACGGTGAGGTCTGAGACCGAGAGGATCGGGTCCACTGGATCCGTCATCGCTAGAGAACCCGTCGCGGGTCGAGGGCGTCGCGCAGGCCGTCGCCGATGAAGTTGATCGACAGCACCGTCAGGAAGATCGCGCCCCCTGGGAACAGCGCCCAGTGCGGCGCGACGTCGAGATGGTCCTTGGCGTCGAACAGGAGCCGCCCCCAGGTCGGGATGTCGGGCGGGAAGCCGAGCCCCAGGAAGGACAGGGTCGATTCCGCGATAATCGCGGACGAGACCTCGATCGAGGCCGCCACGATCACCGGACCGAGTGCGTTCGGCAGGATGTGGCGGCGCACGAGGTGCCCGGTGGTCGCGCCCTGCGAGCGGGCCGCCTCCACGAACTCCTTCTCGCGCAAGCTCAGGAACTGCGCCCGCACCAGCCGGGCCACCGGCATCCAGCGCAGGCCCCCGATCACCGCGACGATCATCAGGAACACGCCGCCCTGGCTGCCGAACACGGCCTTCAGGCTGTCGCGGAACAGGTAGATCACGAGGAGGAGCAGCGGCAGCTGCGGCAGCGACAGGAACAGGTCGGTCAGCCACATCAGCACCGGGTCGAGGAGCCGGCGCGACATGCCGGCGAGCGCCCCGACCAGCACGCCGATCAGGCTCGCCACCGCCATGGCGGCGAAGCCCACGGCGAGCGAGATCCGGCCGCCGTAGATCATCCGGGCAAGCAGGTCCTGACCGAGATCGTCGGTGCCGAACGGGTGGTCCCAGGACGGGCCCTGGAGCTGGGCCGCGAAGTCGATGTCGTCGATGGCGACGGGCCAGAGCAGGCCGCCGAACACCACGCCGGCGACGAGGAGCGCCAGCACGCCGACGCTGGCGAGCGCCAGCCGGTGCCGCCGGAAGCGCCGCCACGTCTCCCGCCCCGGCGAGGCCGGCGCGCGGGCGACGGGCACCGCCTCATCGAAGGGCGATGCGAGGGTCGAGCCAGCCATAGAGCAGGTCCGCGACGAGGTTGAACAGGATGACGAGGCCGGCGAACACGAAGGTCACCGCCATCACCACCGGCGTGTCGTTGGCCAGCATGGCGTCGATCAGCAGCGAGCCGATACCGGGGATCCGGAAGATCTGCTCGGTGACGATGGCGCCGCCGAACACCGCCGGGATCTGGAGGGCGACGAGCGTCACCACCGGGATCAGGGCGTTGCGGGCGATGTGCCGGCGGGTCACCATGCCCTCGGTCAAGCCCTTGGCGCGGGCCGTGGTGACGTAGTCGAGGCGGGCGACGTCCAGCGCCGAGGCGCGCACGTAGCGTGTGTAGGAGGCGGCCTGGAAGAAGCCCAGCACCGCCACCGGCATGATCGCCTGCCGGACATTCGCCCAGACCCAGGGCAGGCCGGAGCCCGGCAGGTCGGCTTGGTAGACGAAGGGCAGCCACCCGAGCTTGATCGAGAACAGCAGGATGAACAGCAGGCCGGTGAAGAAGGTCGGCAGCGAGAAGCCCACGAAGGCCAGCGTGTTGGCGACCTGGTCGGCGAGCGAGTAGGGCCGGCGCGCGGCGTAGAGGCCCACCGGCACGGCGATCAGCAGCGCCAGGACCTGCGAGGAGCCGACCACGAACAGGGTCGTGGGCAGCCGCTGCAGGATCAGCGTGTCGACGTTCACCCGGCTGGCGAACGAGAAGCCCCAATCCCCCTGCAGCATGGCGGTGAGCCAGTGCAGGTAGCGGGTGAGGATCGGGTCATCGAGGCCGAACTTGACCCGCAGGGCCGCGCGCACCTCCGGGGGCACGTTCGGGTTGCTGGCGAGCTCGCCGAACGGGTCGCCCGGCGCGAGCGCCAGGACGGTGAACAGGATCAGGCTGATGCCGAGCAGGCTCGGGATCGCGATCAGGAGCCGTCGCAGGATGTAGGCGCCCATGGCGCGGCGCTCCCGCTCAGGCCTCCCTGTACCAGTCGGGCAGGAACGACAGGTCGTTGTCCCAGCCGCTGCGGGGCGCCGTCAGCGTCGCGCCCACCGCCGAGACCTCGGCGCGGTGGATCAGCGGCAGCACGTTCTCGGAGACCGCGAGGTCGTTGCAGGTGATCAGCAGCGCCGCGCGCTTGACCGGGTCGAGCTCGCTCTGGGCGGCGTTGTAGGCCTTGTCGTAGGCGTCGTTGCGCCAGCGCACGACGTTGCGGCCCTGCCACTTGTTGGCCTTCTGGGCCACCTCCCAGGAGGCGTACATGAGCAGCCAGATCGCCGGATCGGCCTGGGTCATGCTGTAGGCGTACATCTCCATGTCGGCGTAGAAATGCGTGCAGGTGTCGGGGTTGGCCGGGTCGGAGGAGAAGAACACCGAGCCGGTCACCGATTTCAGCTCGATCTCGATGCCGGCCTTGGCGGCCGCCTGCTTGATGATCGCCTGCGTCTTCTGGCGCGGCGCGTTGATCGAGGTCTGGAAGACCAGCTTGAGCTTCTTGCCGTCCTTGGCGCGGATGCCG
Source organism: Methylobacterium sp. NPDC080182 (assembly GCF_050281105.1). Classification (NCBI taxonomy): domain Bacteria; kingdom Pseudomonadati; phylum Pseudomonadota; class Alphaproteobacteria; order Hyphomicrobiales; family Methylobacteriaceae; genus Methylobacterium; species Methylobacterium sp. NPDC080182. The sequence continues at coordinate 105,144 of NZ_JBNNWO010000006.1, forward strand.
TCGGAGCCCTTCTTCCAGCCGGCCTCGTCGAGGAGCGCGTTGGCCTTGGCCGGGTCGAAGGCGAAGCTCGTGTTCTTCGAGACGAAGCGCTCCGGGCCGTTGACCGTGTTGGCGGTGGGCTTGCCGGTGCGGCCGTAGATGTAGGTCTGGATCGACTTGCGGTCGACCAAGAGGTTCATCGCCTGGCACACCTTCGGGTCGGAGAAGGCGGGGTGCTTGGTGGTGATCGAGGCGCGCTCGCCGTCGACCTCGACGTTCGGGTCGGCGGCGTTGAGGAGCAGGAACTCGAGCTTGCCGCCGTAGACCACGTCAACCCGGCCCTTGCCGCCGGTCTCCAGGCGCTTCAGCACCTCGTCCTCGATCAGCATGTTCCAGGCGTAGTCGTACTCGCCGGTCTGGAGCACGGCTCGGGCGGCCGAGACCGCGTCGCCGCCGCCCTTCATCTCGACCGTGTCGAAGTAGGGCCGGTTCGGCAGGTGGTAGTCGGGATTGCGCTCGCCGCGGACGATGTCGCCGGGCCGGAACTCCACGAACCGGTACGGGCCGGTGCCCACCGGGGCGAGGTTCTGGGGCGCGTCCCGGGACTTGGCGCCGCTGTAGGGTCCGAACAGGTGCTTCGGCAGCACCATCCCGACGATGCCCACGTAGGCGTCGCACCAGTAGGGCGTGGGCTTGTCGAACAGAACCCGGACGCTGAGGTCGTCGACCTTCTCGACCTTGCAATCCTTGTAGGAGCCGGCCGTCACCGCCGCGGTGGCGGGGTCGCGGGCGTATTCCCAGGTAAAGACGAGGTCGTCGGCGGTGAGCGGCTTGCCGTCGTGCCACGTCACGCCGGGCTTGAGCGTCCAGACAACCGAGCGGCCGTCGGCGGCGAGCGCCCCGTTCTCCTTCGACGGGATCGCGGCGGCCAGCACCGGCACGAGGTTGCCGTCCGCGTCCCAGGCGGCGAGCGGCTCGTAGAAGATCCGCGAGGCGTCCTGGTCCTTGGTGCCGACGGCGAAATGCGGGTTGATCAGCGTCGGCGCCTGCCACCAGAGCAGCTTGAGCGCGCCGCCGCCGCCGGCCTTGGTCGGCTTGTAGCCGGACCGGATATCGGCCGCCATCGCCACCCCGTTCCCGGCCAGCATCAGCCCGGCCATGGGCGCGGTGAGGCCGACAGCCACCATCCGCTGCACGAAGGCGCGCCGCGACAGGCGGCCGTCCTTCACCTGCCCGATGAGGCCGCGCAGATCCCGCTCGTCCATGTACGCTTTCCCGTTTACCGCCGTGACAGGCACAGCAACATTCCGGCAGCGGCCTTGGCAAGGGGCGGGCCAGTGACGGTTCAATCGGAACGTGTTGACGGACGCTTGGTTCGGGCAGGAGCATGGCCTGGGCGGTGCATGCGGTCAGGCAGCAGCAGGGCTCGCGCCGTGTCCGTCCTTGCGAGCGGAGCGAAGCAATCCAGCGGCGCCACGCTTCCCGAGGGCGCGCAACCCTGGGTCGCTTCGCTGCGCTCGCGAAGACGGCGCGGAGCCCGCTATGGTAGCGCGACCTCGACGCGCAGCTTTCCCGGAGTGGACCCGATGGACAACCGCAACGCCGTGTGGCGCCACGTCGACGCGCAGTCGGAACGGCTGATCGCCCTGTCCGAGCGGGTCTGGGGCATGCCGGAGGTCTGCTACACGGAGAGCCGCTCCTGCGCCGAGCACGTCGCCGAACTGCGCCACCAGGGCTTCCGGGTCACCGAGGCAGTCGCCGGCATCCCGACCGCCGTGATGGGCGAGGCCGGGGACGGCGGGCCGGTCATCGCGTTCCTCGGCGAGTACGACGCCCTGCCGGGCCTGTCGCAGGAGGCCGGCGTCGCCGAGCACCGGCCGGTGGAGGCGGGCGGGCACGGCCACGGCTGCGGCCACAACCTCCTCGGCTCGGCGGCTCTGCTCGCCGCCACCGCGCTGAAGGACTGGCTCGCCGAGACCGGGACGCCCGGCCGCGTGCGCTACTACGGCTGCCCGGCGGAGGAAGGCGGCGCCGCCAAGGCCTTCATGGTCCGCGCCGGCGCCTTCGCGGACGCCGACATCGCGATCACCTGGCATCCGGGCAGCTTCTGGGAGGTGGCACCGCCGGTCGCCCTCGCCAACACCCGGGCCGACTTCGTCTTCACCGGCCGCACCGCCCACGCGGCGGCCGCGCCCCATCTCGGGCGCTCGGCGCTCGACGCCGTCGAGCTGATGAGCGTCGGCGTGAACTACATGCGCGAGCACATGCCGTCCGACGCGCGGGTCCACTACGCCTATCTCGACGCCGGCGGCATCGCCCCGAACGTCGTCCAGGCCGGCGCGACGGTGCGCTACTCGATCCGGGCCCGCGACCTGCCCGGCATGCTGGCGCTGGTCGAGCGGGTGAAGAAGATCGCGCAGGGCGCCGCCCTGATGACCGAGACCGCCGTCGAGGTGCGGATCGTCAGCGCGGTGTCGAACCTGCTGGGCAACGATCCCCTGGAGCGGGCGCTGCACGGCGTCATGGAGGAGCTCGGGCCGCCGCATTTCGACGAGGCCGACCGGGACTTCGCCGGCAAGATCCGGGCGACGCTCACCGACGGCGACATCGACGCCGTGTTCCGCGCCATCGGGATGCCGCGCACCGAAGCGCCGCTCGCCGACTTCCTCGTGCCCCTCGACGCGTTGCGCAACCCGGCGGTGGGGTCCACCGACGTCGGCGACGTCAGCTGGGTGGTGCCGACCGTCCAGGCCCACGCGCCCACGGTGGCGATCGGCACGCCGTTCCACACCTGGCAGGTGGTGGCGCAGGGCAAGACCCCCGCGGCCCACAAGGCGATGGTGCAGGTCGCCAAGGCGATGGCCGCCACCGGGGCCCGGGCGGTGACCGACGCGGCCCTGCGCGACGCCGCCAAGGCGGACCTCGCCCGCCGGGTCGGCGCGGCGGGCTACGTCTCGCCGCTGCCGCCGGAGGTCGAGCCGCCGCTCGGCATGTCGCTGGGGCGCTGACGGGGCGGCGGCTCAGAGCGTCCGGGCGCGGAGCGCCGTCACGACGATCTCGGCCAGGATGACGACGCCGAAGATCGCGGCGAGCACCACGGCGACCTGGTCCCAGTAGAGCAGGTTCAGGGCGGTATCGAGCGCGACGCCGATGCCGCCCGCGCCGACCAGCCCGAGCACGGCGGATTCGCGGATGTTGATGTCCCAGCGGAACAGCGCGATCGACCAGAAGGCCGGCTTCACCTGCGGCCAGTAGCCGAGCAGCAAAGTCGACATCCGGCCGGCCCCCACGGCCTGCAGGGCCTCGATCGAGCCGCGATTGGCCTCCTCCAGCGCCTCGGCGAACAGCTTTCCGGTGAAGCCGACGGAGCGGAGCGCGATCGCCAGGGTCCCGGCGAGCGGCCCCGGTCCGAACACCGCCACGAACAGCAGCGCCCAGACCAGGGAATTCACCGAGCGCGAGGTCACGAACACGAACTTGGCGAAGAGGTTCAGCGCGCGGTTGGGCGTGACGTTGCGGGCCGCCATCAGCCCGATCGGCACCGCGATCGCGATGGCGATCAGGGTGCCGAGCGTCGCGATGTGGAGCGTCTCCACCAGCGCCCGCAGGGTCGGCCCGACATAGCCGGCATCCATCGGCCACATCCGGCCGAACAGGTCGGCCAGCTGGTCGGGGGCGTCGTAGAGGAATTCCGGGATCACCTCGATGGTGCGCAGGCTCGACACGAAGGCCGCCACCGCGAACAGCGTGAAGGCGAGCCGCGCCAGCCGCTTCCACAGGGGGAAGCGCTGCCAGCGGCGCGGGCCGGCGGAAGCGGGCGCGAGGGCCACGCTCACTGGAACACCTTGCGGGCCCAGCCGGAGACGATCTCGGCCACCATGATCAGGGCGACGATGACGATCAGGATCGCCAGCACCACGTCGAAGTCGAAGCGCTGGTAGGCGGTGAACAGCGTCGCGCCGATGCCGCCGCCGCCGACGATGCCCACCATGGTCGAGTTCCGCAGGTTGGAATCGAGCTGGTAGGTGGCAAAGCCGATGAAGCGCGGCAGCACCTGCGGCTGCACGCCCATGATCAGGGTCGACAGGAAGCCGGCGCCGGTCGCCCGCACCGCCTCGACCTGCTTCAGGGAGATCTCCTCGATCGCCTCGGCGAACAGCTTGGCGATGAAGCCCACCGAGGCGACGATCAGCGCCATGACGCCGGCGAGCGCCCCGAAGCCGATCGCCTTCACGAACAGGATCGCCACGATGATCGGGTGGAACGACCGGCAGAGCGCGATCAGGATGCGGGTCGGCCACGTCACCCAGGGCGGCATCAGGTTGCGGGCCGCCAGGAAGCCGATCGGCAGGGCGACCGCGATGCCGACCACCGTGGCGATCACGGCGATCTGCAGGCTCTCGAAGATCCCCGACTGGATCAGCTCCCAGCGGGAGAAGTTCGGCGGGAACATCCGGGCCAGGAACTGCTGCCCGTGGGCGAGGCCGCCGGCGAAGCGCTCGGGCGAGAAGCCGAGCTGGGTCGCCGCGTAGACCGCGTAGGCGGCGAGGAGCGCCCAGCCGGCGCGGGCGGTCCAGTTGGGCCGGAACGCGACGCGGTCGGGGGAAGCCGGGCGGGCGGGCGCGCTCATTCGAGCCAGTTCTCGCCGCCGTAGATGCCGCGCAGGTCGGCCTCGCTCAGCCGGTCCGGCGGCCCGTCATAGACCACGTGCCCGCCCGACATGCCGACGATCCGCGCGGCGAAGCGCTGGGCGAGCGCCACGTTGTGGATGTTGACCACCACCGGCACGCCGCGCTCGGCCGCGAGCCGGGACAGGATCTCCATGATCTCGACGGAGCTCTTCGGGTCGAGGGACGAGGTCGGCTCGTCGGCGAGCACGATCTCGGGCTCCTGCATGATCGCCCGGGCGATGCCGACGCGCTGGCGCTGCCCGCCCGACAGGGCGTCGGCCCGGCGGGTGGCGAAGCCCGACAGGCCGACCGCGTCGAGGAGGTCGAAGGCGCGGGCGATGTCCGCCGCGGGGAAGCGCCGCAGCCACGCGCGCCAGGCCGGCACGTAGCCGAGGCGGCCGCAGAGCAGGTTCTCCATCACCGAGAGGCGCTCGACCAGATTGTACTCCTGGAACACCATCCCGATCCGGCGGCGCGCCCGGCGCAGGGCGGGGCCGGAGAGCCGGGCGAGGTCCTCGCCGCGGAACAGGATCTCCCCTGAGGTCGGCTGGACCAGCCGGTTGATGCAGCGGATCAGGGTGCTCTTGCCGGTACCGGACGGCCCGATGATCGCCGTGAGCCCGGTGCCCGGCACCACGAGGTCGATGCCCTTCAGGACCGGCTGGCCGGCCCGGTACGCCTTGGTCAGCCCGCGGATCACCAGCGCGCGCGGATCCTCCGCCCGGGGATCGCCCTCGGGTCCGGCCGCCACCGCGCGCGCCGCGCTCCCCGCCGTCACGGCCTGCGTCACGGCCTGAGTCACGGCTTAGGGGCGCCCGCGGCCTTCTTGCGCGCTGCCTCGGCCTCGCGGGCGGCCTCGCGCTCGTAGGCGACCTTGTTGTACGGCGTGCCCGATTCCTCCGCGACCTTGCGGACGATCGCCCAGTCCTTGAGATAGGTGATCGGCGCGAACCGGTCGTCGCCCTCGAAATCTTTCACCATGTCGGGCGGGAAGCGGAAGTCGTAGAAGCACTGCTTCAGCTTCTCGGCGAGTTCCGGCTTGAGATCGTGGGCGTAGGCGAAACCCGAGGTCGGGAACTTCTCGCTCGTGTAGATCACCCGGTAATCGTCGCCCTTGATCGTCCCGCGGGCGACCATCCGGTAGAACACGTCCGAGGCCACCGGGGCGGCGTCGTAGTCGCCGGTGCCGACGCCCAGCGCCGACTTGTCGTGGCCGCCCGAGTAGATGAGCTTGTAGTCCTCGCCGGGCTTCAGTCCCTGCTCGGGGAACAGCGCCTTGGGCGCGAGGTTGCCGGAATTCGACGACGGCGCCGTGTGGGCCACGCGCTTGCCCTTGAGGTCGGCCAGCGTCTTGTACGGGCTGCTCGCCTTCACCACGACGATCAGGTTGTAGCCCTCGGCGCCCTTCTCGGTGCCCTTGGCGGCGAACGGGATCGCGCCGGCCATGTTCACCGCGAAGCCGAGGGGCCCGGTCGAGAAGCCCGCCACCGTGAGCCGGCCGGAGCGCATCGCCTCGATCTCGGCGGAGTTCGACTGGACCGGGTAGTAGACGACGCGCTTGCCCGTGCACTGGCTCAGGTAGGTCGTGAACGGCTTGAACGAGTTCTCGTAGACCGCGGGATCCTCCACCGGCGTGTAGGCGAAGACGATGACGCTCGGGTCGCGGGTCTTGGACGGGACGTCGGCGACGAGGTCCTTGTTGGCGTCGCAGTAGGCGTCGTCGAGTTGGCCGCGGTTGGGGCACTCGTCGGCCCTGAGGGGCGAGAGGGAACCGAAGCCGCAGAGCAGCGCCAGGGCTGCGCCGTATCGGGCGATCGTCACGCGCTATCCTCCCTGCGGGGCCGTGCCTCGGGCCGGCGCCGTCATGTCTCGCCCGGTCCGGGCCGAGCTTGAGCCGGCAAAGGTGTAGGCGCCGGCTGACGGGAGACGCAAGGCGCGACAGCGAGCGGACGTTGAGGGAAGCCGCGCGCTGACAGGGGCGTCGTGGCGTCCGTCCGGGCGTCCGTACGGGCGGCGGCCGGCCTCAGGGCGCGAGCCGCGTGAACACGAAGTCGTGGTCCCGGACATTGGCGCTGTGGCAGGCGAAGCAGGTCTCGTGCTGGGCCGCGTCCGCGGGCTTGCCGTCGACGAAGCGCCCGAACCCCCAGCCCCCCGTCGCCGCGTAGCGCCGCGAATCCTTCACCATGACCTGAACCGTCGTGGCGCCGCCGGGCACGAAGGCCGGGGCGAACTCCGCGGACGGCACCCGCGTCCAGGCGCGCTTCACCAGCACCGTCCCGTCCGGGAACGGCAGGGTGCCCGACCGGTAGGCGTCCAGCGCCCGCGCGTTGCCGACCACGGCGCGCAGCTCGTCGAGGGCCCCGGTCTCCTGCGCGACGCCGACGAGCTGCCAGTCGCGGTACCCGTCCGGGACGGTGACGCCGTAGATCGGCGAGGCCGCCGGGACGGTCCCGGCATCCACGGCGCGCACCGCGGAGCCTCCCAAAATCAGGCCCGCAGCGAGCAGGGCCGGCAGCGCGACAGCCAGGAACCGCATGGCAACCTCCGTCATCGTCTCGGGATGATCGTGTGTCCGGGGATGATCCGGCCGCGCCGGCGCGGTCAGGCCGCGGCCGCGTCGATCACGGCCTGCGCGAAGGCGCGCGGGGCCTCCTGCGGGAGGTTGTGGCCGATCCCGCCGGTGATCAGTCGGTGCGCGTAGCGTCCGGTGAACTTGGCCGCGTAGCTGGCGGGGTCCGGATGCGGGGCGCCGTTCGCGTCGCCCTCCAGGGTGATGGTCGGCACGCCGATCGTGGGCGCCTGCGCGAGGCGGCTCTCCAGCGCGTCGTACCGGCGCTCGCCCTCGGCGAGGCCCATCCGCCAGCGGTAATTGTGGATGACGATGCTGACGTGATCCGGGTTGTCGAGGGCCGGGGCGCTCCGCGCGAAGGTGGCGTCGTCGAAGCGCCAGCGCGGCGAGGCGGTCTGCCAGATTAGCTTGGCGAAGTCGGCGCGGTAGGCCTCGTAACCGGCCCGCCCCCGGCTGGTGGCGAAGTAGAACTGGTACCACCAGGACAGCTCGGCCCGCGGCGGCAGCGGCTTCTTGCCGGCCTCCTGGTTGCCGATCAGGTAGCCGCTGACCGCCACCAGCGCCCGGCACCGCTCCGGCCACAGCGCCGCGACGATGTCGGCCGTCCGCGCACCCCAGTCGAAGCCGCCCAGGACGGCCTGGGGGATCTTCAGGGCGTCCATCAGGGCGATGACGTCCACCGCGAGCGCCGCCTGCTCGCCGTTCCGGACCGTGTCCGACGCCAGGAAACGGGTGGTGCCGTAGCCGCGCAGGTACGGCACGATCACCCGGTGCCCGGCCGCCGTGAGGATCGGAACGACCTCCGCGAAGGCGTGGATGTCGTAGGGCCAGCCGTGCAGCAAGATGACCGCCGGCCCGTCGGCGGGACCAGCATCGACGTAGCCGACGTCGAGCACGCCGGCCTCGACCTGCTTCAGGACGCCCGGCATGGCGCCGGGGACCGGGGCGCCGGGGGCCGAGCCGCCCTGCGCCCGCGCGGTCCGGCCGAGGCCGAGCTCGGCGAGGGCGGCGGTGGCTACCGCGCTCTTCAGGAGGCGGCGGCGGCTCCAGGCGGATGTGTCGGGATCGGTCTCGCGGGCCATGGACGGCTCCCTCGTCGGAAAGTCTTCGATGGAGCGAAATCTATCCCGATGCTCGACACCGCGCTTTGAGAGGACCTTGAGGACACCTTCAGAGGCCCATGATTTATGCCCGCCCGGGCCCGTGCTAGAGCGCCCTCCACCGCGGAGACCGGTTCGGTGAGCAGGGCGCGGAACGAGGACATGGCCCCGCCCAGGAACGCCCCGTGATCTACCGGTTCGGACCCTTTACCCTCGATTCTGCCCGGCGCGAGCTCAGCCGGGACGGCGCCGAGATCGCCGTCGAGCCGCAGGTCTTCGACCTCCTGCGGGTGCTGATCGAGCGGCGCGACCGGGTGGTGAGCCGCGACGACCTGCTGGGGGCGGTCTGGAACGGGCGCATCGTCTCCGAGGCGACCCTCGGCAGCCGGATCAACGCGGCCCGGACGGCGATCGGCGACACCGGAACCGAGCAGCGCTGGATCCGGACGCTCCCGCGCAAGGGCGTGCGCTTCGTCGGCGCCGTGCGGGAGGCCGCATCGGAGGTCTCGCCCGGGATCGCTCCGGAAGACGCGGCGGAGGCGAGCGTCACGTGGCGCACCGGGCCGCGCCTACCCGCGGTGGCGGTCCTGCCCTTCACCAACATGAGCGCGGATCCGGAGCAGGCCTACTTCGCCGACGGGATCACCGAGGAGATCATCACGGCGCTGTCCCGCGTTAGCGGCCTGTTCGTGATCGCGCGCAACTCGACCTTCACCTACCGGGGCGCGGCGATCGACGTGCGCCGGGTCGGGCAGGAGCTCGGCGTCGGCTACGTGGTCGCCGGCAGCGTGCGCCGCGGCGGGTCGCGCCTGCGAATCACCGGCCAGCTGGTCGATGCCGGGACCGGCGCCCATCTCTGGGCCGACAGCTTCGACGGCGGGCTCGACGACGTCTTCGCCCTGCAGGAGAAGGTCGCCGCGCGCGCCGCCGCCGCGATCGAGCCCACCCTCCAGCTGGCGGAGATCGGCCGGCTCGGCCGCGACGCGCCGGCCCATCCGGACGCCTACGACCGGCTGCTCCGGGCCAATGCCCGGCTCGCCGACTTCACCGCCGCCGGCATGGCGGCGGCGCTCGATCACTTGGACGAGGCCCTGGCGCTCGACCCGGGCTACGCCCCGGCGATGGCCGCGGCGGCCTATTGCCGGGCGCAGTGCCATTTCCAGGGCTGGATCGCGCAGGGCGAGGCGGAGCGCGCGGCGGCCGTGCGGCTGGCCTGGGGCGCGGTCGAGCGCGCGCCCGGGGACGCGCAGGTGCTGTGGATGGCGGCCTTCGCGGTCTGGAACATGTCGGAGACCGGGCGGGACCGGGCGCGCGACCTGTTCGGCCGCGCGCTGCTCGTCAACCCGAACTCCGCCCTGGCGCTCACCCTCGCGGGCTGGATCGAGACCATGTGCGGCCGCGCGGAGGCGGGACGCGCCATGGTCGAGCGGGCGCTGCAGCTCAACCCGCGGGATCCGCGCGGCTGGCTGATGTCGGGCGTGATGGCGGTCGCGGCGGTCAGCGAGGCCGACTATCCCGAGGCGATCCGGTGGGCTGAGCGGGCGCTGGCGCAGAACCGGCGCTTCGCCGTCGCCCTGCGGGCGCTCGCCGTGGCCCATGTCGGGCTCGGCCAGCCGGAGCGCGCCCGGCCGGCGGTCGCCGAGCTCCTGGCGATCGAGCCCGGATTGACGGTCTCGGGCTTCCTGGCGCGGATCCCCTTCCCGGTCGCCGCCCTGGGGCAGCGATACGCCGAGGCGCTGGCCGAAGCCGGCCTGCCCGCCTGAGCGGGGCGCCGGTCAGGCCCCTTCCCGGTTCAGCCGGACGACGAGCTGATCGGCGAACTTGGCGGCGGCCACCGACAGCGAGCGCCCGCGCAGCTGCGCCAGGATCAGCGTCATCGGGGTGAGGTCGCGGGTGTCGATCGGCCGGCTGTGCAGGCGCGGATCCTCCGGGATGCCGCTGGGCACCTGCAGGCTCACCACATCCTCCCGCAGGGTGAGGTTGCGCAGGAACTCCAGCGAGCCCGACTCCACCACGGGCCGCAGCTCGACGCCCCGCCGGGCCAGCGCGTGCTCGATGTGGTGGCGGATGGCGAGCGATCGGTCGGGCAGCGCCAGGGCGTGCGCGAGACAGTCGCGCAGCCGCACCGGCCCGCTCTCCGCCGCCAGCGCGTGGCCTCTGCGCATCAGCGCGCACAGGGTCTGATGGCCGGAATAGAGCGGGTGCAGCTCCGCCGAGGGCGGCGGCTGCAGGATCAGGGCGAGGTCGGCCTCGAAAGCCGCGAGCGCGGTGACCGCCTGGGCGTGGTCGCGGACCTGCACGGTGAAGCCGACCTGCGGAAAGCGGGCGCGGTAGGCCTCGACCTCCTCGGGCACCACCTGGGTGACGAAGGCTTGGCTGCAGGCGAGCGCCACGTGCCCCCGCCGCACGCCCGACAGGTCGGCGATCTGCGAGCGGACCCGATCGAGATCGGCGGCCTGGTCGCGGATGTGCCGGGCGAAGAGCTCGCCGGCCGCGTTGAGCCGCATCCCCTGCGGCAGGCGCTCGAAGATCGGCGTGCCGAGCTCGTACTCGAGATCCTGGATCTGCCGGGTCAGGGCCGAGGGCGTGAGGTTCAAGCGCTCCGCGGCGCGCCGGATCGAGCCGGCGCGGGCGACCTCGGCGACGTAGGTGACGGTGCGCAGGTGCTTCACGCCCCTATCCTGCCCGGCCGTTGCGTTTATGGCAACGGCATACTCAGAAAATAGCACTTCCTCGCAACAGGTGGTGCCCGTAGCCTCGGCACATCGGGACCCTTCAGGAGCCGTTCGATGATCCGCCGCCGCACCCTCCTGGCCGGTCTCGGGGCCGGCCTCGCCCTCGGACCCCTGGCCCGGGCCCGCGCCCAGGGCGCGCCCGTCACGATCCGGATGGGCTCCCTCAAGCTGATCCACTCGATCGCGCCGAGCTTCTACGCGCGCTTCACCCCGCCCGGGGTGAATGTGGAGGTTGTGCCCTTCGAGAGCCCGACCGAGTGCAAGAACGCCGTGGTCACCAAGTCGGTGGATTTCGGCACCTTCGGGATCGCCGCCGCGACGCTGGGCGCCGCCGCCGGCGAGCCGCTCGTGGTCATCGCCTCCACCTGCAACCGCGGGATGGCGGTGATCGCCAAGAAGGGCTCCGACATCCACGCCATCAAGGACCTGCGCGGCAAGCGCGTCGCGATCTGGCCCGGCAGCACCCAGGAGGTCTTCGTCCTGGAGCGGATGCGCATGGAGGGGCTCTCGGTGAAGGACATCACCCCCGTGCGCGTCTCCTTCTCGGAGATGCACATCGCCCTCGCCCGCGGCGACGTCGACGCCTATGTCGGCGCCGAGCCGGGCCCCGGCGTCAGCCTCGCCTCGGGCGTCGGCCAGCTCGTCGAGTACCCCTACGGCACCGAGATGGGCGCGCTGAACATGGTGTTCGGCGCCCACCGCGACACGCTGGCCGAGCGGCCGGACCTCGTCCGGACCATGCTGGAGATCCACCGCAAGGCGACGGACTTCGCGGCCGGCGACCGCGACGCGATGATCGCCATGGCGGTGGCGAAGCTCGGCCAGAAGCGCGAGGCGCTCGAGCTCTCGGCCCCGAACGTCGAGCTGACCTGGCGCCTCGGGCCGAACGAGATCCGGCAGGCCGACGCCTACGCGCAGCACATGCTCGCGCTCAAGCAGATCAAGCGGCTGCCGGAGCCCGGCTTCATCGATACCCGCTTCGTCGACGCGCTGGGGCGGGCGTGAGCACCGGGATCGAGGCCGGCGCCCTGCCGGCGGCGGTGACGCCGGCGCCCGCCCGCCGGGCCGGATCCGGGCCCGGGCTCGCCCACCTGCGCCGGCTGGCGCTCGCCTGCGTGGTGCCGGCCGCGCTCGTCGCGGTCTGGCAGGTCACCACCGCGGGCCGGCCCTACAGCCTGATCCCGCCCCCCGCGGAGGTCTGGGCCGAGATGCGGGATCTCGCGGTCGGCGGCGTCAACGACGACGCGTTCAGCGGCACGCTCTGGACCCATCTCGCGGCGTCGCTGAGCCGGGTCTACGGCGGCTTCGCGCTGGCGGCCGCCGCCGCCCTGCCGCTCGGCCTGCTGATCGGCCGCGTGCCGCTGATCCGGGCGCTGCTCGATCCCGTCCTGCAAGTCCTGCGGCCCGTGCCGGTCACCGCGTGGCTGCCGCTGGCGATGATCCTGTTCGGTCTCGGGCCGCGCTCGGCCTTCTTCCTCGTGTTCCTCGGGGCGTTCTACCCGATCCTGGTCAACACCGTGTTCGGGGTCCGCTCCGTTGAGCCGCGCCTGTTCGAGGCGGCAGCGATGCTGGGCTGCACCGGGCCGGCCCAGTTCGTCCGCGTGGTGCTGCCGGCGGCGCTGCCGTCGATCTTCACCGGCCTGCGGCTCGGCCTCGGCTTCGCCTGGGTGGTGATCGTGGTCGGCGAGATGACCGGCGTCCAGACCGGCCTCGGGGCGATCATCATGGAGGCGCGCCAGCTCTCGCGCACCGAGATCGTGATCTGCGGCATGGCGGTGATCGGGGTCGCGGGCTTCGTCTCCGACTGGCTGGTCATGCAGCTCGGCCGCCGGCTGCTCGCCTGGAGCCCGAATCATGGCTGATCCGACGATCCCGATCCTCGACATGCGGGCGGTCTCCAAGACCTACACGGCGGGCGGCCGCCGGACCGAGGCCCTGCGCGAGGCGAACCTCACGGTGTCCCGCGGCGAGTTCGTCTGCCTGCTCGGCGCCTCGGGCTGCGGGAAGTCGACGCTGCTGCGGGTCGCCGCCGGGTTCGAGGCCCCGACCGCCGGGCAGGCCCTGATGTGGGGCAAGCCGATCGCCGGGCCGGGGCCGAGCCGCGGCATGGTCTTCCAGGATTACGGCCTGTTCCCGTGGCTCACGGTGCGGGACAATATCGGCTTCGGCCCGAAGGCCCGCGGGCGGCCCGCCGCCGAGGTGCGCGACACCGCCGAGCGCTACATCGCCCTGGTCGGCCTCCAGGCCTTCGCCGACGCTTACCCGCACCAGCTCTCGGGCGGGATGAAGCAGCGGGTCGCCATCGCCCGGGTGCTCGCCAACGAGGCCGAGGTGGTGCTGATGGATGAGCCCTTCGGGGCGCTCGACGCCATGACCCGCGAGCGGCTGCAGGACGAGCTGCTCGACCTGTGGTCGCGGACGGGGCTGACGATCCTGTTCGTCACCCACGCCATCGAGGAGGCGATCTTCCTGGCCGACCGCATCGTGATGATGTCGCCCGGCCCCGGCCGGATCGAGGCGATCCACCCGGTCGAGCTGCCGCGGCGGCGCGACGTGTCGAGCCCGGCCTTCAACGACCTGCGCCGGATGCTGGCGGCCCAGCTCCACAGCCACCACGCCCCGCGGGCCGCCGCCTGATGGACACCGCGCCCGACGATCCCCGCCGGCCCGAGAATCGCCTCGCCTACCGCGCCGCCGTGGACCGGCCGCGCCTGACCTTGCCGGGCGGCAAGCACGTGGCGGTCTGGCCGGTGGTCAACGTCGAGCACTGGCTGATCGACAACCCGATGCCGCGCCAGATCCTGGTGCCGCCGACCGCCGCGAGCCTGCTCCCGGATATCCCCAACTGGGCGTGGCACGAGTACGGGATGCGGGTCGGCTTCTGGCGCTTCCTCGAGGCCTTCGCCAGCCGCGGAATCCGCCCGACGCTGTCGATCAACGGTTCGGTCTGCACGACCTATCCCCGCGTGGCCGAGGCCGCCCACGCGGCCGGCTGGGAGTTCATGGCCCACGGCTTCCACCAGGTCCCGACGCACCGGATCCCGGACCAGCCGGCGATGATCGCCCGCACCATCGCGGCGATCACCGAGACCACGGGGCGCCCGCCGCGCGGCTGGCTGGGACCGGGCCTCACCGAGACCCTCGACACGCCCGACCACCTGCGCGTGGCCGGCCTCGAGTACGTCGGCGACTTCGTGGTCGACGACCGCCCCTGCCGGGTGGCGACGCGCACGGGCGACCTCGTCGCCCTCCCCTACTCGGTCGAGCTCAACGACATCCCGCTTCTGGCCATCCAGCACCACCGGGCCGACGAGTTCGTGGAGCGGGCGCTCGCCCATCTCGACCGGCTCGCGGCCGAGGCCGCCGGCTCCGGCCCCCTCGGCGGGGCCAAGGTGATGGGCTTCGCGATCCACCCCTACATCACCGGCGTGCCGCACCGGATCGGCCTGCTGGAGCGGCTGCTCGACGCCGTCCTGGCCCGCGACGACGCGGTGTTCATGCAGGGGGTCGAGATCCTCGACTGGTACCGCGCCACCGGCGACGAATCCTGAGCCTCGCTGCGAGGAATGACCGTGCCCCCCTTCCCGACCATCCCGCTCCTGCACGCGGCCTACGCCGAAGGCCTCGACTCGCGCGCCGTCGTGGCCGAGGCCTACCGGCGGCTCGCCGCGGTGGACGATCCCGGCATCTTCCTCGCGCTCGTCCCGGAGGCGGATGCTCGCGAAGCCGCGGCGGCGCTCCCGCCCTTCGACCCCGCGGCGATGCCGCTCTGGGGCGTGCCCTTCGCCGTCAAGGACAACATCGACGTCGCCGGGCTGCCGACCACTGCCGCCTGCCCGGACTTCGCCCACACCCCCGCCGAGACCGCGCCCGCGGTGGCGCATCTCCTCGCGGCCGGCGCGATCCTGATCGGCAAGACTAACCTCGACCAGTTCGCCACCGGGCTCGTCGGCCTGCGCACCCCCTACCCGGCCCCGCGCAACGCGATCGATCCGGCCTACGTGCCCGGCGGGTCCAGCAGCGGCTCGGCCGTGGCGGTGGCTCATGGGATCGTCGCCTTCGCGCTCGGCACCGACACGGCGGGGTCGGGCCGGGTGCCGGCGGCGCTCAACAACGTCGTCGGGCTGAAGCCCTCCCTCGGGGCGATCTCCAGCCGCGGGATGCTGCCGGCCTGCCGGACCCTCGACACGCTCTCGGTCTTCGCCGGCACCGTGGCCGACGCCGACGCGGCCTTCCGGGTCATGCTGGGTCCGGATGCCGCCGATCCCTGGTCGCGGGCCCTGCCGGTGCCGGCCGCCCCCGCCGCCCTCCCGCCGGGCCTGCGCCTCGGGCTCCCGGACGGGGCGAGCCTCCGCTTCGGCGGCGACGGGCTCTCCGAGGCGGCCTTCGCGGCGACGGTCGCCGATCTCGAAGCCCTCGCCGGGGCGGCGGCGCCGGTCGATCTCGCGCCGATGTTCGCCGTCGCGGCCCTGCTCTACGACGGCCCGTGGGTCGCCGAGCGCTACGCGGCGATCCGCCCGGTGATGGAGACGCGCCCCGACATCCTCCACCCGACGACGCGGGCGGTCATCGCCTCCGCCGAGCGCCACAGCGCGGCCGACGCCTTCGCGGGCCTCTACCGCCTCGCGGCGCTGCGCCGGGCCGCGGACGCGGTCTGGGACCGGATCGACGTCCTCGCCGTGCCGACCTACCCGCGCCCGCAGACCTGCGCGGCGGTCGCGGCCGACCCGATTGGGCCGAACAGCGAGCTCGGCACCTACACCAACTTCGTCAACCTGCTGGACTGGTGCGCCCTGGCGGTGCCGGGCCGGCCCCGCGCCGACGGCTTCCCCGCCGGCATCACCCTGCTGGCGCCGCGCGGCTCGGACGGGCTCCTCGCCGCCCTCGGGGCACGCCTGCACGCGGCCTCGGCGCCGCGGATCGGCGCGGGCACGATGCCGGTGCCGGTCGTGGAGCCGGGGCCGGCCGCGGCCGGACCCGACGCGATCGAGCTGGCGGTCGTCGGGGCGCATCTCTCGGGATTGCCGCTGAACCGCGAGCTGGCCGGCTGCGGCGGGCGCTTCCTGCGCGCCGTGCCGACAGCCCGGGACTATCGCCTCTACGCCCTGCCGGGCGGCCCGCCGCAGCGCCCGGGGCTGCTCCGGGTGGCGGCCGGGGACGGGGCCCCCATCGAGACTGAGGTGTGGGCCCTGCCGCCCGCCGCGTTCGGACGCTTCGTCGCCGCCATCCCGGCACCGCTCGGCATCGGCACGCTGCGGCTCGCCGACGGCACGGCGCCCAAGGGCTTCCTGGTCGAGCAAGCCGGCCTCGACGGGGCGGCCGACATCACGCGCTTCGGCGGCTGGCGCGCCTACCTGGCCGACCGCGCGGCCGCGTAGCCCTCGCCCCCGGGGCCTGACATCGGGCAGCGAGAGGAAACCGGTTCCGGTCCCTCGCGCGGCGACAGGCCGCCCGCGCCGCTGATAGGCTGCCGCCCGGTGGCGGAGCGTTCCGATGCGGCGATCGATCCTGTTCCTGGCGGCCTGTCTGCTGGCCGGCATCACGCCGGCGGCCTCCGCCGGGCCCGCAGCGGACGGCGTCGCCGATCTCGGCAGCTACGCCGCCCGCGTGGAGGTTCACCCGTTCGAGAGCCTGACGCTGACCGACCGGCAGTTCCTCACCGGCACGTCCGCGGGAGCGAAGCCGGTCACGGTCGCGGGGATCCTGCGCATCGCCAAGGGGGGGACCGAGCGCCTGCCGACCGTGATCCTGATGCACGGCTCTGGGGGCCTGGGCGGCAACATCGAGTTCTGGCAGCGGGCGCTGGCGGCGCGCGGGATCTCGACCTTCGCGATCGACGGCTTCACCGGGCGCGGCCTGACCAGCGTCAACACCGACCAGAGCCTCCTGGCGCGCACGAACCTGATCCTCGACATCTACCGGGCGCTGGGCGTGCTGGCGAAGCATCCGCGGGTCGACCCGGCGCGGATCGCCGTGATGGGCTTCTCGCGCGGCGGGCAGGCCGCGCTCTACGCCAGCCTCAAGCGCTTCGACGCGGCCTGGAACCGCTCCGGCGTGATTCCCGCCCTCTACCTGCCGGTGTACCCGGACTGCTCGATCCGCTTCCGGGACGACACGGCCGTGGCGGATCGGCCGATCCGGATCTTCGGTGGCGGGGGCGACGACTACAATCCCGCCGCCACCTGCGCGGCCTACGCGGAGCGGCTGAGGGCGGCCGGCGCCGATGTCGACCTGACCGTCTTTCCCGGAGCGCAGCACGTCTTCGACAACCCGGCCGGGCCGACCCAGCCCGTGGTCGCCCAGGGCGCGCAGACCGTCCGCGCCTGCGCGATAAGCGAGGCGGCGGACGGCGCCCTCGTGGCGGGCCCGGACGCCACGCCGTTCACCTACGCGGACCCGTGCGTGCAGCGCGACCCGCATATTGGCTCCGACGCCGCCGCCCGCGCCGGGATCCTGGCGCGTGTCTCGCACGCGCTGGACGCCGCGTTCCGGGGACGGTGACCGACGGAGCGCGGTGCGGATCTGCGCGGCCCCTGCCTGCCCGCCGCGCGCTCGTGCGGCGGCCGACTCGGTCAATTGACGTCGTCGGCTTGCCCCGCACCGCCCGGGCCGCCCCCAACCTGCGTGTCGCGTGGCGTCCTACCTGCAGGCAGCATCATGAATGCTCACAGATCGAACGTGCTCGGCCGAACTGTGGCGATCTCGTGCCCAACTGAGCCAGTAGGCGCAGCCTCTTCGACGGCGAGGACGATCTATCGGGGCTATCTTTAACTGCCCGGAGACCCGCGACCCCGCTCTCGCGGGCACGGACACCTTCCGACCCGAACACCGCAACCAATTTCGCATGAAGAACAGGGACAACCGAGAGCGTAGCTGTGCGCTTCAATCGACGAATCTACTGCGTTAGATACATCATCGAAATTCGATTTGTCTTAGATGCACGGAAATCGAAGCTGTTCATATCAGGGCCGAAAGTCACTTGTCGCGAGACGGAGCCCATCGCCGGGATCCGTCGGCAAGAATGGCCACTGAGCCCCTATACTACTTTTGGTCATTGCGTACTTCGGAGATTGCTGTAGCCAGTTTATAGGGGTTGGACTCACCCCGCCCAACACTGGTATGTCATGTGCAAGCTTGGCTAGAATGGCCTGGCGCAGCGCGAGGGCGACCATGGCTTTCAGACGAATCGGAACGCTCGTGGCGGTGCTCACTCTAGGCGCGTGCTCCCACGCGCCGCTGATGCCGACTGCCTACAGCGCCTTGCCGCCCCCGACCGCGATGCCTGCGGCAACCGCGTCGACGGGCCCGCTCGTGGGCGCCGCGGCACCGCGTGCTGAGCGCGATATCGATCCGCTCCCCGTCGTCATTCCCGGCACTCTGAAGCTCACGGACGCGCAGATCGGCCAGAACGGTGTGAACCCTCTGGCGGTTCTCGATTCCTCGATGCGCAACCGCATGAGCTGGAAGAGTCTCCGTCCGGAGAATCTGACGAAGCCGCCGATCTATTCCGGCCTGTCCCGCATGTCGAACGGTGCCGGCGTCGGAGAAGCCTCGGCCACACAGAAAGACAACATTCCCGGCTTCGATAAGGATCTCGCCACCAAGAGGATCATGTCGGAGTACAATCGCGAAGCGGCGATGGCGGCGCTCCTGAAGGGCGGACACGCCGCCGCGAAGAGCGTATGCTCAGGATGCTGACGTCGCTCTTCGACGCGGCTCGAGAGTGAACGGCGAGTTCTCCGTATCGACCGGCACGCCTCGGTGCGTTCTCACCCGCCACGCCGGTCCCGACTACGGCCCCCAAGCCGGCGAAGCGGCCATCGCTTTCGCCG
This sequence comes from Methylobacterium sp. NPDC080182, assembly GCF_050281105.1. Classification (NCBI taxonomy): domain Bacteria; kingdom Pseudomonadati; phylum Pseudomonadota; class Alphaproteobacteria; order Hyphomicrobiales; family Methylobacteriaceae; genus Methylobacterium; species Methylobacterium sp. NPDC080182. The sequence goes on from NZ_JBNNWO010000006.1 coordinate 124,029, forward strand.
TGCGCTCCGTCAGCCGACGCCGCACAGAAGTCCGTTAGCGGACTCCTTCCGGGGAGGATCCCGACGATGCGCCGCACCCATCCTCTCCGCCTTCTTCACACCTGCTGCCAAGCGTCAGTAGCGCGGCGAGAAATTCATCCCCGTCACGACGGTGAAGACCGGTGGCGTGCGGTCAGCAAGCTCGATGCGTGCCGGATCCTGCGAGCGCTCTGTCTGAACTGAGGGACAGAAGACGGTGGAGGGCACCTCGACCGTCGGTGAGAGCACCCGCTCCAGAGGAGTCGGCCTGGTCATCGCGGGCTTCGGGTCCAGCCAAGTTCCGGGCACCACCTGCTGCCCACAATTGCTGACAACCGCTTCATGTATCGTCCCATCGATTGCGGCGGAAACCACACAATTGGCGGGATGGTACACCAACTCGTACTGAAACTTCCTATTCTCGTCGGATTCGGTTTTGAACCGGTTGTCCAAAATCACGGCCGTGTGCGGGCGATCGGTCGTCCCGACAACATAGAGCCGACCGGTGGCGATGGCAGCGACCGTGATATCGGAAGCCGCCGATGCGGGCATGCTGAAGACAAGCGCCAGCACTCCGGAGAGCGTCGCAGTCGAAACCAAGCCGCGCATCCTGCCCTCACCCTTACCCGCAACCTGTTCAGACCCGGCTCGATTGTATCGTCAGCCGTGATCGCGCCCTGAACAGCGGGTCCCACAGCCATTCTACCGAGCAATGGCCGGCGTCCATCACCCGATAGAGGTACTCAGATCTCTCATCCACCGGCATATCGAGCTGGGCGGACCGCATACCAACGCTCGAGCGCCGGCCCACCCGTGGTCGCCGAGCCAGGGCCCTGGGTCCGGGACAGGAGCGTGCACGAACCTGACAGCCGGCGCATCGACGCGATCGCCATCCGATACCGGGAACGTGCCACCTTTCCTGACCAGGGACCTATACGTCCCAGATCTCGAATCGATGGCGCGGCATCGCGCACCGAATCCTGAGAATGCCGCTTGCGCCGTTCCGCTCCGATCGGTGAGCCTTCCGACCGCTCCACAATCCGACGTCGGCGATGACGCGAAAGCCGAGCGACGAAGGATCGTGAACATCTCTACGATACAACACCGAAGAGTCTCAACATAAAATAGATTGCGCCGAACAGCGTTACACTTGCAGCAACCCAGATAAAGACCAGCAACCATCGATCAAAATATGCGACATCGCAGTCGGCGTATTCTGTGGCGCAGGGAACGCAGTATGCGTTGGAGATCTCCACCTTTGCCCCGCACGTTTGGCAGGCACCGACCGAGAGGGAGCGCTCGCTGGCGGTCATCCTGCGCGTGCGCGGCGGCCAGCCAAAGTGCCAGCGCCGAATGGCAGCCCCTGCCTCCGAGAACCTCATACAAGCACTCGCCACTCGATATGGGCAAATGACATCTGATCCCGTTCGGGATCCATCACGTCTGTCAATTTTCAGAATGGTCAATAGCGCTACTTCATAGCGTTAATATTGTCAATCTCGACCTGATGAAGCTCCCGCAACCGGCGCCGCGGCTCCGAGTTCGGTATGCTCCGGACATAACCGGCCTGCGTGCCCGAGAGGTGGGGGGTGAACGGACGCTCAGATGCGCGTTCAGCGTGGCATCACGCTCACCGGAGCTCGGACGGCTGGAGGCCGCGTCGCGGGTCCATCGGCGGATGACGTATCACGACAGGCCGCTCGAGCCCGGCGAACGCTTCACTGTGACGATGCTGCGCTCGGCTCAGAGCCGCTTCGCAGCGGTGGTCCGATCGCGCAGGATCGAGCGCGCGGCCCGGCACCACAGTCGAGTCGGTAGCCAGTACAGCGCTCTCACCGCACCGAGAGCCGCCATGATCGGCACGAACGCGTGCGCCAGCAGATCGAGGATGACGCCAGGCGGCTCATCCGCCTCGATCCGATCGTACCAGATCGGATCCTCGTGGCGGTACGGGTCTCGTTCGGTCATCGCTGGCACCCGCCACAATCCGATCCGGCCCTCATCTGTCGGACCAGCAAAGTGCTGCCCCGAACCGGATCTGGGTGCGCGGTTCGTGCTGCGCCGTCGCGCAGGGCCGGAGCACGCCGCGCCCCGGCGCGGGGCGGCTCGGGGACCACCCGCGCCTCATCGGCTCCCGCGCTGCGCCAGAACCGCGGGAACGGTGCGCAGCATGATGGCGAGATCCCGGTGCAAGGTCCACCGGGTGGCATAGTCCAGATCCAGCGCGACGCGCTCGGCATAGGTCGTGTCGGAGCGGCCCGAGACCTGCCACAGCCCCGTCACGCCCGGCGGCACGGCGAAACAGGTGGGGAATGCCCGCCCGTAGCGGGCGACTTCGGCCGGCACGATCGGGCGCGGACCGACCAAGCTCATCTCGCCGCGCAGCACATTCCAGAGCTGCGGCAGCTCGTCGAGCGAGGTCTTGCGCAGCACGTAGCCGACGGCGGTGACGCGCGGGTCGTCGCTGAGCTTGTGCGTCGCCGCCCACTCGGCCCGGGCCAGAGGATTGGCGGCCAGATGGGCCGCCAGAACAGCGTCGCCATTCGTCACCATGGAGCGGAACTTCAGGCACCCGAAGCGGCGACCGTCCCGGCCCACCCGCATGTGGCGGAAGATCGGCGCCTTGCGATCACCGGCATACACGAGGGCGGCGATCAGGATCAGCAACGGCAGCAAGAGGAAGAGGGCCGTGGCCGCCACCGTGATGTCGAGCCCGCGCTTGGCCGCCCAACCCAACCGCAGGCCGCGCGCCACGAACGGCGCCGTTGGCAGAACGGCCTCCGCGACAGCCTCCGCGGCATCGCCCACTTGGTCCGCCAGCTCGACACCGTACTGCGGCGCACGCAAGGCAGGCTGAAGCGGTGGGCCGACGTCGCGCAGCATGTTCTGGCTCCTCGTGACGGCAGGTGGCCGCCAGGCGCAGCAACGGTTAATCAATTGTTAACGACGGGATATCAAATCATCGCGCCTGTTTCAAGCTTAACCGTACCCTAAATGTCAGTATATTTTCCGCCCAAAAATGCAAGAATAGATTTCGATCCCGCAGGATGAAGCACAGTGGCACCGGGCCTCTGCCTCTCGACCCAGACACGAATCCGCCTCGATGCCGCAATCCAAGCAATGTCACGAGACACCGACCTTGGCCGGATGCTCACCCATCATTGTGCACTGCGTCCGTCCGGCCCGAGGAATGCCGCGCGTTCCCACGGTTGATGGTCGAGAGCTGAGCCACTTGCAGCTCTGTGCTTCTCCCGCGCGCGCGGGCCACCCGTCCGGACCGGGACGCTCGCGCATGGGATCGCGGTGCAATGTCCAGACGTCCCGCCGCAGGCATTCCGGGAGATCGCTGCGGCGGCGATCGCCGGGATGTTGCTGAATGGCGCGACGAAATCAATTTCGCGCCGAGGGCGATCATGACAAGGTGCGGGGCGCGCTCTATGGATGGACTTCCGATACAGTACCTCAGGCGCGGTCAGCGGGATGAGACGCGTGCCGGATCGGTGGCATCGGCCGCCGCGCCGCGACGGACCGTGCGTGCGCGGCCCTATTGCGATGCCGCGGGACTAATCCCTATGGCGGCGGGTTCCGCAGCGTGACCCGGATGGGCGAACTCAGTATCCTGCGGATGGCTAAGCGGCATCCAACGTGCAGGAGCGGCCACAATGCCGGAGCCAGTACGGATTGGGGCCACTCATGATGCATGCGCCGAGAGAGAACAGAGTGCCGGGTGGCGCGGCACGCCGGGTGGTCTGCGCCTGTTCGGCCGACGGGTGGGAGCGCGGAGCCTGATGCGGCCCCGGAGCATACCCGCCAAGTCGACCGGGCCTGCCTGCAACGTCCATCCGCAGCGGATGGCGTGAGACCCGTCGATCCCGTCTGAAAGTCATCAATCCCCGCGGCTCCCGAGGCTCGAACCACACAGGTCCAGCCGAAGGCGCACGTTTCCGATCAAGACTGAGAATAGCGCAATCATGGTCCCTTGCCTGTGGAGCAGCTGCCTGCCAGCGACCGATCGGACATCCACCGGGCGACTCGGTGAGAGCTGCGCGGCGATCGGGGAAGCAGGTTCCGAGCGATGAGAGTCGCGATCGTCCATTACTGGCTCATCGGGATGCGCGGCGGCGAGAAGGTCGTCGAGGCGCTCTGCGACCTCTATCCGGAAGCCGACATCTTCACGCACGCCTACGCCCCGCAATCCATGTCGCCGACCATCAGGGCGCACCGGGTCAGGACCTCGTTCATCGGCCGATTGCCGTTCGCGACCAGCCGATACAAATCCTATCTACCCCTGATGCCGATGGCCCTCGAGCAGCTCGATCTGCGGGGATACGATCTGATCATCAGCAGCGAATCGGGTCCGGCGAAGGGGATCATCCCGCCATCCGACGCGCTTCATATCTGTTACTGTCACTCACCGATGCGGTACGTCTGGAACATGTACCACGATTATCGCGAGCGGACGGGGCTGCTCACGCGCCTGCTGATGCCGCCGGTGGCCCATTACGTGCGCAACTGGGACGCGGTCTCGGCGGGCCGGGTCCACGAGTTCATCGCCAACTCGGACACGGTCGCGCGACGCATCGAGACCTACTATCGACGCCAAGCCAAGGTCATCCATCCGCCCGTGGACACGGCGGCCTTCGAGATCGCTCCGGATGGCCAGCGCGGTGACTACCATCTGATGGTCGGCGAAATGGTTCGCTACAAGCGGCCGGAACTGGCGATCCAGGCTTTCAACCGGTTGGGGCAGCCGCTCGTGGTGATCGGCGGCGGCGAGATGCTGCGTGAACTGCGCAGCATGGCCGGTCCGCACATCAAGATCCTCGGGCCGCAGCCCTTCGAGGTCCTGAAACACCACTACGCACGGTGCCAAGCCCTGATCTTCCCCGGAGAAGAGGATTTCGGCATCGTCCCGGTCGAGGCCATGGCGAGCGGACGGCCGGTCGTCGCGTTCGGCAAGGGTGGTGTCACCGAGACGGTCATCGACGGCGTGACCGGCACCTTCTTCCACGAGCAGTCCGTCGACGCGCTGATCGATGCCGTCCAGCGCTGTCGGGCGATCGGGGTGGAGCCAGAGCGCCTCGTCCGCCGCGCAGCCGACTTCGGTGTCGGCCGCTTCGCGGACGAGATCAGCCGTTTCGTCGACGGGGTCCTCGCGCGCGAGCGCTTGGCGGCCCCTCGTCCTCCGCGTGAGCCGAGCCGCGCCTATCTGGTCCAGTGAGACGGCCCCGCGTCGGCGGCCCCGGCCTCCTCGCCGAACCGCCGAGGTCACGACCGAGGCGGGGGAGGCCCCGGTCTCAGAGGGCGGCGCGCGGCGCCCGCCGGCAGAATCGACTCGACTAAGCGTCCGATGTTCTTGTCGGCATCAGGTGAGCCGCCGCGTTGAGCGTCGAAACACGGGCCGTCGGCTGGTAGTCGAAACCGCCCTGTCGTCCGAACGACTCGATCCCGAAGTCGGCGAGTTGGGCGAGCGCGCGCGACACCCGCTCATGGGCCTGCCCGGTGTAGATGGGATAGGCACAGGGCACCACTTGGCTGCCCTCACAAACCAGATCACCGGCGAAGAGCCCGTTCTTGGCGACATGTGCCCGAAAATCCTGCTCGGCGATCGTCACGGAATCGTTCGCGTGACCAGCGATGACCTCGACTCCAAAATACTCGCGCCCCTCCACCCGACCGTAGAAATCGGAATACATCGTGAGCCGCTTCCAAGCGCCGTCATGCGCGAAGTTGTAGAGGATCGAACAGTCGAAGCCGCGATTCCCGTCGAAGCTGAAATACAGGCTGATCAGCGTTACCGAGGCGAGACCGGGATCCTCTCGGACTCCGCAGAGGGCCAACGCCCGCGCAATGGGGATCGTCGAGATGAGTCGCTGGGCGGTCAAACGGCGGCCACCTGTGCGGACATCGAATTGCGTCCCGCGCCGTGTGATCGATTCGATCCGCTCGCCCAGATGAAAGACCGAACCGCGCTGCCGCAGGGTCCGGGCGGCCACTTCGTAGAGGGCATTGAAGCCTTCGCGGGGTCGCGCCAACTGCCTGTTGGTCGGACCCGGCGCGCGATGCCGGCGGACATAGCGCAACAAGACGCGCGGGCTGGCGTGCTCCTTGATCCAGAGCATCCGCTTCTCGGCAAATTCCAGATCGACCCAGTCGGCCGGAACGCCGAAGAACCGCTTCATGTAGCTCTCGAGGCCGGACCTTCTGAGCAGATAATCACCGATCCAGTAGCGAGCAAACTCCCGCGCATTCCCGATTCTGCGCCGCGCCACGCGCGAGAAAGCGGCCGATAGCACGATCCTGAAGATGCCCCATGGACCGGCCCGGACGATGTCGTCCCGGATCGACAGCGGGTAGGAGGTGACGAAAGCCTGGGGTGTTAGCTTTCCCCACGTCGGCTTGATCGGAACGTAATGTTCCAGCAACTCTGGAAAATACTTCAGCAGCGGCGAATCGTCCTGAAATATTAGACTTCCGATGTCGAATGTATATCCATTGATGGACCGGTCGATATGATTGCCGCCGATATTTTCGAATTCGTCGATGACGGCAATATTTCGACAGCCGAGATCGTGAAGAATTGAAGCCGATACGAGGCCTGTAATACCGGCCCCTAATACGATCGCATCGAAAATCTCGTCTCCCGAGTGCCCATGACAATCGAAGGCTGAAGAAACGGTCATGATTCGCTTTGCATCGGCCACGGCGTCAGGCGATGGAGGACGATGCCGGAGCATGATGGTCGGCCGCGCCGAGCACGATGATCATCGCCGACACTCGAATCAGATCGGAAGTTGCGGATCGATACCATAGGATCAGTTCGGAACCCAGTCATGACTACCGTTAACTGAGCAGAATTTGCAAACACACTATGCGCGCGGACCGAAACATCACCTGACGATCGCACTATGGATCTGTCCCCGTTCTGAACGAGCGGACAGGCGCTCCGCGCCTTGCGGCCGACAGAGGCAGCATTGGCCGCCCTTCAGCAGGGTAAAGTCAACAACGAAAACGACAGATGTCCCATGAGCCATTTGATCAATGGCTTCGAGGCAGTGGATCCACCCAGCATACCTTGAGCGTCCCCCGCGCCCCCGGGCCATTTTCGAGGTCCCTGCACGGCCGTCGCGGCGCGCCGGCGCGGCCCGTGGTTTTGCTCCCGGAGCGGAACACGGAACGGCAGTCCCCGGTGCCGGACGGCAGCAACGCCCAGCCCTCGGTCCGGCCATCGGCCTCCGGGGCCGCCCTCACGTGCCGAGTGATACGTTCTGAGCCGAATGGCGAGCCGGTTCGGCGAGCCGCGACCGTATCGCGACCGCGGCCGGCTCGATCGGAGTTGCGGAGACACCGATACGCCCGACTGGATGACGTGCGGGATAGGCGCAGGCGGTGGCGGCGAAGATGTAGAATATCAAGCCCTGATCGACGGTCGGGCCCGCGATGAGGCTGCCAGGGAGAAGGGACAGGCAGGCGACGCGGCCAGCAGCACGGATGTCGCTCGCGTAGGTCCGCGGCGCTCCGCGCCGAAATCCGAACACCGACGCCAGGAAAAGCACGTAGAAGACGGCTCCCGGAATCCCGACATTCGACAGCACCGCGAGCGGAAAGCTCGATGTGCGATTGGTTCCGAGGCCGACGCCCAGGCCGCTCGAGTCGATGAAGTTCCGCCACGCATAGGCGTTCCAGGCCGAACGCTGAACACCCGAACTCGTCTCGGCTTTGCTCAGGACAAGCGTATCGACGTAATCGTAGACGCGCTCAGCCACGCCGCCGACCGAGAAGGCCAGGAGCACGAGGACGCAGGCGACCAACGGACCCGCGACCACCAGCCAGGCGCTGAAGCGGTCCTGACGACGCGTGCTGCATCGCAGCAACGCGATCGTGTAGAGCATCGGGATCAGCACCGCGGCGCCGACCAGGCCGGTCGAGGATGTCGACAGGATCACGAACAACAGCGAGATCAACGCCAGAGGTCCCGTGACCAAGGGCTTGCGGCCACAGAGCCACAGCATGCCCGTGAACCCGCAACCTCCCAGTGTCATTCCCGCGAAGGCCGACGCCTCCGGCCAAGCCCCGATGATCCGCCGCATACTGCCGACACTCTCCTCATCGTGGAACGTGTACTGAGCGTTGCGAATGAATTGCAGGGCCTCCTGCGTGCCCGTTGCCGCCGTGAGCACGTCGATGATGCCGAAACATATGTTGGCAGCCGCGTAGAGGATGAGCGCTTTCGCGAGCGTCTCAATCCCGTTCTTCGAGGATCCGAAAGCGGTGATGATACTGAAACAGACCAGATCACCGATGAGATAGATCGGCTGCGTGAAATTGCTGGATACTGGTCCCAGGGGAACGACGCCGTCGCTCGTGATCAGGTGTGACGACGTTCCCAGCGGCACGATATAGGTCTGCCCCGCGAAGAGCCGCGGCAGGATGTAGCTGCTCGCCACCCCGTAGAGAGTGAGACAGAGAAGCCAGAAACCCGGTTCAGGCAGGCGGAACGAACTCAGGACCTGTGTCGAGATGTTGCGGTGGAACAGTGTCGCGATCATCAGGAACACGAGGAAGAGATGCGCCGGCTGCACGTTGGCGCCGCCCAGCAGGAGTGCCGCGGCTGAGCCGAGATTGCAGAACACCACGAAGGCGATCACCACCGATTCCCTGCCGAACAGCAGACAGAACAGGCCGATGACGACCGCGATGGCGCCTATTGGTTCGAAGCTCATGTCAGGCTGATCCAGGCATGATCGACGGCGGAGCGGCGGTGGCACTCAGGCGACGCACCGGCACCCCCGGCGGTCGTGCCGGGCCGGGATCGGGCGATCGCGTCGTCTGGTCACCGCCCGGATCGATGCGACGCGCACGCATCGGCCATCTCAGCGATTCGCGCTCTCGGTTGGCCGCAGTGGCGCATCCGAAGCGGCCGGACCGCGGCTCACCGGAGCGCCCGATGATCCGGGCCGCGGCGACGGGGACGGCCGCGTCTCCCCGGCCTTGTCGGCCGGCTGGCGCACGAGCGTCACCCGCACGACGTCGCCGGGCTCGACGACGGCCTCCTCGGAGGCGAGCCATGTGCCCGCCTTCACCCCCTGCTTCCGGGTAATCTCGTAGCGCGCGCTCACGGCTTCTGCCGCGTCGTCGGTGCTGCCGACCATCTGAGACTCGGCATCGGCCGCGAGCCGCTCGGCTGTCCGCGCCTTCTCGTCGATCGAGGCGAGCTTCTGACGGGCATCCGCGGCCTCCGACAGAGCTTCGCGGCGGAACCGGGCCTTGAGGTCGATGATGTCGCGCTCGGCGCGCGTGAGGCTCTGCTGAGCGCGCAGCATGGCGACCTGCACGTCGAGTCGGCTGCTCTCGAACGACGCCTGACTCTGCTCCGCAGCCAGCTTGCGCGGCGCGATCGTGAGTCCCTTCGAGACCAGATCGTTGATCAGGCCGAGCTCACCGCGACTGAGCTCGATCTGGCGGTCCAGCGTTTTAGATTTATTATCGAGCGTGCTCATTTCATTTTGAAAGCTGGCGATCGACTGTTCAATCGACTTGATCTCGGCCTTCAGCGCGTTCCGACGCGTGTCGAACAGGAGTTGCTCACCGCGGACGGCCTGCTCCGCGTAAATCCTGTCCACCGTGCCTTTCAGCTCGCCGCCGAACGCGATCGTCTCCGCGCCGCCGACCTCCGCTTCGAGACGCGCCAGCTTGGCGGCCAAGGCGACCCGCTCCGCGGCCAGATTTCGCAACTCGCCCCGCGTTGTGACCGCGTCGCGCTGGATACTCCGCGGGTCGGTGCCGCGCATCAGTCCCTGAGCCGTGCTGACGGCCTGTAGTACGGTCAGGCCGGGTTGATACTCGTACTTGCCGGGCTGCTGGACCGCACCGATGATGTAGAAGGGACGGTAGGTCGCGACTTCGACCGATGCAGCGGGCTTCTCCGCGAGATCGGCGACCTGTTTCAGAGCGACACCGATGGCGTTCGCGAGATCGATCGGCGTGCCGCCCGCCGCCTTGATCTGGCCGATCAGTGGCATGGACACGGTTCCGTCCGCTGCAACGACGAACTGACCGTTCAGTGCCGTCCACGAGTACGCTTCGCCGGTGTTGCGACGCAAATCATAGACGCGGATCGTCAGATGATCCTGAGGGCCGAGCAGATATCGACCGGCTTCGTCGGCGGCCGCATTCGCGTGCGGGCTGCCGAACAGCAGGACGCACGCCGCCGCAACTAGACGCAGACGCATCAAATTCTCCCCGACCAGAGCCAAATCTTGAGTATAAGTCTGCGCGCTGCGATCGCCCTACGGTATCCGTAGCACAGAATCCCGAGGGCCACATCGAAAGGTAGCAGACGCCGCCAAGTTAGCCAAGATTTAACGACCCGAGGTCTGTCTTGCGGCCGCTGCTCATCCGAGCCTTTGAAGTGAGCGCGGCCAAAATTATACCCTCCGCAATCTCGTGGATCAGCCCCATGGCGGCTGTAAGTTCTGCGTTCTTCGCCGCTGGCCCTCGCGCGACCGGCCTCATGGACGCAGGGTCCGCAGGCGAAAGCCGAGCAGCAGCATGCTCACGCCGTAAGCCGCCGCGCCGCCGAGGATCAGGGCCGCGAGAAGCCCGGCCGAGCCGATATCCAGGCGGCTCAAGGCGGCCCGCAGCGCGAGGACGGCGGCCGCCATCGCCGCGCAGGAGAGGCCAATCTGCCAGAGATTACGGATCTGCCCCGCCACACCGGCACCGACGAGACGCCGCGCGTAGATCGCGCTGATCAGGAAGTGAAACAGGGCCGCGGCAAGGCGCGCGTAGATCATCATCATCACGCCGCCGAGATAGAATCCCAGTGTCATGCTCAAGACCTTCGCCACCGACTCGAGGAGCGTGATCTTGAGCATCACGTTCGGCTCGTCCATCGCGAGGCAGAGCGTTGAGACAGGTTGGTAATAGGCGGTGAACATGACGGCCAGCGACAGCCATCGCAGATAGGGCGCTGCGGAAATCCATTGCGCACCGAGGATGACGCTCACGATCTGGTCGGCGGTCAGTGCGATGCCCACGCCAGCCGGGAGCGCGATGATCATCGTGAGTCGAGCCGCCTTCAGGAAGGCGGCTCGTAAGCGGAGGCGGTCATCGGCCATCGTCGCGAACGCGGCCATGACCGGCCGCATAGCCGGACCGATGACGCTCTGGGTCGGGAGGACGGAGAAATCGCTCGCCACCCCGTAGCGGCCGAGTACGGCCTTGTCGACGTGGTAACCGAGGAACATGCGATCGAACTGCCAACTGAAGGCAGCGAGGATCTGTGAGGATGTGAACCAGCCTGTGAACGCCGAGAAGGCACTCAGCCGCGCCAGGGAGAGCCCCGGTCGGTAAGGCGCCAGCACGTAGGACAGGATGGTCGGCAGGATCGCGGATGCAGCCGGGTTGATCACCAGGGCCCAGTAGCCGGCTCCCAAGTGGAGAGACCCGATCGAGATCAGGGCCGCGGCCACTTTTCCGGAAAAATCCGCGAGAAACGACGCACGGAAGTCGATCTTGCGGAACAGGTGTACCATGGCCGGGCTGTAGAGGCTTCGCGCGATCGGGGCCGAGGCGAGCGCGAGCGTGATGGGGATCAGTCGGACGTCGTCGTAGATGTGGGCGACCGGCCAAGCGGCGGCCATCATCAGAACGGCGATGACCCCGCCCCGGAGAAGGCCCAGCGTGAATGCAGTATCCAGATGCGATTTCTCGATCTTCTGCAGACGCAACAGGGCCTGAACCAGCGGGATCTCGAGGATCATCTCGACGATCGAGATCAGGGACGCGGCGATGGCCGTCAGGCCGAAATCGGCGGGCGACAGGATCCGTGCGAGGACGAGCAGCGTGCCGAGATCGATCGCGCGCGCGGAGATCCGTGCGGCGACACTCCATCCGGCGCCGCGCAGCGTCTTAGAGGCGAGCATGAACGTGTCCCACGGAGGACTGACCGGCGCCACACCGGCCCGGAACGACGTCGTGCCTCGTGGTCACGACATGGATCCGGATCTGAGCAACATGGCGATTCCGATCCTGACACGCTCTGCAAGGCAGTCCTGAACCAGCATCCGGCGGCGGCATCAATCTAGCTAATTTGGTCAGCTTGCGATCGAGCCGCGCCCGCGGTGCGTTGTGGGAGCCGTGTCCGGCTTCCGCGCACCGGGACGCGCATCACCCCGCGATGCCGGCAGCGCGCCGATAGACGGTCAAGGTCTCGTCGGCCACCCGTGCGATCCGCAGGTGATCCAGGTTGATCTGGCTCTTCGCTCTCAAAGCGCCCAGGGCGCCCGGATCGGTCGTGAGCGTGATCAGCGCCTGCGCAAGCTTGTCCGGATCGTTTGCCGGGACCAGAATGCCCGCCCTTCCCCCGTCGAGCAGCTCGGGAATCCCGTCGACGTCGGCGCCGACGATCGCGCAGCCCGCCTCCCGGGCTTCGGAGAGCACGAGCGGTGCCGGATCGGCGTGGGACGGGAGCACGAAGATGTCGGCGCCCAGCATCCAGCGGTACGGATCGTCCCGCGGCCCGGCGAAGGTAATGGCATCCGCGCAGGCCAGCGTGCGCGCGGTCTGCTCGTAGGCGTCCCGGTGAGGACCGCCGCCGACGACGTAGAGCCGCATGGCGCGATTGTGGGGGAACGCCTTGTCGAAGGCCTGCAGCAGATCGGGCAATCCCTTCCGGGGATGCAGGCCTCCGACGAAGACGATGGCGGGATGATCCAGAGCCTGCGGTTCCTCGGACCGACCACGCATGCGGGCTGAGCCGATGGTCCCGTTGAGCACGACGTCGATGCGGGAAGCCGCGATGCCGCGCTTCCGCATCGACGCGGCGACCGCGCCGCTCACAGCGATGACCCTGGTCCCAAGGCCCATGAGGACGGCACCCTTCTCGAACTCATTGTGGACGGTCGTCACGAGGGGAACGCGCAGCAGCTTGCAGGTCGGCCAAGCCAGCACGGCGCTGGTCATCATATGGGCGTGGACGACATCGGGACGCCAACGCCGGAGCACACCGCCACATCCGAGGAACGACGTCAGGATCCGGGCCGGCGTGCGCGCGTGGCTCGCGAAGATCGACTCGACGCCGTTGGACCGGAGCAGCGCATCGAAATCCCCACCCTGACTGGCAATCGCGACCCGGTGTCCGGCCTGCGCCTGTTGGCACGCGAGATCGACGGCCGCGTGGACATGGCCGTTCAGTCGGCGCGTGTGATTCAGCAGATGGAGAATACGCATGACTTACGAGCGCTCGTGTCGGATCCGAGCCCCGGCCTGCGCTGGACTCCATGCAAGCCGCGGCGCCGATTAGGCGGGAGATACGACCCTGGCCGAACAGGAGAGCCGCCACATATTCCGGAGCCATCTAGGTGTAAAAGCGCGACCGGGCGCAACAGAAAAATCCGGCGCATTACTGATTTTCAACAATGCCCCGCACCGATCGTGGCGCGCAGGATCTGTCGGACCGGCCGGCGCTTGGGCGAGAAGCGGAAGGCGAGCAATGCCTGCGCACAGCGAACGGGCGCGAGAAACGTCGCGACGACGAAGAGCGCATTCGCCATTTTCCACTTCAGGGAACGCGGCTCGATCAGGACAGATCTGATCAGGCCCAGGAACGGCCTGCCACCGTACCGGACACCCCGGAGGATCGCCATGCAGAACTTGAGGAACTGAAAATAGTATGTCTGCTCTGGCTCGACGAGGGAGACCCCGGGACGCCAGTCGTGAAGAAGACCGCGCAGATGCCTCAGACGTGACTGGAAACGCTGAAGATCCCGCTCGACGGTGGCCGCCTGCGGGACGCGGCCCAGACCGGAGTCATTGCGGCCATGGACACGGTAGAGCCCGAGACTTTCGGAAAGGCTGACGATCTCGCCCATGAACGGGGCAGCCAACAGGATCACGCCATCGACAGCTTGGTCGTACGCGCATTGATGGAGCAGATCGCAGACATCGCGGCGGAAGACATTCCCGGACGTGGGCGGCGTCTGGTAGACGCCTGAGCGCAGGATGTCGCCGACAGTCCTGTCCTGCCCGCGGAACGCGCCGAGAGCGGGGTATGGGTCCGCCAGGATCGCCCCCGTCGAGTCGACGCATCTCAGACAGAACTGAAGTTTGGCGACAGTCGGATCTAGTTCCGCGAGAATACGGTCGAGAGCACCCGGCAGAAGCTCGTCGTCCGCGTCGAGGAAGAGCAGAAACGGGGCAGAAGTCTTGGCCAATCCGTACAGGCAGGCCGCCCTCTGACCGCCGTTCGGGATCCGGAATGCCGCGACGCCGGACCGCTGGATAATCGACCATGAGTCATCCGTCGATCCATCGTCTATCACGACGATCTCACAAGAATCGTTGTGCTGGTCGACGACACTCTGAATCGCTTTATCGACAAAACTTTCGTAGTTGAAACATGTAATAATGACTGCGAGCTTAGGATCCTTGACCACGACAGACGTCTTTCTCGCTCGTCGCTCCGCGCTCCCGTCTCTCACTGTCTCGAGCGCTCAACAGGATGTTGGCTAGCACGGCATCCCGCCGAGATCCACAATCGATACATGAAGACGCAGTCACAACCCAAGTCTAATTGCCGGACTTATCGCTGACGAGCTCAGCATTTCACGTTGTCTCGATGACAATAGTCAATTCTCCGTGATCGAGAATCGATCGAGGTCCATCCCTTTCCGGCCCGAGCCGGGCTTCCAGGAACGTGTTGAACCCCGGATGAGGCGCGAGATCGAGGTGACATCCAGGCAAGTCGAGCCTGTCGGTCGATCCGTCGCGGCCGACGGCGCCGGCCGCCCTCCCAGCGCGGGCGGTCGTACCTTTGATCCCCCGGACCTACTCCGAACGGCGGTCTTGTTGGGCGCCCCCAAGCTCCACTAAGGCCCCCTTTCCCGGAAATTCCCCCTCGGTCGGGCCGATCAACCCGCCTTTTCGGGGGGTGCGCGGTCGCCTCGTCAATTCTTATGGCCGTAGCAGCACGCCTTCATTGATGTCGGACGGGACAGATTGTTGCTATACTCGTTGGAGGATGGACATCGCGCGCAGCGTGGTGCCGTCACGGCACCGTCATTGCAGAAGGGATCCGCCGGACGCGGCCCGGCGGGCAGGCATCAGGTTCGATCGCCATCGATCGGGAGAGATCTAGCCATCATGCACCTACCCGAGACGGCAGCCCGTATCGTATCCTGCGACGTCTTCGACACGCTGCTCCTGCGCGATCACCGGTCCGAGCGCTGCCGCTTCCACGAGATCGCGGCCGTCGCGTCGCAGCTGCTCGCGGCGGAGCACGGCGTGGCGCGCCGTCCGGGCGCGATCTACGCCGCGCGCCTGGAGGTGCAGCGAGCGGCCTACCGGGCGCTCGACTTGGCCAATCCCTCGGGCGACGTGCGCTTCTCCGACATGCTCGCGGCCATGACGCGCGTCCTCGGCCTCGATGATCGGGCCGCGGATATTCTGTATCGGGCCGAGATCACGGTCGAACGCGCTCAGTTGCGCGCGAACACCCGGCTGATGACGTGGCTGAGGGGCCGGGCGCGGGCCGGAGGCAGGATCATCGCGGTGAGCGATACGTACCACCGCGGCGAGACGATCGCGCATCTGCTGAACGCGCTGGCTCCCGACCATCCCATCGCGCGCATCTACACCAGTGCCGACCACGACGCGACCAAGCGGACACGGGCGCTCTTCGATGTCGTTCTCCGGAGCGAGAAAGTGCCCCCGGCCGAGATCCTCCACCTCGGCGACGACACGCTGGCGGACGTGACGATGGCCGCCGCCGCGGGCCTGAGGACGGCACAACTGCTCCGGCCGCGCCACGTGGTGCTGCGTCGCCGCCTCGATGCCGTCCGCGCTCGCGTGATGCACCGGCACTGGATCGGTGCCGCCCGCAGCGGGGCCAGGAGGATCGGGCCGTGAGCGCGACCGACGCCGCACGCGGCCCCGCGGGCGACGACGCGGTCGCGTTCGGCCAGCGCGTGCTGGGCCCGATCCTCGCCGAGTTCTGCCTGCGCCTCTGGCTCGCGGAACGCTTCCTCGCGCCGGACAGGACCGTCCTCCTGTTCTGCGCCCGGGGTGGCCTGCGCCTGCAACTCGTCTACGAGCGCTTCCTCCAGCGAACCGGCTTGCCACAGAACCTCCCGCGCGCGGCCCTGATGGTCTCGCGCCTCGTGGCCGCCCGCACCGCCTTCGATCCGCCGAGCCCCGGCATGCTCTCCGAACTCGGTCGGGAGTTCAGCGGCCGGTCGATGGCGGAGATCGCGGCGGCGCTGGCGCAACGCGACGATCTGGCCCTTCCGGCGTCCTGGGATGAGCCCTTCGAGGAGGGGGCTTTCACCGCGCTGCTGTCCGGCAACCAGCCCGGCGTGGCCCGCCTTCACGCCGCGGTCGCCCAACAGGATGCCCGCTTCCGCACGCATCTCGAGGCCTGCGCCGGCCCGGCGCGCCACTGCGTGCTGGTCGATACCGGGCTCTACGGCAGCACGGTCCGCATGCTTCAGGAGGGCCTGCCGGAGCGGACGTGGTCAGGGCTCCAGCTCGCCCGCTGCAACTACAAGCGCCTCGCCACACCGCATTTCCGCCGCACGTTCGGCCTGAGTGTCGAGAGCGACTGGTACAAGCCCTGGGACGCGCGCACGTCGGTGCTGCGCTTCTGGCACCTGATCGAGGCCTGCCTGGAACCGGACCTGCCGAGCGTCCGCACCTTCGCCCAGGCCGTCCCGGGATCGCCGCCGCGGGCCAATCTTCAGGACGACGGCTGGGAGGCGCGGATCGCATCGACGCGGCCGGACCTCTTCACCGGCGTTCTGGCCCACATCGACGATCTTCGCTCCGAGAGCGTCGCGGCGATCCCGGACGACGCGGCGCGGGGTTGGGCGGCCCTGAAGAAGGCAATCATCTGGCCGGATGACCGGACCGTCTCGACCTTGAGTCTCGGCGGCAGATCCCGCGATTTCGGACGCGTCGAGCTGAGCGCGCAGTACGCCACACCGCGGCCGGCCCGACCCGCGCAGCAGATCCGCGACAGTCTCTGGCGCGAGGGCGCGCTTCTCCGCTTCTTCCCGCGGGCCGGCCGGTTCCTGCTTCCCATGATCGAGGCCGTCTACGCCGGTCGCGCCCTTCGAAGGGAGGCCACGTCCCGTCTCGTCCGCCGCCGCGAGCCCGCGCCCGAGGCGCGCGCGGAGCCGCCCCTGTGGCGCCGGCAGGCCTCTGGCGCGAACTGAGGTCTCTCCGTGTCGTCGAATGCAGCGTTCGGGCCTCGGCTACTGAACTTGGATTTTCCTGTCGAGAATCAGAATGCTGCCTATAAAATAATTAGCGTCCCGGATTTTTGCCTCTATTACGTACGCGAATTCTGCGCACGCGCGGGGTCATGCGCGATCCCGGTTCCTGGGATCGCGGGTCCGACCGCGCCGCTCACGCGAAAGGTGGAACACTCTTGTTCTCGTATTCGATCCGCGAATCGGGGCTCCGACAGGAGTAGAGCGACAGCATGACGGCAGTCGGATCGTTCGGAATCAACGGTCGGTTCCTCACCCAGCCGATGACCGGGGTTCAGCGCTACGCGATGAACGTCACCCGGGCGCTGAGCGCGGCCCTGACCGCTCGTGGCGAGAGCGCCCCCTTGCTGTCCGTGCCGGATGCGGAGGATCCCCGTCTCGCAGGCACGCCGCTCCGCACCGTCGGACCGGCGGGTGGGCATGCCTGGGAGCAATTCGTCCTGCCGCGCGCCTGGTCCGGCCGATTGCTCAACCTCTGCAACACCGCCCCCGCGCTGAAGGCCGATCAGGTCGTCTGCATCCACGACGCGAACGTGTTCAACGCGCCGGAGAGCTACAGCGCGTCGTTCCGGACCTTCTACAGGACGCTCCAGCCGCTTCTGGCGCGCCGTGCCGCGCGGATCGCCACCGTCTCGAGCTTCTCGGCCGGACAGATCGCCAACCATCTCTCGGTGAGAGCCTCCGACATCGTCGTGCTCCCGAACGGGCACGAGCACGTGCACGCCTGGGATCCGCGACAGGCCGTCCGGGCGCCGGCGGCCCTGGACCGGGACGCCGACGGCCTGGAGCGCCCCTTCGTGCTGGCCCTCGGGTCCCGCGCCCGCCACAAGAACCTCGATCTGCTGCTCAAACTGGCGCCCGCCTTGGGCGAACTCGGGCTCGACCTCGTGGTGGCGGGCGGCCAGGCGACCATCTACGCCGCCGAGGACCTGCGGCGCGGCGAGAATGTCCGCCACCTCGGCTTCGTCACCGACCACGACCTCGCCTACCTGATGGAGCGCGCCCTGTGCCTGGCCTTCCCCTCCCTCACGGAGGGATTCGGGCTTCCGGCGCTGGAGGCGATGGCACGCGGCTGCCCCGTCGTCTCGACCGACCGCGCGAGTTTGCCGGAGATCTGCGGGTCGGCGGCCCTGCTCGCTCCGCCGGACCGGCCGGAACGCTGGCTCGACCAGATCCGCGCCCTGGCCGCGAGCCCGGACCTGCGATCGGACCTGATCGGCCGCGGTCGCGATCAGGCCGCCCTCTTCTCGTGGGAGGCTTCGGCGCAGGGCTACCTCGATCTCATGCGGGCGCCGAAGGTGCGGCCGACCGCGCGCCCCGCCGCGCGCCCTGCCGCGCGATCCGCGGCACCGCCATCTCCGCCCAGCATCGCCGTCGCCATCGCGACGCTGGGCCGTCCCGAGGTGGTGACCGGCACGCTGCGGCGGATCCTGGATCGGCAGACCCTGAAGCCCGCCGCCATCCTGATCTCCTGCGTCACCCCGGACGATGCCGGCGAGGCGGCCGCGTGGCCCGGCGTGACGGTGGTCACGGGGCGTCCCGGCCTCGCCACTCAGAGAAATGCCGCCCTCGCCGCGCTGCCGGAGGCGATCGATATCGTGGTCTTCTTCGACGATGACTTCGTCCCCGAGGCCGGCTGGCTCGCGGCAGCCGCGCAGCGCTTCGAAGACGAGCCGGACATCGTCGGCCTGACGGGCGACGTCGTCGCGGACGGCATCAAGGGGCCCGGACTGCGCTTCACCGAGGTCGACCGGATGCTCGCCGCGCTGGCTCCGGTCGAGCCGGCGGCGCCCGTCGAGGCCTTCAGCCCGTACGGCTGCAACATGGCGTTCCGTCGCTCGGCCATCGGCACGCTGCGCTTCGACGAGCGGCTCGTCCTGTACGGCTGGCTCGAGGACCGCGATTTCGGCGCGGCCCTGGCGGCCCGAGGCGGCCGGCTCGTCAAATGCATGGAGGCCCGCGGCGTCCATATGGGCGTGAAAGGCGGCCGCATCTCCGGCGATCGGCTCGGCTATTCGCAGATTGTCAACCCGCTATACATGCTGCGCAAGGGTACGATGACCCTGTCTCAAGTCTTCGGCCAGATTACCCGCAACGTTCTCAGCAACGTGACGCGCTTCGCGGCCCCCGAGCCGTTCATCGACCGGCGCGGCCGGCTGCGCGGCAATCTGCGCGGCGCCGCGGACGTGCTCCTGGGACGGCTGGAGCCCGAGCGGGCCCTGAAGATCCGACGGAAAGTGTGAGATGAACATCCACAACACCAACCGGATCCCGCCGGACCAGTCCCAATCGGTCTCCCATTTTCCGGAGACGACCTCCATCGGCGTGCAGGACGGCCCGCTGGCCGTCATCTCGGCGGCCCTCAAGGCGGCCCGCCGGCACAAACTGGCGGTGGCCGTCTGGGTGGTCTTCTGCATCGGCTGCGCGGCGCTCTACACGGTGACCGCGACCCCCTTCTACACGGCGACCGCTGTGCTGCTGCTCGAGCCGCGGCGCCCGGTGGGCTCGGGCTCCTCCGATGGCGCCCTGATGCCGAGCCTCGATGTGGGCCGGGCCGAGAGTGAGCTCCAGGTCCTCCGCTCGGAACGGCTGCTGGCGAACGTGTTCAACAGTCTCCAGCTGGCGAACAATCCGGAATTCGGTCCTCCGGAAGCCGAGAGCCCGAAGGAGCCGGGCCCGGGCGCGTCCGAATTGTCGGGGCTGCGGACCGCCCCGCCGTCGACGGCAGCCATCCTGCAGCAGAGGAAGTTCGAGAACTTCGCCGAGCGGTTCACCGTCAGGCGGGTCGGACAGTCGTACGTAGTCGAGGTCTCGTACACGTCCAGAGACCCGAACCTGGCGCGGCGCGTCGCGAACGCGGCCGTCTCGGCCTATCTCCTGCAATCCATCGCTGCCAAGGCCGATGCGGCCAAGAACGGCGCCGAGTTCCTCCAGGGTCGCGTCAATGCCCTCGCCTCCCAGGCGCGGTCCGCCGCGGCGGCCGTCACCGAGGGCACGCTGCCGGACGCGCCGACGCCCGATGCCGACGCGCGGGTGATCGGCGCGGCGCTGCAGCCCCTCAAACCCTCGGCCCCGCGGAAGACCCTGATCCTCGGCCTCGGCGCGATGATCGGCCTCGTCGGCGGCTTCCTGGCCGTGGCGCTGCTGCAGGCCTTCGACCGCCGGATCCGGACGCCGCAGGATCTCGTCCAGAGGGCCGGCATCCCCTGCCTCGCCGTGATGCCCGAGGTCCTGCGCAAGACGGCCGAGGGGCGCCGCGAGACCGTGGATCTGCGCAACGTCAACGCGCCGTGGTTCCTCAACGTCAAATTCTCAACGGGCGTCCGCGACCTTCGGACGTCGATCCAGCTGGCCCTCTCCGCGCGCGGCCACGATTCCGACTGTGTCATCGCCCTGGTCGGCTGCACCCCGCGCACCGGCACGACCCTGATCGGCCTGAGCTTGGCGCGCCTGCTGCAGGAAGGTGGCCGGACCGCCCGGCTGATCGACACGAATATCCACGGCGCCGGAACCTTCTTCCTGACCCCGGACTCCAAGGCCGGGGTCGGCGCGAGTCTCGCCGACCTGATCATCAATCCGAGCCATCTGGCCCTCGCCAAGTTCGTGGATTTCGGGGGCGTCTCGGTCCTGCCGTCGCGGTCGCCGTACACGGCGGTCGGCACCGGCATCTCCCTCAGCTCCTCGGTCTTCCAGAGCGTCATCGACCAGATGCGCCGGGGGGGCTACGTCATCCTCGACCTGCCGCCGCTCTCCGTCTCGGCCGAGTCCCGGGTCTCGGCCCGTCGAGCGGATGTCGTGGTGATCGTTGCCGAGGCCGGGCGGACGACCGTCGACGAGCTGTCGGACGCGGTGAACGGCCTGATCGGTGCCGGCGCGAACGTGATCGGCGCCGTCCTCAATCGCGCGTGAGTCGGACTCCGGCATCGTCGACGGGCCCGCGCCCGGATCGCCGGAGCTTCGAACGGAAGGAGTTGGTTGGGATGGCGGCCGGAGATCGTGAGAAGGTCCAGATCCTCTATCTACAGCCGGGGTCTTCCGTCTTCGCCGGCATCGAGCGAGTGGTCGACACGATCGGCGGGGAACTCGCGCAGAAGTGCGGCACCGAGTTCGCCGTCGACGTGCTGCGAGTCACGCAGCACGCGAACTACCCGGCGGAACCGCGGCCTTACAGAAGCGTCTTCCGGCCGGTCACATCGCGCCTGCACCTCCTGCGGATCTTCAGGGATGTCAGCAAAGGAGGCCGCTACGATCTGGTCATCGTCCCGCAGATCGAGCCGACCGTCATCTTCTGGCTCGCCCGGTTGGGCATCCCGCAGCGGATCACGATGCACCTGCACGGCAACCCGCGGCGCGAATCCGCCAGCCTGAAATCGAAGGTCAAGTTCTTCCTCCTGAAGCATTACATCCTCCCGCGGATCGCTTCCGTTTTCGGCACGTCGCCGCGGCAGCTCCGGGCGTTCGAGGCCGATTTCAACTGCAGACGGCCAATGTACTGGGTTCCCAACCCGGTCAGGCACTTCGAAGCGTCGGACGCCGACATCCGGCCCGACCCCGCCGTCATCACCTTCGTGAATGTCGGACGCTACGCCTTCCAGAAGGGTCAGGACCTTCTGGTGCGCGCGTTCGCGCGATTGTACGAGCGGCGCAGGAACGTGCGGCTCAACTTGGTCGGCCACGGATCCGACAAAGCGGCGCTGGCGGACCAGATTCAGGCGCTCGGCCTGTCCGAGGTCGTCCGGCTCGTCCACTACCCGGACAACCCGCAACGGGCGCTCTTCGCGAGTGATGTCTTCGTCGCGACGTCTCGATGGGAGGGCTGGTCGCTGGCGATCTGCGAAGCCCTCCGGTGCGGACTGCCCGTCATATCCACCGATTGCGAATTCGGCCCCAGCGACATCCTGGTCGACCGACGTCTCGGGCGCCTGATCCCACCCGACGACGAGGAGGCGCTCATAGAATCCATGGAGTATTACTGCGACAATATAATCCTGGAGAGATCGTTTTCGGAATTCAGGAAGCTTCACATCGACCAGTACAGTGCCGAGAGGATCGTGCACATTCACGCCGACGCGATCCGGCAATCGGCATGCTGAACCTCGGCCAGCCCCCGGTCGCGCAGCGGCCCGGCCCATCCTCCACCTCGACCCTAGAGCGCTCTCCGCCGAAGTGGATACCGGTTCGGCGTGAGAGAGCGCGTCAAGACAAAGGTTTAGAGCCGTGCCCGATTGCAACGCGATCGGGCACGGCTCTAAGTCGTCGCGCGCGCCGCGGAAGCAGCATCGACGCGGCGGCCCGCCGAGCGCGTCAGGGTTCGCAGCCGCGATGCGCCGGCCGGCCGGTACGGGGCGATAGGCGCGCGTCGCACGGGAGAGCCGCACCACCGGCCGACAACGTCCGGACCGCGCCGCGGAGCGTCATGGATCGCCGTCCTCACGACCGCGCGCAACCGTCGCGCCCGCTCGTCGACGGATCTATCGCTGGTCCATATCCGCGTCGTGCCCGAAGAATCACTGACGATCCGGCGTCATGGCAAGCGGACACTGAGCATATTCATGCCTCCTCAACGCGTCGATCGTCCACGTCCGCGCTTCAGCAATAAGTGCGCGACGGTAGTCTCGATGGAATGAGCCCGGGAGCCGCCCACCGTGATCCAACTGCGTGCCGCACGTGAAATCGAGGGTCTTCTGGATGCGGCTTGCGATGTCTGCATTGTCGGGACGGGCCCGGCCGGGAGCACCTTGGCGCGCGAGCTGTCCGGCGGCGGCCTGAGGGTCGTGCTGCTGGAGAGCGGCGGCCTCGACCGGATGGAGAGCGCGGACGCGCTGGACGCCATCGTGAATGTCGGCCGGCCGCGCGCGACCCAGTGGGCCGTCCGGAACCGGATCGTGGGTGGTAGCTCGCACACGTGGGGCGGCCGGTGCGCCCCTTTCGACACCATCGACTTCGAGCAGCGTGCCTGGGTCCCGGAGAGTGGGTGGCCGTTCCAGCGCGACGCACTCGATCCTTATCTCGAGCGGACGGCCAAGTATCTCGGGCTCGCCTACGGCAACCATTTCAGCGACGCGCGCTTCTGGGACCTGTTCGGTTCGCAGCCGGCCTGGTCCGAGCCGGATCCTCGGATGCTCCTGCCCTTCTTCTGGCAGTTCAGCCGCGACGACGCGGAAGCCTATCCGTTCGAGTACACGCGCTTCGGGCGGAAACTGGACGAGAAGTTGGGCCCGAACGTCACGTTGATCAGCGGCGCGACCGTCGTCGCGATCGACGTGAACGGGACGGGCGACAGGGTACAGGGCGTCCAAGTCGCGGCGCCCGACGGCGCGATCGTCAAGCTGCCGGCCCGCCATGTCGTCCTGTGTGCCGGCGGGATCGAGAATGCGCGGCTCCTCCTCGCCTCCGATCATCAGGTCCCGGGCGGCCTCGGCAACAGGTTCGACCGCGTGGGTCGCTACCTGATGGATCACCTGCGCGGGCCGGTCGCGCATTTCGACCCTCACCGATCGCGCGCGCTGCAGCGGCGGTTCGGCCGCTACACCATCGAGGATCGGCTGTTCCGGGGCGGGCTCCGCCTGAGCCCGGACGTCCAGCGAAGTCGTCAGCTCCTGAACAGCGCGGTCTGGCTCGGGGAGACGCTCGCCCCCGACGACCCGGGCGACGCGATCCGGAGGATTCTGGTCGGCAAGCCGCGGGCGAAGGACATCCTGACGCTGACGTCGAACCTGCCGCTGCTCCTGCGCGGCTGCCGGGACCATTTCATCGCGCGCAACGGCTTTCCGCGGAAGCTCTCCGAGCTGAGCCTCGAATGCATGGTCGAGCAGCGGCCGGATCCCGAGAGCCGGGTCATGCTGTCCGATCAGAGGGATCACCTGGGCAGCCGGCTGCCCCTGATCGACTGGCGCAGTCACGAAGATGAAGGCCGCACGATGCGCGAGACGGCGCGGCTCGTCGTCTCCGAGTTCGCCCGCCTGGGCCTGCCCGTGCCCGAGCTGGCAGACTGGGTGCGCGAAGAGGCGCCGATCCCGCTCAGCTTCGTCGATGTCGCCCACCCGACCGGCACCACCCGCATGTCCGACGATGCCGCCAGGGGCGTCGTCGATGCGCGCGGCCAGGTTCACGGGATCGACGGCCTGTTCGTCACGGGAAGTTCGGTGTTCCCGACAGGAGGCCACTG
This sequence comes from Methylobacterium sp. NPDC080182, assembly GCF_050281105.1. Classification (NCBI taxonomy): domain Bacteria; kingdom Pseudomonadati; phylum Pseudomonadota; class Alphaproteobacteria; order Hyphomicrobiales; family Methylobacteriaceae; genus Methylobacterium; species Methylobacterium sp. NPDC080182. Next base: position 148,485 of record NZ_JBNNWO010000006.1, read on the forward strand.
CAATCCCACGCAGATGATCGTCGCTCTGGCGATCCGCCTCGCCGACCTGCTGAAGGTCCGGGAGCAGCGCGACACCGTGGTCCCCGACCTCCGAACGTCTCCGCCCGTCCCGGGCGATCTCCGCGTCCTCGTGACGGGGGCGACGGGGCGGATCGGCCGCATCCTGGTGGAGGACCTGCAGGAACGCGGCTACGCGGTCAGGGCCGTCACGTCCCAGCCCCTGACCGAGGCGCAGCCGCGCACGGGTCGGGTCGAGTGGCGGACCTTCGACTTCACGGCGGATCAGGATTACGCCGGCCTCGTCCACGGCTGCACGGCCGTCATGCATCTCGCCGCCGAGCTCGGGAAGCAGGATCGGATGCAGGCCATCAATGTCGAGGCGACGCGGCGACTGGCCGAAGCCGCCGAGCGGGACGGCGTCCGGGCCTTCTGCTACATGAGCACCGTCTCCGTGTATGGCAGCGGCCGCGCGCGCACCATGACGGAGACGGCGCCGGTTCTCACCAGCAGCGTCGACGTCAAATCCGAATACTGGGCCCTGGACTACGTTCGCGCCTACGGTCGAACGAAGCTCGCCGGCGAAGAGGCCATCAGGCGGATCGCCTCGACCCTTCCCTACGTGATCCTGCGCCCGACGGTGGTCGTCGATCTCCATAATCTCATCGGCTTGCGCGACTGGAGCCTCTCGAAGCGCCTCTTCGCAGCGCATCGGCCCTCCCATCACGTCTACGTCCGGGACGTCACGGACGCGGCGATCTGGACGATGACGCGGTCCCTGACCGGGGCTTGGCCGGCGGGCGAGGTCCAGGTCTTCAATCTCTCCGATCACGAGGCGCGCGATGCGCGGATCGGCGACTTCATGCGGCGGGCGTTCGCGATAAGCCGCGATCCCCGCTTCCGGGTCATCCCGATGCCGGCCCTCGTCGACTGGCTCCACGATTTCCTGCGCAACCGGACGCTGCCCTTGCGCAATCCTCTCTGGAGGATGCGGTTCCCCAACGATCGTCTGCGGCAGGCCGGGTATCGACACCGCTACGGAATGGCCAGGGCCCGCGCCATGGCGCTGGACATCCTGCGAGCGGAAACACGGGAGCGAAACCGGTCCTGAAAGCCGTCAGCCTCACCACAGCGGCGCGCCGCCGGGCACCGGCACGTCCCAGATCATGGCGTCGCCGCGAAAGGGAGGTTCGTGCCGCGAAGTTCTCTCTCACTTGCCACGCCGGAACTCGGAGCCTGAGCCATGACGAAACCTCGCTGGGTACGCCGCGATCTGCTGAAATCGTGCTTCCGGGATCTACCGATCTGCGCGGCCGCGTCCCTGCTGCCGACCAGCCGCTCGAGCGCGGCGATCGACGCCTCCGTGGATCCGACGCAGGGCCGCACGCTCGTCTTCGATGAGCCCTTCGCGGAGATCAACGGACGGATCTGGAATGGCGGACCGAAGGCCACGACTGGGCCGTCCGGTTTCTACGGCCGTTCCGCCTTCGCTCCCCTTGCCGGGGCGGAAGGCTTCAAACCCTACGAGATCGTCGCGGATGCGGAGGCCACGGGCGGCACGGCCCTCCAGATTTCCGCGAAATACATCGGACGCAAGATGAGCGTCGTGAATTACTATGGAAACAACACACCCGACTATCAGTGGATTTCCGGAAATTTGCAGACCGGCAGCCGCAGCGGTGTCGTATCGGTCGGCTGGCGCCAAGGCTATCTCGAAGCGCGGATGAGATTTCCGCGGCATCCGCTCACGTGGCCGGCGTTCTGGCTTCTCAACCGGGATGGCATCACCAATGCCAAACGGAGCATAGAGGTCGATATCGTCGAGCATAAGGGTTTCGAGCCGAAGCTCTACGGCGCGTACCTGCACGAATGGGGGCAGCCCGGCGAGCACAACGAAGGCACCGGCGTTCCCACGCCCGTCGACATGACCGAACAGTACTGCCGGTACGGCGTGCTGATCCAGGACGGTCAATGCATTCCTTATTTCGAGCGCAAGCCAATCATCAATCCTAAGACGAACCAGCTCAATATCTGGACACTCACCCGCGCGTCGGAGATGGAACAAGCCGGCGACGTCTTCTGGCCGCTCCTCACATTGGCGTTGCGGACGGATGTTCCGGCCCCTCAACTGACCGAAGCGCAGAAGCTCACCCATATGCGCGTCGATTACTTTCGCGTGTACGCGTAGCCTCGGACGCCGCGCCGACGAATCCGTGAGGGCGGCGAGGCTCGCGCCCGCGACCTGTTCTCATCGCGGACGGCACACCAAGCGCGTCGCTGCGAATCTGACCTGACCGGCTGGCTTTGGACCGGGCTGATTGAGAGGATCAGCCAGGACCGAAGGCGTCGGACATGCGGCGAGGTCAGAAGACGAGCGGGGAGCAGGTCGTGCTGAAGCTGCGCCTGATCGAACGCTGGCCGAGCGCTACGGCATCGACCTGAAAGCCGTGGCGAAGTGGAAGACGCGCACGTCCGTCCTCGATCAGCGTACTGGGCCGAAGGAGCGGCATTCGACCGTGCTGTCGGTCGAGCTACGAGGCTATCAGCAAAGCCTGGGCCGCAGAATCAGAGCACTTCAGGCTCGACCCGCTCCACCAAAAGCCGGGACCAAACACGCTCTCGTCGCGAGTTCAGAGACTTCGTGGGTTGGTCGTCCGACAGTCGTCAGCGGGAAAGGGCATTGCCCCGGCATCCGCTAAGCACTTGATTTGAGTGGCGCGCCCGAAAGGATTCGAACCTCTGACCCCCAGATTCGTAGATTGGGGCCGGGCGCTGGAAATATTCAAGATCTCTGCAAACCGGGCACTCGCCAGCCTGTTATGGATCAAGGGGTTAGCACCCCTGTTGCAAACCAAAATCCGAGCCTGCTGAAGCCGAAAAACGAGAACGCCGCCCCGGGGGTCGGATCCCGGAACGGCGCTGAGAAGGTCGGCTCCCGCAAAGAAACCGTACACAGGGATAGGGCCGAACACCGGGCCCTGGCAAGCGCCCTGACGGCGGTCCTCGACTGCCGCGGCATGGTGTTGACCGTGGTCGCCGGGCGCGCCGAGGCGCGGGCCTTTCTCCGAGGAGGCCGGGCATGATTCGCCGCGACCTCGCCCCCATCATCGCCCGCGTCCTGGTCGAGAATCCGCCAGAGCTGATGAGCACCCGGGGCACGGTGCATTGGATCTGGCGGACTTGGCCCGATTGCACCACCGAGGAAGCGCTGCGCGCAATCGAGATTGCCGACGAGCTCCTCGCCGTGGACCGCATGGTGCAGGAGGCCTGATCGATGGCAGCCGTGACGCTCCTCCAGAAATGGCAGCTGCTGCAGGCGATCCTCGCGGACGCGGATCTGTCCGCCACGGCGAAGCTGGTGGCGGCCCGGCTGCTCTACCATCACAGCGCGCAGACGGGCCGCTGCTCGCCGTCATATCAGACGATCGCCGACGGCGTGGCCCTGAAGCGTCGATCGGTGATCTATGCCGTGCAGGAGCTGGAGGCCGGCAGCTGGGTATCGCTGGCACGGGTCAAAGGGGGCGATCCGGCGGCGGCGCAGGGCTTCGTCACGAACGGCTTCGTCATCAATTTTGACCGTGTCGACGAGGCACCCCCGGTGCATGGTGATGCACTCCCCCCCGGTGCACCGCCATGCACTCCCCCCGGTGCACCGCCATGCACCCCCGGAGTGCACGGTGATGCACTCCCCCCGGTGCACGGTGGTGCACCCAACTCAGGGAAAGATACAGGGAAAGGAAACAGGGAAGAGTCTCCCCCTACCCCCTCGCCCTTCGACGAGTGGTGGGAGACGTACCCGCGGCGCGATGGAAAGATCGCCGCCCGGAAGGCTTTCGATCGGGTCCTGAAAAACCGACAGGCCACGGTCGAGGAGCTAATCGCCGGAGCCCAGCGCTACGCCACTGCCCGGGCTGGCCAGGATCCCAAGTTCACGAAGGTCCCGACCACGTGGCTGAACGGCGGCCATTGGGCCGACGAGCCGGCGCCGCCAAGCCGATTCCAGCCGGGCCACACACCCTCACCCGCAAACGACCGGCCCAGCGCCACGGCCTACCTCCTGGCGCGCAGAGCTCGGAGATTAGGCCATGGCTGACCGCAAGCGCCAGACCAGCGAAGTCGTCCCGTTGGAGCGTCGCGCCGTCGATCGATCAAACTTGCCAGCCCTGCTGCACGTCGAGCGGCTGCTGCGCCGGAACGAGCGGGGAATCACGCGGACCTTCATCCCAGCTTTGCGGGCCACGCCCTCAGATGCCTCGCCCGAAATGCGGGCCCTTTGCGATCAGGTCTGCCGAGAGGCGCTCAGCGAGATGCTCGCCGGTGCCGCGCCGATGCCTGCTCTGCGAGCGATCGGCGACGCACTCGACGAGGCCTTAGCGGCAGAGCCCGACGAGGGCGTGATCGAGGCCTGCTTGGCTGCCTTGATCGATACCCGGGTGAAGCTGCCCCACAACCTCCCCGTCTACCTCGAGGCGCTGATCTACGACCTGAGGGACGAGGGCTTCCCGCCCGCCGTGGTGGCCGCAGCGTGCCAGCGGATCCGCCGTGAGAGCGTGTTCTTGCCGGAGATCAGCGAAGTCCTGGCCACCTGTCGTGAGACGCTGGCACGCTACCGTGAGCAGCAGGTCCGCGTCGTCCAGGCGCTGGAGACCCGGCGGAAGGCCGAGGCTTGGCTGGCCGATCTAACCAAGTCCGGATCCGAGATTCATGATGGGGCAGGCCGATGATCCACAGTCTTTGATCAGCACGGAGCCGGACAACCATTTCCGATCGTAAACCAGCACTGAGCGTGTGCGTGGAATCTACCGTCCGTTCCGCACCTGAGGACGTTACAGGATGCCTTCCCGCAGGCTCCAGTGCAGATACTGCCCGGATTGAAGTGCTGCCCGTACTGTCCACCGCAGAAAACGTCTTGTGCTTGCCTCATCCGCCTCAGCGCCTCGGCGTGCCCCGTCGTAGTAAGAAGACTTAGTATCAGCATCGCAGCCGGAGCTACTCGGATCATGAGCAATCATCCCCCCGTAATCAGCGTGCATCGGAGCGCAAAAGGTCGATCGACTCAAGCCTCTTGTAAAAAGCTTTCGCCCCCCGAGGGCGGGTCGAAACTCGCCAGCCTAGGGGTTGGCGACCGGATGGGATCTCATCCGCGCAAAAAATTCTTGGCTCGGATTTTTTGAGCCGAAAACGCGATTTCACTCCAAAAACTCAGCGCGTCTGACCAAGCGCCACCGGAGACGACCCTGATGCTGACCGAGGACCTGTCCGACATGCCCCTGCATCGCGAGATGCGGGATGTTTTCCGAAGGATGATCGCTGATGGCGCCGATCCGCTCGACGTGGCCGAGGCCGCGCTCGCTGTCGGCGGCGCCCTGGCGGTCAGCATCGAGGGGCAGATCCGAGCCGGATCGAAGCTCTACGCCGCCGGCGCCGCGCTGCTGTCCGCAGCCGGAGAAGCCTCGCCGCCGCGACATTGACGGAACCGATCGCTCGCCGTAGAAATTTAGCTATCGTCTATCGCGGTGCGATGCGATCCTCGCGTGAAGGGCCGGTGTGAGACTGGCGTGGATGCGGGTAGACCTTCCGGTTACCGGAGTGAGTCCGGGCTTGGTGAAGGGCAGAACTCGACGGGCGTGAGCCCTCGTTTTGTCGCGCTGGAAGGCTGATGGGCTCGCCCTGATCCTCTGGCTTCCCGAGTTGAACCTGCCCGGCACGGGTGGGATCGTCCGTGAGGACCGCATGTTCACCCGAAACACCTCCCGACACTTCGGACTTGCCGGGCTGGCGATCGCCTGCCTCGTCCTCCTCGCCATGCCCGACGCCCACGCGGCGACGCTGGCGCATCACGCAACGCACCTGGTCGGCCTGTCGCCCGTCGATCTCGTCGCCGCTTCGTTCGGCCTCACCGCCGCGCACCGCGAGTACGGCCGGAAGGATGCCGGCGGCGGTGGCGACCCCGGCCTTGCGCAGATCCAGGGCGAGATGACCCGAATCCTCGGCGAGGTGAAGGGCTTCGCTGAGAAGTCCAAGCAGCGGATCGAGGAGCAAGACTCCCGGCTCCTCGACGTCGAGCAGAAGCTCGCGCGCCGCAGCGGTCCGGGCGGCACCGCGCCGCAGGACGAGAGCTGGGGCAACAAGCTCACCGAGAGCGAGGGCTTCAAGGGCTTCGTCTCCGGCGGCCTGCGAGGCACCGCCCGCGTCGAGGTGAAGGCCCTGACATCGGCGACCGGCTCCGGTGGCGCCCTCGTCACTCCGGCCCGTCAGCCCGGCATCGTCGCCCTGCCACAGCGGCCGATGACGGTCCGCGGACTGCTCGCCCCGGGCGAGACCGAGAGCAACCTGGTCCAGTTCGTCCGGCAGACCTTGCGGACCAACAACGCCGCCCCGGTGGCCGAAGGCGCGCTGAAGCCGGAATCGGTGATCAGCTACGAGGAGGCCGAGGCCGCGGTGCGCACGATCGCGCACTGGATTCCGATCTCGCGGCAGCTCTTCGACGACGTGCCCGCGCTGCGCTCCACTCTCGACGGCGAACTCGTCTACGGCCTGGACGAGGCCGAGGAGCGTCAGCTCCTGCTCGGCGACGGCACCGGCCAGAACCTGCTCGGCCTGCTGCCGCAGGCGACCGCCTTCGACACGGCCCTGCTGACGAGTATCGCGAGCCCGACGCGGGCCGACACCCTGCTGATGGCGATCGGGCAGGCCGAGAAGTCCCTGCTGCCGGCCACCGGCATGGTGCTCAACACCATGGACTGGATCCGCATGGTGGCCATGAAGGACACCACCGGCCAGTACATCGGGAGCGGTCCCTTCGGTCCGGAGCAGCTGCGTCGGGTGTGGGGACTGCCCACCGCCGTAACGCCGGTGATGCCTGAGGGCCGGTTCCTGGTCGGTTCGTTCGCGGTGGCCGCCCAGATCTTCGATCGGATGGATGCCGAGGTGCTCGTCTCCAGTGAGGACCGGGACAACTTCATCCGCAATATGCTCACCGCCCGTGCCGAAAAGCGCCTAGCGCTGGCGGTGAAGCGGTCGCAGGCCCTGATCACCGGCAGCTTCCCGGCTCCGGCTCAGAGCTGACGCCTTCCTGCCGGGGCGTGCATACCCGGCGCGGACCACTCGCAGGTGTCCGAGAGAACAGCGAGAGCCGGCGGCCCGAGTGAGTACGGGCGCGGCCGGCACCCCCATTCCGTTCAGCGCCCCGGCGCTGATGCCCCGGCCGGACCGCGGATGTACCGGCCGGTCGGGGCGACCATCTTAGAAGCCTGTGCCTTGCCCGCAGCTGTTGGATCCGGCGTGCTCGGCGAGATCGGCCTGCCGCCCTGGCGGCGGCCGCGGCGGCCGCGCTGATCAAGGCGCAGGCTGCCATGCCAGAGCGCTACCTTGGCGCCTTCGTCCAGATCACGACCATCCGTGGGGCCCGGATCAAAACGCGCATCATGCGGCGGTTCGAGGATCAGTGCGAGCTGTGGCAGACGAGCGCCGAGGAGCTGTTTCGCGCGATCGAATAGTAGCTTACGCTCGTCGGCCGCGCGCAGGAAGGGTATATCGATCGGCAGTCCGCCTCACGGCGCGCAGAGTATACATCCTCACTTATCCGACCTCCCCTTTAACTTGCGCGAAGTCGAGCCACGCCTCTCCTTGTGGATGATATCGGCTGAATTAGCGCCAGAACCTGCGTTACGGCGCGTCTTCCCAAGACCCAAACTAAGAGCGAGCGCCGACCGCTGCTCGGAATAGCTTTGTGCCGTCATGGGGTAGTCCTTTGGGAGTCCCCATTTCGCTCGATAATCATCCGGTGTGAGACCCCGTATCGTGAGGTGCCTACGGAGCGTCTTGTAGGATCTACCATCCTCAAAGCTGATCAGCGCGTCAGTAGTAACCGACTTCCGAACCTCTGCGCGGGTAAGTTTCCGAGGGCTCTCAGTCGCCACATCTAAATTTGGCGCACAAACATCACAGAACGTCTTGTGCACAGAGGCAAGCAATCCAGCCAGTTCGCCTGCCGGCACAGGATTGTTGGCCACGTAGCTCGCAACAACATTTGCGGTCATGTCAACAAGTCCAACAACCTTATCAAACCAACGGCAAGATAAAGTCCAGTCATTACCAAGTTCGTCATAAGTTCTTATTTCGACTGTATCACCGTCTATCCAATAACGAATGCAACCCGTCCTGGCGGCGCGCCTTCTCCAATCTGTTTTTTTCTTCCTATCAAGTGAAAAGTATATACTCTGGATCTCGCCGCAGGCAAATCCTCGTAGTTCTGCCTTCGTCTCCGGGAGGCCGTAGATCATCAGACACCCCATGTGCTCGCGAAATTAAAATTGCCTATTGATTTAGCCGAAAAACACTATTCAGACTAGATCTAAGCTCCGATGCAAGAATCGTATTAAGCGCCTTTTGTTTCAACCCACCACTCTCCGCCAGTGGACCCATGGTGATGTCGATCTCCTGGGTCCGATCTCGAGTCGCGGATAGGAATGGTGAATTACTCGTGTTAGCCGAAAATTCCACGAGCTTCCACGACGGTGTATAATTGCCTGTCGAAACAATCTGAAATTTGATGTTATGCGCTATCACACCTTGAGTAGCGAAAGAATTTTTCTGATCGAGGTTGCCCTGCTTAAACACCTGAAGCTTCACGATCGCTCGAAACCATTCGTGAAATTTCAAGTCACTAGATAAGAACAAAGTTCCGCTCGCGTTTTTAGTGATACAATCCGTTTGCTCTAACTCTTTACGACTCGGAAACCGGCCACCATAAGCCAAATCAGCTATCGTGTAAAATATATGTAGTTTGTCTACTCGGTTTGCTTGCGAAGAGACCTGAGCTCCTAGAGATTGCGCCTGCGATTGAGATGCTTTTCCGATTATCCCTCCGGGATACCTGGCGACACCGTCCAAGATCGGAGGAGTAAAGGAGATAGACGGGTTGAAACTACTCTTCTCATCAATTGTGAACGTCAGAAACACATCTACACCCCAGCCTTTTTCAAAGAAATCGAGCTGCCGTGGCAATGGCCCATCCGCGGCTGTCGCTTTGTCATTCAAGATCTCCGTCTGAAATGCCCTTCTAAGCTCACACTTCACCTGCTGGACTACTAGTGAAAGCTTATCGTCAGTGTCGCCACTGGCGCCCCAGAACTCCTGAATGGAGGGAGTATAAGTGCCGCACCCGGATGCCAATACCGTTATCAATGCGGCGGACATATGTCTGAATATTTTACCCAACATGACCGGGCACCTTGTGCAACGCAGATCATTCAGTGCGCTGCACGCTATAACTGTATCCAGCATAGACAATGCTTAGTTTGATTCGCCCACCGATAAATTGCACTGTTGCGGCGATAGCACGGCACAGCCTTTTTGATCATAGGCAGGCAGCTTGTTCGCGTCGTCATAGGTCGTGATCCGCCCGAGTGAGCAGAGTTGCCGCCGTCAGTCGTCGCGCAGCTGACTAGGCGTTCGGCACCTTCGACGGGCCGATCGCCGGCATGGCGGACTTCATGACGGTTTCGCACGACAGCCAGGCGCTCGCTGTCTGAGCTGTGTGCGCGGCGCGCCTGGAGCCGCCGCGCCTGGCCGTGGCCGGCCTACCTAGTCAGCAGCGCAGCGCCGCGATGGCGTAGCCCAGAAGGGTCCTCGCCCGTGCCTGAGCATGTCGCAAAGGATTGTTTCGCAGATCAGGCCGAAGCGGGCTGCTATGCGCACCTGATCGCGCAGGCCGAAGAGTGGCTGCCTTGGTTGCAGCAGGGCGCGAAGATGGCGGTCGAGGGCTACATCCCGAGCCTTCGCGCCGGGCTCTATGGCAAGACCGAACCGCGGATGAGAGCGAGCCTCCAGCGCCTGTTGAAGGTCGGCTACGGCTCGCGACACAAGGATGGCGCGACGGCGCTCGATGCCGATCAGCGGTTTATGCTGCGCCTCGGCTTCGAGGCCATAGCGCTGCCGGCGATGGAAGCCGCCCTGGCGGCCGTAGGCGTCGCAGCGGCCTTCAACGATGCTGCGGCTGCCTTGGACGGTCTGAACGCCGCCCTGGTGCATCTCTCGCGATCCGCAGCGCCGCCGACCGCCCCCCGCGTCCTGGCCGCGGGGCCCGCGCCGGCACGTCGACCGCTCCGGCCGGAGGATTTCGGCTGCCTGCCCATCGGGCGGCCCTGACCCAGATCCGCCGGCCTCGCATGGTCACGGCGGACGCCCAGCCGGCGGAGGCTATCACCGGCAGTCGGCAGCTCTATCCAGGGGCTGAGCCAACCCCTCCTCAGAGTCATGAGTGCCGGCGGTCCCTCTCACCGCGGCCAGGGGGAAACGGCTGCCTAGTGAGACAGCTGGAATCAGCGGAACCCTTGCGAAGACGGCTTCGAAAAGCTCACCGTGATCGAGCTTGGCTCCATTTCATTCCAGATCGTCCGCCGTTGACGCGATTCAGTCGGAAAGACGATCGATCCGAGCAGGGGCGAGCTACTGCCGTTTTGGCTCCGATAGTATCGCCGGGTGCATGTAGCGCAGATAATGACATGCGATGGCGGATAAACCAGCGTACCCGCCATCGCAGCACCGACAGTCAAAAATTCTAACTTAACAATGCGGCCGCTCTTGACTCGTAATAAGCAAGCTCACGAGTCCCCGCAATTTTTGCGATCGATGCATTCCCGCTTATAAAGCGCTGTGCTTTCTTCAGGTATTTCATCTCTGTATCATCGCGCCCCTGCAGACGCCAAGACAAAGAGCTATGCCTAAACAATTTCGACAAATTCTGTATATCTCCCTTAATCTCAAAATCATCCCACAACAGGTCGTGGCACTTATTGAATAATATCGAAAGATTTTCATTGAATAAATAGTGATAGGCTACAATCATCCCGGATTGATCGCCGTGATCAAGTCGACCCTTTTCTTTGAACGAAATTTCAGCCAACTGCATGCTAGCTCTTAGTCTGGTATAAAAGCCCTTCTTTGTTGAAGTATTTGAGATTACCGACTCAAGTATCTTTATTTTCGCGGCAACATCTTCCTTCGACTCGCGAGCTAGGGTGAGCGCTATTTCGTCAGCAACCCTGTTGGCGTCATTTTTACGGCAGAAGTTACCTAGGATGCGCAATTTGCGTGTGCGCTCTGGCGAAGGGGGCTGCATCTCCAGCAATACACTCCTTGCCTGCCAAGCAAACGGGTTTTGTCGGTCTATCGACAGTATACGCTCACCAACAGACTTTGCTTGATCCTCGTCGCGCAGAACTTGATAGCACAATAACAGATCGACTAAGGCGCTTTGTTTGCCGTTATTATCAAAATCCTCGAGATCCAAATCAACAAGTATGTCGCGAGAGCGTTCCAGCTCACCGATCATTCGAAGGGCCTGAGCATGCAGAGCCTTGAGAGCATTCCTTCTTTGATCGAAGCCGTGCTCAGGTACTATCGAGAAATAGTCGTCCAGAAAAACCGCGGCACTCCAAAAATGATCCCCCCTTATCAGGGCGCGAGTATAGGAAGTTGCCAGACTTAAAGCGGCTCCTGTCTCACGCTCACCACCGAAATCTCGGGCATCTTTGAGTGCGCGAATTGCAATAGCATTCGCGTTCTGAATTTCCGAACTTCCGCAATGCGGGTTGTCAAAGCGGTACGCTGGTGGCGGCCTGAAATTTCCACTCTCCCATTCGCTGCCGAAATAGAGTTCGGCCGCCCTGCGATTCATTGACTGATATTCTTCATCGCTGAGCATATCTCGTACGCGTTCGCGTATGAGGCGCGGCGCGAGCAAGACTTTAGATGTTTCTCCCGATCGGCCCAAGCCGACTAGATGCGTTGTCGTAGACTCTATCAGTGAGAGCTTCAATAACTCGGTAGCGTTCTGCGGATAGAAGGCGTGAGATCCACGAAATCTGGCAATTCTCGACAGTTGCTCACCGCGCGGAAAGATACTTAGAACTTTTAATAACTCATAGGAGCGCTGGGATACGTGATTCGCAGACTCTTTTAAATCTTTCAAGACTCTTACGAGGGTTGCGGTCTCGTCCGAAGGAGCAGAAGCAAGAGCCTCGCTCACAAGATCGCTATTCGAATTTATGAGTTCAGATAGGGGGACAACTTCAAGCTCTTCTAGCGCGGAGTCGAGGCGAACCGGCACACCGTCAGTATGTCTTAGCAGAGTTTGCAGTGATCCAAGAAGACACAGCTCGGAAAACTCTCCTTTTTTCGCAATAACATAGCCTCGCAAATCAACTGCGTCGAATTCTCGAAGTTGAACAGAGGTGCTTTTGGCTCGAACCGGCACAGATCTTGATCTAAGCAAAATCTTTAATTCTTGACAATATTCTAGCGCGATTTTGCACAGATGTTCAAGCCGCTCTTCCGTATTGAGTTCTCCGGGCGGCGGCAACTTTCCAGCATCAACGTCATCGAATATAAGTATACATCGGCCTAGCTCGGCTAGTTGGTCAATCAGACGTTCAACACTAAAGCCATACAGCTCCTTGAGCGATGAAGACAACTGCTCACGATCTGCAAAATCAGGTATACTGAGCTTAAAGGTCGGCGTGTTAGACCGATCTTCCTTATCCAACAAGGAAGATATGAATTCATCTGCGCCCATGCCCCATTCAGATACTATCCAGCACATCCGATCGCGGACCAAAGCCCGCTTAACTCTGTGTTGATCGAGTTTCCGAACGGTATCGTGCGCAGGATCATGTGCGAGATGGTACTTTAGGACGCCAATCGCGGTCTCAGCTACGGTCGCGGCCTTTTCGGTCGGCTCATCCTCGGCAGTAACGACAGCCGCTGCGCTTGGAGCCACAAGACGCGGCGTAGCGACCTGTCGATCGAATAACAGGATGCTCTCACGCTCTAGTTCAAATCTATAATCTGGTATGATTCGGTTAGTACCAGATCCTGAGCGGTTAAGCGTCCGCGGCCACATACGCAACGATCGATGCCCGTCAGTTTCTTGAAGACGAAACAACGAATATCCGTGAGCCCGGTTGGTTTTGCCATCGGCAAGATATTCTAAGCCGAACAAAGAGGGCCCTTGGATGCTCACCTTGTGTGATGACCCAAATGTTGAGATCGAACTTGCTTCAGGGTCATGCATATGCCCATAAAGATGCGCGTCAAATCGCCCTGGCGGATTGATTTCGCTTTCCCAGACTGGGGTAACATTAGGGTGCAGCCAGCTAACTGGTTGGTGTGTCACCAGGATATTTGAATGGTTGGCATCACACCAAGATCTCGGATCACCGTTGGTGATCTCCTGCAGTTGCCGCAGCTCAAGTGAAAGCTTGCCACGCAAATCACCGGCTGAGAACTGTAGCCAAGTCGAGTTTAGTCCTATCAAGCCGATCCGACATCCGTCCTTGATTAGGATGGCCGCTTGATCGCCCGGCAGGATGCCCTTTGTACCTCCGATAGTGGGCACCCCAGATCCCGCAATTTGTTTGTCTGACCATGCGGTATAACTGGAAAACAACCCTTTAAGTTTTTCGAAGTACCCAAACTCGTTCTTCCAAAACTCAATCTGTATCGCCGGATCATCCCACCATCGGCTGATATTCAGAAAATCTGGATCTCGCGCTGCAGGTCGTGCGATATCGTGATTGCCGGGCACGTGGAATAACGAAGGATTGCAGCCTAGTGAGACAAATTTCTCCCAAAGCTCGCTCAGAATTTGGTCAAGTCTTTCGAACTCGTCCTGTATTCCTCTTTGGACAAGATCTCCAGAGAATATCACGAGATCTATATCTGAAACATTTTCTCTAATGCGCGCGATATCATCGAATAGCGCATGCTTCACCGTTGGCCAGAGCCATTTTTGCTCAGTCATCCCGACGTGTAGATCGGTTAGATGAAGCCAAGAAACATCAATTTGCGGCATTTACATCTCTTGAGCCTGTGGACCAGAGATCTAGGGCGAATTTCCGCTACGTCAGTAGGCGGGGCGCTCTAGGTTGTATCGTATGTCGCCTTTGGTAGTCGAACGCCCGGCCCTTCGCCGTTCTCGTCAACGAAGTTGACGCCGGCAGTCTTTGGGTGTCTTGGGCTCGGAATGTTCCTGGGCGAGCCGCATCGCCCGCAACTCGGCCGTCCGCTCTTCCAGCTCACGCTTCTCAGCGTCAAGTTCCTGCTGAGCATGCTCTGCCTGCTTCTGACGGGCTGCACCTCTCGCGGTCGGTGTCGACAGCTGGCCGCGGGCATTGAATGGCAGCTTAGACATCAGGCTTGGCTTCGCCCTTCAGAAAGCCCTTCGCCTTCAGGTGCTCCGCCAGGGCCTCGCGGATCGCTTCCGGCCTCGACGGCTTCGGATCGGGCTGGGCCTCGATCCAGGCGTCGAGAGATGACTCAAGCTCTGGGTACAAGCGCAGGCCAATCGCCTTGCCGATCCCAGTAGGCGGGCGCCCCCGCGGTTTTCTGCTATCGGCTATTGACATCGTTCTTTGATGATAGCAGAAATGTTCGAGCCGACCAAGAGGTTGCACCCTCCTGATCGGCCCTGACCACGCCCGTCCTCTGGAGACGATCATGGCTACCCGTCATTCTACAGCACCGGCGCACGCCGGTGAACGCTCTCGCTCGCCTGCGGCCCACTACAATCGCGCCAAGCCGACGCTGGAGGCCAACGAGCTCGTCCCCGGCACGGTCGAGGCCTGGGAGGCCGTCGCGCCCGTACGGCCCGACACCGAACACGTCCGGGCCCCGCGCTTCCTCGACCTAGCCGGGGAGCTCGTCACCGCCGCCCTCATCATCGCCGGGGGCGTGTTCGCCTACGGCTTCATCCCTCTCGCTTGAGGGAGAGGGCCATGAGGAAGTCGAACACCGCCAGGGCTGTCGAGCCGGCCTCCGATCTCCGCCAGCGTGCTGCTCGAGCCCGGGACGCCGCCGGGCGGTTCATAAAGCGCCCTGAGCCGATTGAGCCAGATCCCGTGCACGCCCTGATTGAGGAGCACCGGTCCGCCTACGCGGAGTGGGACCGCCTATCCGCGGTCTGGTGCGAAATGGAGGTCGACGCGCCCGGCTACCGCGAGGCTGTGGCTGCCTCGGACAGGCCGGGCCAGCGGGAGATCACAGCCTACAAGGCCCTGTTCTCAGCGCAACCGACGACGCTTGCCGGTACGGCCGCGCTAGCGGCCTACCTCTCAGAGGCAATCCGGAAAACCTCCACTCACGCGCAGCCGACCGATGGCGAGAGGGCGCTTTCCACCGTCACGGCGGCGATTCAGCAGCTCGACCAGCCTTCGATGGAGCCGCATCCTGACGCCGCGCTGTTCGCCCTCGGGGCCGAGTTCATGGCCGCATGGGCGGTTGAGGATGCGCCGGATAGCGCCGAGGCCAAGTATCTCGCCTGCACCGGACTCGCAGAGCAGATCGTACGCCTACCAGCCGATACGGTCGCTGGCCTCGGTATCAAGGCGCTCTTGCTGGCGCGCCTGGACAGCGAGGACTCCGGTCCACGTCGGCCGATCTCGGCGCAGGGCCCGCTCGCGAGTCACTGGAACGTGCTCAGGCAGATCCAGCAGGGTGCAGCTCGAGTAGCTGTCGGCGAGACTCAGCCGGTTCGAGCGTGCGCTCCCGTCCGGCCAGACCTTTCATCGCTTCCTGTGTCTCAGCTCGCCCGCCTCTATTCCGTGTTGGTCCGAGCCTGGGAGCTTCTGGCCTCCTCAGAAAATTCGCCGTGCTTCCTGGCTGCAGATGGCAGAGGCCGAACAGATGCGGGGGACCTGATCAACTGGGAGACCGATCGCCTCCAGCGCTTCAGTTCGGCCGTTGCAGCCGAGATCTCGCGCCGGCAGCCCGACGATCGCGGCGATCAAGCCGAGCGGGCGAACACACTCCTCACGCACATGGTGCTAACCGGCGGCGTGGAGGAGCACCCCGAGCTCATTTCCGAAATCTGCGCCACCTGGGGTTCCGCCCAATGAGCAACGTCATCCCTTTCCGCCGCCGTCAGCGGCCGATGATCCCTGACACCCGGGCCCGCATCGAGGGCGCACTGGCCCTGGCCCTCGACGCGGTCGACCACCTTGTCGCGGCTCTGGACGAGATCGACAGTGATGCGGACGCCGAGGACGGCGGCGACGCGGAGCCGAGCCTCGGAGCACCTGAAGGGCACGTCTCCCAGATCGTGTGGCTGCGCGGAGGCGGCGGCGATCTTGAACGCTGAGGACACCTCGCATCGTGTGGCTTTACACGAAATCGCCAATGTGCCAGGTTCGTGTATGGCTACACGATCGAGAGGTTGAAACGTGACCATTCGTTTCGAACCGGTGACCTTTTCCGCTAGCGGTACTGAGGCGATCACCGGCGTCAGCACGACCCAGCAGCGCAATCTTCGTCGAGCGGATCACGACGCCAAGTCCAATCCCGGGCACGAGCGCAAAGATGCTCGCGCCTTGGCGAAGCTACTCGTCATGCAGAGCCTGGCGGCCTTCAAGGTGCCCCCCAGCGCGAGCGCCGCGATCGCAGATAGCGCCTCGGCCATCATCGTGATGGCACTCGCCAAGATCGAGGGGGCCGTCGAAGATCCCGAGGGCTTAGCCAACGAGCCGCCGGTTCGTGCCCCGCCCGGCTTCGACCGCTGGTATCTCGTTTGGGATGGCAACGGCCACGAGTTCGTCAGCGCCGTCGACGCCTATTTCGCCTCCGATTCGGTCCCGCCCGCAACCGTAGTCCTCAACCTGCGCAGTTTGGCGGACACGATCCTTGATCGTGCTGGCTGCCCACTCTGGCGTGTCGTGAAGCAGAAGGACTGATGATGCCGCGACGCCCGGTCATCACCCAGGCCGCAATCGCCCGCGCTGTGAAGGGCGCTCAGGCCGCCGGGCTCAAGGTCGGGCGCGTCGAGATCGACCCCAGCACCGGCCGCATCGTAGTCGTCTCCGGAGACGATCCTGCTCAGCCGCTCACGAAGCTCGAGGCCTGGAGGGCGAGCCGTGGTGCGAGCTGACTACCCGGGCGTCTTCGCCACCTACAAGACGCTCAAGGATGGAACGCGGCGGGCCTACTGGTATCACCGCGCCACCGGGATGCGGCTCGAAGGTGAGCCGGGCGAGCGAGCCTTTATCCTGAGCTACGCCGAAGCCGAACGCACGCTCAAGGCTCGGCATTCGGGCGAAACCTTCAACGGCTTGGTGCGCGAGTTCACCGCCTCACCCGAGTTCGAGACGAAGCTCTCGGCCGGGACACAGCGCGAATACAAGCGCATGCTGACCAAGGCCGAGCCCCAGTTCGGCGACATGCCGATCGAGGCCTTGAACGAGCCCAGCGTGCGGCGCGATTTCCTTGATTGGCGCGTGAAGGTCGCTCGCGCCTCGGGTGAGCGCGAGGGCGACAACCGGCTGTCCGTCATCTCGGCCATGCTGACCTGGGCTCAGGAGAACGGCCGGATCCAGGCCAATCACGTCCGCGGCTTCAAGCGGCTCTACCACGCCGATCGCTCCGAGATCGTATGGCTGCCCGAGCACATCGCGGCATTCATGCAGGTGGCGCCGATCGAGCTGCAACGCGCGCTCATCATCGCCCTGCACACCGGTCAGCGGCAGGCGGACATCCTGCGCCTGCCCTGGTCTGCCTACGATGGGACCGCGATTACCCTACGGCAGGGCAAGAGCGCTCGCGGCGGCCGAGTGGCGCCACTGATCACCATCCCCTGCACGCAGGCGCTGCGGCGCATGCTGGACGGTATGCCTCGCGGCTCGCCGTTGGTGCTGACGACCAAGACCGGAAGGGCGCTCCAGAAGCGCTACTTTGCCCGGCTCTGGGAGGAGGCAGCAGCCGAAGCAGGCCTCAGCCGGATCAGCCTGCCCGGCCTTGATGAGCCGGTAGCCCTGCACTTCCACGATCTCCGCGGAACGGCCGTGACCATGCTGTCGGAGGCTGGATGCAACCCGCAGCAGATCGCGACCATCACCGGCCACTCGCTCAAGACGGTGACCGTGATCCTCGACCGCTACCTCGCCCGAACTCGGGCGCTCGCGGACCAAGCCATCTTCAACTGGGAGAACTCACCGCGAACCAAATTTGCAAACCAACTGCAAACTGCGCCTCCGAAACCGAAGGCACTGAAAGGAAATCGCGATGTATAAGAATAGGTTAGATGGCGCGCCCGAAAGGATTCGAACCTCTGACCCCCAGATTCGTAGTCTGGTGCTCTATCCAGCTGAGCTACGGGCGCCTGACACGGCGGCGGGCTCTCGGCCCGCCGGTGTGAAGGGGCTTCTAGAGGCTCAGATCCGGCTTGGCAAGACACTTCGGACAAGGACTTCGCGCTCCGCGCGTCGTGCCCCGGATCCGGCTCTCTACGGGGCCCGGGCGCTCGCGCGGACGCGCTCCTCCGCGGCCCGGATCGCCTCCGGCGTGCCGACATGCAGCCACTGGCCGTCGAGCCGCATCCCGAACAGCCGCCCCGCCGCGATCGCCCGGTCGAACAGCAGGTTGAGCGAGAACGCGCCCTCCGGCGTATCGGCGAAGAGGCCCGGCGTGAGGATCGCCACCCCCGCGTAGATGAACGGCGCCACCGCGCGCTCGCCGCGGCGCTCTAGGCGGCCGTCCGGATCCATCACGAAATCCCCGGCGCCCTCGTAGCCGAGGCTGGTGGCGGTCGGTGCTACCAGCAGCAGGCCGTCCATACGGTCCCCGTCCCAGGTCTCGATCAGCCGGCGCAGGTTGGAGGTCGGCCCCTCGAGCCAGAACGAATCCGAGTTCAGCACCACGAACGGCGCGTCGCCCAGGAGCGGCAGCGCCTTGCGGATGCCGCCGCCCGTCTCCAGCAGCGCCGCGCGCTCGTCGGAGACGGTCGTGGCCGGTCCCGGGGCCGCCCCCTCGGCCCGGCGCGCGAGGTGCCCCTCGATCAGGTCGGCGAGGTAGTGGACGTTGACGACTGCGCTCCCGATCCCGGCCTCGGCGACCCGGTCGAGGGCGTGGTCGAGCAGGGCCTTGCCGGACACCTCCACCAGGGGTTTCGGCACGGTGGCGGTCACCGGCCGCATGCGCTTGCCCAGGCCCGCGGCCAGGACGAAGGCGCGGCTGACGGCGGGGCTGGGATCGCTCATGCGGTCGGGAATCCGGTGGTCAGGGGTCGGGCGCCGGGGCGACGAGGCCCGGCAGATGGTCCGCGTGCCAGGCCCGCAGACCGGCGAGCGCCGGATGGGCGAGGTTGCGGGCGAGGTAGCCCTCGATCCGCGGCAGGTGGGCGAGGTAGCCGGGCTTGCCGTCGCGCCGGTCGAGGCGCGCGAAGATGCCGAGGATCTTGGTGGCCCGCTGGGCCGCCAGCAGCGCGTAGGCGGTGGCGAAGGCGCCGACGTCGAAGGTCGGGTCCCGGCCGCGGCGCTCGCGGGCGTAGAGGCCGAGGAGCCGCAGCTCGAACTCCGCGCTGGAATCGACCCGGGCATCCTGCAGCAGCGAGGCGACGTCGTAGGCCGGGTGGCCCATGACGGCGTCCTGGAAATCGATCAGCCCGACCCGCTCCAGCCCGTCGCGCTCGGGCAGCCAGATCAGGTTCGGGGAATGGTAGTCGCGCAGGGTCCAGGTCGGCCGGTCCGGGATCGCGCCCTGGAGCGCCCCCCGCCACAGATCGACGAAGGCCGCCCGCGCCTCCGCCGACAGGCTGACGTTCCGGATCGCCGGGGCGTACCATTCGGGCATCAGCTCCGCCTCGAACAGCAGCGCCTCCATGTCGTAGGGCGGCAGCCTGTGCTCGATCCCCTCGGCCACGGGCAGGACCGGGGGCAGCGGGTTGGCGTGGAGCTTGGCCAGCACGCGCACCGCCTCGGCGTAGCGCTCGGGCCGCGGGGCGCCGCCCTCGATCACCGGCTCGCTGCCGAGATCCTCCAGGATGAGCAGGCCCTCGGTCAGGTCCTCGCCGTAGATCTTCGGGGCCGAGAAGCCGAGTGCCCGCAGGCCGCGGTCGAGGGCGACGAAGGCGTGGACGCTCTCGGCGAGGTGCACGATCGCGCTGTAGGGCTTGCCGTCCCGCACCGGCGGCCCGTCGGGTCGCGGCGGCGCGATCATCAGCACGGCGCTGGTGCCGTCGGGCTTGGTCAGGCGCTCGTAGGCGCGGGAGGAGGCGTCCCCCTGCATCAAGGTCCGCTCGGCGATGTCCCAGCCGCTGCGGTCGAGGAGGCGGCGCACCGCGCGGGCCCGGTCGAGGCGGGCGCGCATGCCGCCGGTGCCGTCGATCCGCGCGAGCCGCGCCTCGGGGCCGAACTCCGCCCGCAGGGACAGGTCCACGGTCAGCACCGGGCCGGCGCGGGGCGGCATCCGGTCGGGCCACTCCACCAGGGTGATCGCGCCCTCAGCCATCTCGTCGAAGCCGAGTTCCACCAACTCGTCGGGGTCGCGCAGCCGGTACAGGTCGGCGTGGACGATCGGCCGGCCGTCGCGGGCCGCGTAGGGCTGGATCAGCGTGAAGGTCGGGCTCGGCACCTCCAGGCGCGGGTCGCCGGCGAGCTCGCGGATGACCGCGCGGGCGAGCGTGGTCTTGCCACCACCCAGGCCGCCGGACAGAGCCACGACGTCCCCGGGCATCAGGAACTCGGACAGGAACAGGCCGAGATCCTCGGTGGCCGTCTCCTCCGGCAGCACGAATTCCCAGGGCGCCGGATGCGCGGATGCCCCCGCAGCCCCTTCGGCCATCTGCCCGTCCCGCTCGTCTCCGCCCAAAGCCCGCCTCCGAGACCCGAAGACGCATGGTCCGAAAACACGCACCGGATGCAAGCGTTTCCGCCCGGAGCCGCGCGCTTCCCGCCCGCCCGGTGCATCGAAACCACGCTCGCGGGGGTGGCGAAAGACCGCGCCGGGCCCGGGAATCCGTCAGGCCCGGACGTGGAACCCGTGCCGCCCCGGATCAGCCTCCCCGGAGAGCCCGACGCGCCACGCCTCGGCGTTCCAGGCCGCCGCCGCCGCGAGGGCGTCTGCCTCCGGCATCGGGCGGCCGAAATGGTAGCCCTGGCCCAGGGCGCAGCCCATCGCCGCGAGAGCCTCCGCCTCGGCGCGGCCCTCGATGCCCTCCGCGACCGCCGCCACCCCGATCTCCTCGGCGAGCCGCAGGATGGTCTGGACGATCCGGCGATCGCGCGGCTCCGCCAGCATTGCCCGGACGAAAGCCCGGTCCACCTTGAGCGTGGTGATCGGCAGGGTGCTGAGATGGCTGAGCGAGGAGTAGCCGGTGCCGAAATCGTCCACCGCGATGCCGAGGCCGGCGGCGCGACAGCGCGCGAGGGCGGCCGCGGCCCCGGCCGGATCCTGCATCAGCGCGCTCTCGGTGACCTCGATCTTGAGGGCGCCGGGCGCGAGGCCGGTCCGGCGCAGCATCGCGTCGACGAGGCCCGGTATGTCCGCGCGGGTGAGATCCTGGGCCGTGACGTTGAAGCTCACGAACAGGGAGGGCTCGACGGAGGCGGGCGCGCGCAGGCCGGCCTGCAGGATGCGGGGCACGATCCGGCCGATCGCGTCGATCACCCAGGCGGTGATCGCCAGGATCAGGCCGTTCGCCTCGGCGGCCGGAATGAAGGCGGCGGGGGGCACGAGCCCGCGCTCGGGATCGTGCCAGCGGATCAGGGCCTCGAAGCCGGCGAGGCGCCCGGTGGCGAGCCGCACGATCGGCTGCAAGAACAGCGCGAACTCGTTTCGGGCCAGGGCGCGCCGCAGGGCGCGCTCCTGCGCGAGCGACGCGACCGTCGCGTCGAAATCGGCGCGGGCGGAGGGCGACGGCGGCGCCTGAAGCCCCTCGGCGGAAGCCGGCCCGAGGCGGGGCAGGGTCTCGCGAAACCGGGCGATGAGCCCCTCGAGGCAGAGGCGCAGGATCGGATCGGCGCCGGCGAGCCGCTGGCGGATCTGCGCCGCGTCCACCGGGACGAGCACGCTATCCGCCTCGGCGCGCGCGCCGGCGGAGCGCGGGAGGGCGTCGAGGATGGCCATCTCGCCGAAGATCTCGCCGGGGCCGCGCCGGGCGAGCACGGCCTCACCGCCGTCGCGCCGCCGGAAGATCGCGATGCGCCCGCTCAGGATCAGGTAGGCGCAGTGCCCGATCGCCCCCTCCTCGAACAGGACGGTGCCGGCCGGGAGAGTGACGGGATCGGAGAGGTCGTGCATCGGTCGGGGACGCTGCGCCTTCGCGGGGAAAGCCCGGCGCGAGCTTTGGCACAGCGGCCTTAAGATCGGATCAAGGGCCCGCCGGATCAGCCGCGGGGGATCCCGTGTGCCTTGATCCGCGAGGCCAGCGTCGTCGGCCGAAGGCCGAGGAGCGCGGCCGCGCCGCCCGGTCCGGAGATCCGGCCGCCCGCCAGCGCCAGGGCCGCGACGATCTCGGCGCGGTCGCGCGCCCGGCGCTCGGCCTCGGTGGCGGGCCGCCCCCCGGGCGGCGCGGCCGGGCTGGCCGCGTCCGCGGGTCCGGTCGCCTCACCGTCGGGCAGGTCGAGGCGGAGGCGCCCCCGGGCGGAGAGGATCACCGCCCGCTCGATCACGTTCTCCAGTTCCCGGACGTTGCCGGGCCAGGAATAGCGGCAGAGGCGGCGGACATCGCCCTCCGTGAGGCGCGGCTCCGGGACGGTGAGGCGGCGCGCGGCGACCCGGAGCAGGTGCTGGGCGATCGGCGGGATGTCCTCGGGCCGCTCGCGCAGGGGCCGCGCCTGGATCGGGAAGACGTTGAGGCGGAAGTAGAGGTCCTCCCGGAAGCGGCCCGCCCGGATCTCGGCGCGCAGGTCCCGGTTGGTGGCCGCGACCACGCGCACGTCCACCGCCCGCGTGCGCGCCTCGCCGACCCGCTCGAACGAGCGCTCCTGCAGGACGCGCAGCAGCTTGCCCTGGAGGTCGAGGGGGATCTCGCCGACCTCGTCGAGGAACAGCGTGCCGCCGTCGGCGAGTTCGAACCGGCCGATCCGGTCGCGCAGCGCTCCCGTGAAGCTGCCCTTGGCGTGGCCGAAGAACTCGCTCTCGAACAGCTCGCGGGGGATCGCCGCGCAGTTGACGCGGATCATCGGGCGGGCACTGCGGCGGCTGCCCTCGTGGATCGCCCGGGCGATCAGCTCCTTGCCGGTGCCGGATTCGCCGGTGATCAGCACGGTGGCGTCGGTGGCGGCGACGCGGTCGACCTGCCGGAGCGTCGCCGCGATGGCGGGCGAGCGGCCGATGATGCCCTGGTGCTGGCGCTCGGCCCGGATCTCCTCCTTCAGGTAGGCGTTCTCCAGCTCCAGGCGCTCCCGGAGGGAATCGACCTCGGCGAGTGCGCTCGTCAGGCGGGCCTCGGCCTCACGGCGCTGGCTGATGTCGCGGAACACGATGACGGCGCCGAGCAGGCGCCCCCGGTCGCGGATCGGCGTCGAGGTGTACTCGACCGGGAAGGCGGTGCCGTCGGCGCGCCAGAAGACCTCGTGATCGACCTGATGCACGGTCCCGTCCCGGAACGCCGCGTAGATCGGGCAGTCGCGGTGGGGGTAGTGGCTCCCGTCCGGGCGGGTGTGGTGCACGGCGGCGTGCATGTCCCGGCCGACGAGGTCGGCGGCCTCGCAGCCGAGCATGCGCGCGGCGGCCGGGTTGACGAAGGTGGTCACGCCCTCCGCGTTGACGCCGTAGATCCCCTCCCCGGCCGCGCGCAGGATCAGCTGGTTGCCCCGCTCGATGTCGCGGAAGATGCGCTCCACGCGCTGCCACTCCGAGAGGCCGGCGCGCATGTGGGCCTCGGCCTCGCCGTCGACCTGGCGGCGGTGGAGCGTGTCCGGGTCCGCCAGGGTGACGAGGAGGCGCATCGCGTCGCCCGGGAGCGGGAAGGCCGCGGTCTCGACCCGCAGGTCGCGTCCGGCCGCGTCGCGCGGCGCCAATGTGCGCGTCCACCAGTGCCCCCTGGCCAGCGCGGCCTCGGTGAAGACCGTGAGCGCCGGGAGCTGGCCCGGGAACAGGGCGCTCGCCCGTGCGCCGCGCAGCGCCGGGCGGCCGTAGCCGAGGAGGCGCGCCGCCGCCGGGTTGGCGTCCGCGACCCGGTCCTCCTCCGGCGCGAGGACCAGCATGGGATCCGGGCTCGCCTCGAAGACCGGCCCGAAGCTTCCGGCGGCACCGGACTCACGAGATATCGTCATTGGCTCACGATATCTCGTTTCCGACGAGATGTCGTGAGCGACATCCGGCGACCCAAACCTCTGGCAGACCGAGCGATTTCTCCGGCATCCCTTCTGGCACACCCTTTGCCGAGTGAGGCTGTCCGCCCGTCGGCCGGCACCGCTCCCGAAGGCGCGCCGCGACGACGCCCGGCGGATGTCCGCGTCCGGACGCGACCGTCCCCCCTCACCGGTCGCGGTCCGGACGCGCACCCGCACCGGGTGGGTGGGGCCGCGGAGCGCGCGGCCTCACCGGACCCATCGCAGATCGAGATCCGGGAGCCGACGATGAAGCGCGAAGACCTCACCGAGAAGCTTCTCGACATCAAGCGCGAGAAGGGGTGGAGCTGGAAGCACATCCACGCGGAGATCGGCGGCCTGTCGCCGTTCCTGATCACCGCGGCCTGCATGGGCCAGATGAAGCTCCCGAAGGCCCAGGCCAAGCGGGCGGCCGAGCTCTTCGGCCTCACCGCCGCCGAGGAGCGGATGCTCAACGAGCCGCCCTATCGCGGCTCGATCCCGTCCATGCCGCCCACCGACCCGCTGATCTACCGGTTCTACGAGCTGGTGATGGTCTACGGAACGACCTTCAAGGAGCTGATCCAGGAGGAGTTCGGCGACGGCATCATGTCGGCGATCGACTTCAACATGGACATGGCCCGGGAGGCCAACAACAAGGGCGACCGCGTGAAGCTCACCATGTCGGGCAAGTTCCTGCCGTACAAGTACTACGGCAACGACGACGACACGCCGGAATACGGCTTCAAGGAGGGGTGAGCGACCCGCAAGGGCATCCCCCCCGACCGGGATCCGACGGTCAGGCATCCGGATCGTGCCAGCGACACCGGCCGCGGCGCGCGACGCGCCGCCGTCCCTCACGCCGCCGCCGGGCGGCCCTCCGACTCCAGGTAATCCTGCACCGGCCGCGCCGGGCCGCCGCGCATCAGCACGTAGAGGAACGGCACCAGCAGCAGGGTCGCGGGCGTCGCGAAGGCGATGCCGCCCATGACCGCGCGGGCGAGCGCGGCGTTCTGCTCACCGCCCTCGCCGGTGCCCAAGGCCATCGGAATGAGCCCCAGAAACATCGCCGAGGCGGTCATCAGCACCGGCCGCAGCCGCGTCTCGCCCGCGGTGATCGCCGCCTCCAGGGCGCTGCACCCGGTCTCCTCCCGGTGCTCCTTGGCGAAGGTGACGAGCAGGATCGAGTTCGCCGAGGCGATGCCCACCGACATGATCGCCCCGAAGATCGACGGGATCGAGAACGGCGTGCCGGTCACGAACAGCGCGAAGGTGATGCCGCAGAAGGCCATCGGCAGGGCGGCGATCACCACGAACGGGTCGCCCCAGCTCTGGTAGTTCACCGCCATCAGCAGGTAGACGGCGATCAGCGCGATGCCGAGGCCGATCTCCAGGCGGAAGAAGGCCGAGCGCATGTTCTCGATCTGGCCGCGGACGACGATCTTGTCCGGCGCCTCGAGGTTCTTCTGCTCGTCCTCGACGATCCTGTCGATCTCGCGCGCGACCGAGCCGAGGTCCCGGTCCTGCACCGAGGCGAAGATGTCGAAGGTCGGCTGGATGTTGACGTGGCTGATCATGGTCTGCGTCGGCGTCCGGCGGATGTCCGCGAGGCTCGACAGCAGGGTCAGCACCCCGGGGCCGGAGCCGGAGGTCGCGGCGGCGCGCACGAACATCGGCGTGTTGCGCAGGTCGGTGAGCGAGCTGTTGCGGTACTCGGGCGTCTGCACCCAGAGCTGGTAGGGGATGCCGGTCTTCGGGTCCGGCCAGAAGTTCGGCGTGACTTGGTAGCTGCCGGACAGCGAGATGTTCATGTTCTGCGCCACCTGCTGCTCGGTCAGCCCGAGTTCGGAGGCGAGGCGCCGGTCGACGTCGACGTAGAATTGCGGCTCGTTGACGATCTGCTGCAGGTGGACGTCGACGAGGCCCTTCGTGTGCTTCAGCCGCTGCACGATGCGCTGGGCGACCTCCAGGTCCTTCTCCTTGTGCCGACCGGAGACCTGCACGTCGATCGGCGTGAGGACGCCGAAGTTCAGGATCTGGGTGATCATGTCGGCGGGCTGGAAGTAGACGACCACGTCGGGGAAGCGCTTCATGAGCACCTCGCGCAGGCGCTTCATGTAGCCCGCCACCGGGCCGTGCCCCTCCTTCAGGCTGATCAGCATCTGCCCGTCATTGTAGGAGACGAACGAGCCGTCCGAGAACGCGAAGTTGTAGTTGTTCGACGGCAGGCCGATGTTCTGGAGGATCTGGTCGACCTCACCCGCCGGGATCACCTCGCGGACGGTGTCCTCGACCTCGGCGAAGACCTGCCGGGCGGTCTCGATGCGCATGCCGACGCGGGTGCGCAGATGCATGGTCATCTGGCTCGCCTCGATCTGCGGGAAGTAGTCCTGGCCGACGAACACGAACAGCACGCCGGTCATGCCGAGCACGCCGCCGACGGCGCCCACGGTGACGACGCGGTGGCGCAGCACCGCGTGGAGCAGCCCGACATAGCCCCGGTGGAACCGCGCGAAGCCGCGCTCGAACGCGCCGTGGATCCGGCCGGCGAGCCGCAGCGCGGGGGCGCCCACGAGGCCGACGGCCCGGGCGATCCGGCCCCGCCGGGGCGCCGCGTGCTGCGCCGGGTGCGCGTCCCGGTCTTTCGCGTGCTTCTGGCAGTATTCCGGCGCCACGATCACGTCGATCAGGAGGGGCACCAGGGTCCGCGACAGCAGGTAGGAGGTCAGCATCGCGAACACGACCGCGAGCGCCTGCGGGGTGAACAGGTATTTCGGCGTGTCGGTGAGCGCGAACACGGCCGTGAAGGCCGCGCAGATCGCCAGCGTCGAGATCAGCGCCGGCTTGGCGATGCCGGCGGCGCCGTGAACCACGCTCTCGCGGAACTCCTCGCCCTCCTCGAACAGCCGGTAGGTGTTCTCGATCGCCACCGTGGCGTCGTCCACCAGGATGCCGACCGCGAGCGCCAGGCCGCCCAGCGTCATCACGTTGATGGTCTCGCCGAGCGCCGCCAGCACGGCGAGCGAGGTCATGACGCAGAGCGGGATCGAGATCAGCACGATGATCGTCGAGCGCCAGGAGCCGAGGAACAGCAGGATGGCGAGGCCGGTCAGGGCCGCCGCGGTCAACGCCTCGTGGAGCACGCCCTCGATGGCGTTCGAGACGTAGACCGACTGGTCGAAGAGCGGCTTGATCGCCAGCCCCTCGGGCGCGGCGGCGCGGATCGTCGGCATCGCCGCCTTGACGTTGTTGACCACGCTCAGGGTCGAGGCGTTGCCGTTCTTGATGATCTGCATCAGCACGGCCTGCTGGCCGTCGGAACTGACCACGTTGACCTGCGGCGGGCCGCCGTCGCGGACATAGGCGACGTCGCGCACCAGCACGGGCTGGCCGGCCACCACCTTGATCGGCGCGAGGTTCAGGGTCTCGATCGACGGCGGGGTGCCGTTGAGCTGGACCGGGTACTGCTGCTCGCCGATCTTGGCGAGGCCGGACGGCACGGTCAGGTTCTGGGCCGTCATGGCGTTGGTGACGTCGAGCGGCGTCAGGCCGAGCGCCTGGAGGGCGTTGAGGTCGAGGTCGACCATGATCTGCCGGGGCGCGCCGCCGAAGGGCGACGGCAGGGTCGAGCCCGGGACCTGCGCCAGGGTCTGGCGGATCCGGTACTGGGCGTAGTCGTAGACCTGGTTGAGGCTCTCCTTGGCCGAGGTCAGGGCGAGCTGGATCACCGGCACCGAGGAGGCGGAGTAGCGCACGATCACCGGCGGCTGCGTGCCGGGGGGCATCACGGCGCGGATCGAGTTGGTCGAGGACACCACCTGGGCGATGGCGAGATTAAGGCTGACGGTGGGCTCGAAGTAGATCCGCTGCACCGCCGTGCCCTGGAGCGTCGTCGACTCCATGCGGCGGATGTTGTTGACGTTGTTGGAGATGCCGTACTCGGCGTAGGTCGTGATGCGCTGTTCCATCTCCGGCGCCGAGAGGCCGGTATAGGTCCAGACCACCACGACGACCGGGATGTCGACGACCGGCAGCACGTCCTTCGGCGCGACGACGATCGCCCCGACGCCGCCGAGCATCATCAGGACCGCGAGCACGTAGGTCGTGATCCGGAACTTGAGCGCGTAGAGGACGAGGCCCATGCGGTCTCCGCCGTCCGGCCCCGGGCCGGCAACTCCGCGTTGTATACCGGCTCACCGGCTAAACCCGGACTGTTTCGCTATCACGTCCGGTCAGGCAAGGGACGGGCCGCGTCGCCGCAGGTTCGGGATGGCGGCGGCCTCGCGCCCGCTCCGGCGTCCGCGAAGACCCGGCACGGGGGGCCGGGCCGCGTCACCTCGGGATGCGGGCGCCGGACGGGGAGAGCGGTCCCGGCGCGCCGTCCCGGGGCCTGCCGGGCGACGGGCCGGCCGGATCAGCGCAGCAGGGCGGACTTGTCGACCTGCAGCGCCCCGGCGATCTCGTCGAGCGCCTTGTGCTCGACCTCGCTGATGCCGTCGATATCGGCCACGTCCGCGCCGATCAGGAACACGTCCTGGCGCTGCTCGATCGGCCGATCCGCGATGGCGCCGACATGGCGCAGGTTCTCCAGCCGCCCGGCCCGGGTCTTGGCCCGGGTGATCGCCTCGTAGAGCTCCTGCTCGACGCGCAGCGTGTCGTAGGATTTCTCGAGGATCGGGTTGGCGCGGATGCCGGTGATCGCCGACTCGATCTCCTCCTCGCCCACGTCGCCATCGGCCACGATGACGTTGGCGGCGGACGAGACCGCGGCCTGCAGGAAGACCGCGTCGCCCGCGTACGACATGATCGTGCGGCCGAACCGAAGGATGGCGTCCTGGAAAATGCTCATGCCGACCTCCCGTCGGGCCTGAGATGGCGGATATTGTGGCGGCGGAGTCAAGATGCGGCCGAGCTTAAGCCCGGGATCGCGGAGGACTAGTCCTGGCGCGGCGGGATCAGGTGGCGGGCTCGTGGCCCGGCCAGTCCCGCCCGAGATGGGCGGCCACGCGGGCCGGATCGTCGCCGACCGCCGCCACGGCGGCCTCGACCTGCTCCACCGGGACCATGAACCGGCGCGCCCAGTAGGCCCGCTCCCAGGCATGGGCGGTGTTGACGGCCCGGGGCTCGATCGGGTCCTGCACGCTCTGGTCGGTCATCGGCCTTCCGCATCTGGCGAGGGCCGGGCGGCCCTCCGGCGTGGAGAACGCCGGCCGGGCCCGATCGGGTCCGCGCAGCGAGCGGGGCCCGGTCCGCGGCGAGGACACGCCGCCGTCATCGCGCGCGCAGCGAAGCAAGGACGACCAGGCTCACCGGCCGCCTGTCAGCAGCAGCGGAAGCCCGCGGTGTTGCCGACCCCGAAGCGGGCGTTCTCCCGGTTGCGGAAGAACTCCACCTCGCTCATCGGCGCCTGGTCGGGATGGGTGCGGCGGACATGCTCGGCATAGGCCGCGTAGTCCCCCTGCCCGACCATCAGGCGGGCGCCGTCGCAGACGCATTTGGACAGCGTCCGGATCCGGTCCCGCAGGTTCGACGACGGCAGCATGGGACCTCCTACTCCGCCGGGACCATGTGCGGCTCGGTCTCCAGCGCGGTCCAGCGGTCCGCGCGCCACGCCTTCACGCAGGCGGCGATGCCGAAGCCCGCGATGGCGACGACGAGGCCGATGAACAGGGCCGCCAGCACCGCGTCGATCCGGTCGTTGAGGATGATCTGGCTCATCTGGTCGGCGTTCTTGGCCGGTGCCAGGATCTTGCCCTCGGCGGCGGCGGCCGCGTAGCGCTCGGCGTGGGCCAGGAAGCCGATCTTCGGGTCGGCCGAGAAGATCTTCTGCCAGCCGGCCGTGAGGGTGCAGATGCACAGCCACGCGGTGGGGATGATGGTCACGAACGCGTAGCGCTCGCGCTTCATCTTGAAGATCACCACCGTGCAGAGGGTCAGCGCCACCGCGGCCAGCATCTGGTTCGAGATGCCGAAGAGCGGCCACAGGGTGTTGATGCCGCCGAGCGGGTCGGTCACGCCCTGGTAGAGGAAGTAGCCCCAGGCCCCCACCGAGATGGCGGTCGCCGCGATGCTCGGCCCCCACGACGTGGTGTTCTTGAACGACGGGATCGCCAAGGCGACGAGATCCTGCACCATGAACCGGCAGGCGCGGGTGCCCGCGTCCACCGCCGTGAGGATGAACAGCGCCTCGAACAGGATCGCGAAATGGTACCAGAAGGCCATCATCGCCTTGCCGCCGATGGCGGACGAGATGATGTGGGCCATGCCGACCGCGAGGGTCGGCGCGCCGCCGGCCCGCGAGATGATCGTGTGCTCGCCGACGTCGGCGGCGGTCTGGGTGATCACCTCCGGGGTGGTGGCGAAGCCGAGCTTGGTCACGGCGGCGGCGGCGGTCTCGGGCGTCGTGCCGACGAGGGCCGCGGGCGAGTTCATGGTGAAGTAGACGCCCGGGTCGATCACGCAGGCCGAGACCAGCGCCATGATCGCCACGAAGGATTCCATCAGCATGCCGCCGTAGCCGATGAAGCGGGCGTCGGACTCGCTGGCGATCAGCTTCGGGGTGGTGCCCGACGAGATCAGGGCGTGGAAGCCCGAGACCGCGCCGCACGCGATGGTGATGAACAGGAACGGGAACAGGCTGCCCGCCCAGACCGGGCCGGTGCCGTCCACGAACTTGGTGACCGCCGGCATCTGCATGTGCGGCGCCACGAAGGCGATGCCGAGCGCGAGGCCCACGATGGTGCCGATCTTGAGGAAGGTCGACAGGTAGTCGCGCGGGGCCAGCAGCAGCCAGACCGGCAGGATCGACGCCACGAAGCCGTAGCCGATCAGCATCCAGCAGAGCTGCGGGCCCGTGAAGGTGAAGGCCGGCCCCCAGACCGGGCTCGCCGCCACCGAGCCGCCGGCGACGATGGCGAGCATCAGCAGGACGAAGCCGAGGATCGAGACCTCGCCGATCTTGCCCGGGCGGATGTAGCGGGAATAGACGCCCATCAGCATGGCGATCGGGATCGTCGACATCACCGTGAAGGTGCCCCAGGGGCTCTCGGCCAGCGCCTTGACGACGATCAGCGCCAGCACGGCGAGCAGGATCACCATGATCAGGAAGGTGCCGAACAGGGCGATGATGCCCGGCACGGTGCCGAGCTCGGCCCGGATCAGCTCGCCGAGCGAGCGGCCGTCCCGGCGCATCGACACGAACAGGACCATGAAGTCCTGCACGGCGCCCGCGAGGACCACGCCGGCCAGGATCCACAGCATGCCGGGCAGGTAGCCCATCTGGGCGGCGAGCACCGGGCCGACCAGCGGGCCCGCGCCCGCGATCGCCGCGAAGTGGTGGCCGAACAGGACGCCGCGGTTGGTGGGCACGTAGTCGAGCCCGTCGTTGTGGCGCACCGCGGGGGTCGCGCGCTTCGGGTCGAGCCGCATCACCTTGTCGGCGATGAACTGGGAATAGTAGCGGTAGGCGATGAGGTAGACGCAGACCGCCGCGACCACGATCCAGAGGGCATTGATCGTCTCGCCGCGCTGGCTCGCCACGATCGCCAGCGCCGCGGCGCCGAGCGCCCCCACGAGGGCCCAGGGCCCGTGCCTGCCGATCGCCGAACCCATGTCCCACTCCCTGACCGAACGCCTCGCGCGCGGGGCCACGCGCGGGGGGCTCCGGCTGGGACTTCGTGGTCCCGGGCTACACGGGCGGGTTATCCTATTGGTCCGGCGTTGACGCAAGCGATCCGAGCTGTGATGCAGCGTCGGCGGCGGCACGACGCCCAATCTGTCACATCGGGTCCCCCGGCACGGCCCCGACCCCCTTCACGGCCCGGCTGCCGAGCTCCGTCGCCGCCCGCCGTCGGAGATGGAAGGGCGCCGGCGCGGTCGGGCCCGCGAGGAGCGCACGACAATGGCGAAGGTCGCATTCCTGGGTCTCGGCGTGATGGGCGGCCCGATGGCCGGACACCTCGCCAAGAAGGGTGGCCACGACGTCACCGTCTACAACCGCACCACCCCGAAGGCCGAGGCCTGGGTGAAGACCTACGGCGGCGCCCACGCGCCCACGCCCCGGCAGGCCGCCGAGGGCGCCGAGATCGTGTTCGCCTGCGTGGGCAACGACGACGACCTGCGCAGCGTCGTGCTGGGCGACGACGGGGCGCTCGCCGGCATGAAGCCCGGCGCGGTGTTCGTCGATCACACCACGGCCTCCGCCGAGGTCGCCCGGGAGCTCGCCGCGGCGGCCGAGGCCAAGGGGCTCGGCTTCATCGACGCGCCGGTCTCCGGCGGCCAGGCGGGCGCCGAGAACGGCGTGCTCACCGTGATGTGCGGCGGCGACGCGGCGACCTACGCCAAGGTCGAGGGCGCGATCGGGTCCTTCGCCCGCGCCTGCCGGCTGATGGGCCCGGCCGGCGCCGGCCAGCTCACCAAGATGGTCAACCAGATCTGCATCGCCGGCCTCGTCCAGGGCCTGTCGGAGGGCGTCCACTTCGCCAAGCGCGCCGGCCTCGACGTCGAGGCGGTGCTCGACGTGATCTCCAAGGGCGCCGCCGGCTCCTGGCAGATGGAGAACCGCGGCAAGACCATGAACGCGGGCAAGTTCGACTTCGGCTTCGCGGTCGACTGGATGCGCAAGGATCTCGGCATCCTGCTCGACGAGGCCCGCCGCAACGGCGCCAAGCTGCCGGTCTCGGCCCTCGTCGACCAGTTCTACGCCGAGGTGCAGGCCATGGGCGGCAACCGCTGGGACACGTCGAGCCTCGTGGCGCGGCTGGAGCGCTGAGGGCTCTCAGCCTTCGGAGCCCGAGGACCGGGCAAGACGGACGCGACAGGCCCTCTCTCCCGCGCGAGAGGGGGCCGCACCGGTCGCGGCGCAAGGCGCGCCGGGCTCGCCCGGCGGGTCGGGCGCTCGCCTCAGAACAGCGCCTCGACCTCCGCCGCCTCCGGATCCACCCAGCGCCACGCCTCCCCCATCTGGTGGCGGAACCACGTGACCTGGCGCTTGGCGTAGGCCCGCGTGTCCGCCTGCCCCCGGACGATCGCCGCTTCGAGGCTCATCGCCCCGTCGAGGTGGGCGATCAGGCCCGGCACGCCGTGGGCGCGCATCACCGGCAGCATCGGGTCGAGATCGCGCGCGCGCAGGCGGGCGACCTCGTCCAGCGCCCCCTCGGCGATCATGGTCCGGAAGCGGGCGTCGATCCGGGCCCGCAGCACCGCCCGGTCGGGTGCCAGGAAGATTCTCTGGAGGTTCCGCCCGGCGAGCGGGCCGGGAACGGGATCGCCGTAGAAGCTGGCGATCGGCCGGCCCGTCGCGAGAAAAATCTCCAGGGCGCGCATCACCCGCATCCGGTCGCTCGGCCGCAGGCGGGCAGCCCCCTCGGGATCGTGCCGGCCGAGTTCGGCGTGCAGCGCCTCGGTCGGGCGGCCCTCGGCCGCGTCCCGCACCTGCCGCCGCACGACGTCGGGCACCGGCGGCAGTTCCGAAAACCCCTGCTCCAGCGCCCGGAAGTACAGGCCGGTGCCGCCGACGAAGACCGGCAGGCGCCCGCCGAGCGTCGCCAGCAGCGCCGCCGCGTCCCGTGAGAAGTGCCCCGCGGAATAGTTCACGGCGCCGTCGACGTGGCCGTAGAGCCGGTGAGGGACCCGCGCCTCCTCGTCCGGGTCGGGCCGGGCGGTCAGGCGGCGCAGGTCCGCGTAGACCTGCATGGAATCGGTGTTGATCACCACGCCGCCGTGACGCTCCGCCAGCCGGGCGGCCAGCGCCGACTTGCCCGACGCGGTGGGCCCTGCGATGAGGACCGCGGCCGGGCGCCCCCCGGCTTCCCCCCGGTCTGGCGGCAAGGCGAAACTCCACGATGCTGGTCGCGGTCCTGATAGCAAACCCGGATCGGCCGTCCATCACCGACGCGGTGCTGGCCGAGACGCGCGCCGTGCTGCGGACGGAGCACCAGCCCCGGATCCTGCACGGCGAGGTGGCGGCCGAGCTGCTGGTGCCGGGCGAGCCCGCGGCCGCCGCGTCCCTCACCGACCGGCTGCGGACGGCGCTGGCCGGCGAGCCGATCGACCTCGCGGTGCTGCCCGCCGACGCGCACAGGCGCAAGCGCCTGTTCCTGGCCGACATGGATTCCACCATGATCGAGCAGGAATGCATCGACGAGCTCGCCGGGACGCTCGGCCTCAAGGACCACGTGGCGGCGATCACCGAGCGGGCAATGCGGGGCGAGATCGCCTTCGAGCCGGCCCTGCGCGAGCGCGTCGCGCTCCTGAAGGACATCCCGGTCGGCGCGGTCGACGGGCTGATCGCCGAGCACCTGACTCTGACCCCGGGCGGCGGCACGCTGGTGCGGACGATGCGGGCGCACGGCGCCCAGACCTGCCTGGTCTCCGGGGGCTTCACCCTGTTCACCGGCCCGATCGCCGCGATGATCGGCTTCGACGAGCACCGGTCCAACGTGCTGGGCGTGGCGGACGGGCGGCTCACCGGCCTGGTGGAGGACCCGATCGTCGGGAAGGCCGAGAAACGCGCGACGCTGATCGCGCTGCGCGGGCAGCTGGGCCTCGGCGCCGCCGAGACCCTCGCGGTCGGCGACGGCGCCAACGACCTCGACATGCTGGGCGAGGCCGGCCTCGGGGTGGCGTTCCGGGCCAAGCCCGCGGTCGCGGCCGCGGCGCGGGTCCGGGTCGAGCACGGCGACCTCACCGCGCTCCTGTACCTGCAGGGCTACGCGGCGGCGGAGTTCGTGGGGTGAGGCTCAGTGGAGGGTGCGGGTCAGGGCGATGACCGCACCGAGCACGGCGAGCGTCTGAAAGCCGATCGCGCCGACGAGCCAGCGCACCGTCTCGACCTTCGCGGAGGCGATCGCGCCCTTCACGGCCTCGATGTCGGCCTTCGTTTCGAGGCGGAGACTGTCCAGGCCTGCTTTGATCTCCATCCGTAGGCCTTCGAGGCCAGCCGTCGTGGAGAGGCGAAGCGTCTCGATATCGGAGGCGGTCGAGAGCCGGAGATTGTCGCTGTCGGCCTTGGTCGTCACGCGAAGGCTTTCGATATCCCCCTGGGTGGCGAGCCGAAGCGCTTCGGTGTCGGCACGGCTCTGGATTTTCAGGGCCTCGATGTCACCACGGACCATCTGAATATCGGCTCGCAGCTCGTGGATATCGGCTTTCGTCGCCAGATTCCCGTCGAAGACGTCCACCAGCGCGTCGGCCAGGCCCTCCGCCTGCTCGGGCGACAGCTTCGCCTTCTCCCGCAGGGCGCGGGCGAATTTCAGGGTGTCGAACGCAACGGCCGTCATGGGTCCGAACCCGCCCGAGCCGCACCGACTCGCGGCCCCAGTGTGCCGTGCCGCGGCGCAGCGTCAATCTGGGAGCCCTGAACGCGCGAGGGCCGCCGCTCCCCGCGGAGCGACGGCCCTCGGCAACGCGATGAGGCCGCTCAGTCGAGGCCGACGGCCACGAAGCGCACGTCGCCGGTGGCGCCCGCCACCAGCAGCAGCACCGACTTGCGCCCGTCCTTCTTGAGGGCGTCGATCCGCTTGGTCACCTCCGCGGGGGTGCTGACCGACTCCTGGCCGACCTCGACGATCACCTCGCCGGGCTGGATCCGCTTGTCGGCGGCGGTCGAGTTCGGGTCGACCCGGGTGACGACCACGCCCTTCACGGTGTCCTTGATGGAGTACTTCTTGCGCAGCTCGTCGGTCATGCCGGAGAGGTTGAGGCCCAGCGCCTGCCGGGTCGCGCTCTCGGGCTCCGGCTGGCGCAGGTTGGCGAGCTGCGGCTTGTCGCCGTCCTCCAGGCGGCCGAGAGTGACGGGCTTCGTCACCTCCTCGCCCTTGCGCATGACGACCACGTCGACCTTCTGGCCGACCGGGGTCGAGGCGACGATGCGCGGGAGGTCGCCCGAGGCCTTCACCGGCGCGCCGTTGAACTTCAGGATCACGTCGCCGACCTCGATCCCGGCGGTCTTGGCCGGTCCCTTCTCGTCGACGCCGGCCACCAGGGCGCCCCGCGCGCCGCCCTTGAGGTTGAGCGCCTCGGCCGTGGTGTCGTCGACGTTCTGGATGCGCACGCCGAGCCAGCCGCGGCGGACCTCGCCGAAGTCGCGGAGCTGGTCGATCACGGGCTTGGCCGTGCCCGACGGGACCGCGAAGCCGATGCCCACCGAGCCGCCGGTCGGCGACAGGATCGCCGTGTTGATGCCGATCACCTCGCCGTCCATGTTGAACAGCGGGCCGCCGGAATTGCCCTTGTTGATGGCCGCGTCGGTCTGGATGTAGTTGTCGTAGGGTCCGGACTCGATGTTCCGGCCCCGCGCCGAGACGATGCCGGCCGAGACCGAGCCGCCGAGCCCGAACGGGTTGCCGATGGCGATGACCCAGTCGCCGGGCCGCATCTTGTCGGAATCGCCGAACGGCACGGCCTTCAGCGTGCGGTCGGCCGGGGGCTTCACCCGCAGGACGGCGAGGTCGATCTTCGAATCCTTGCCGACGATCTCGGCCTTCAGCTTCGTGCCGTCGTGCAGGATGACCTGGATGTCGTTGGCGTCGCCGATGACGTGGTTGTTCGTCACCACGAGTCCGGCGGAATCGATGATGAAGCCGGAGCCGAGGGAGTTCGACTTGCGCTGCTGACGCGGCCCGTCGCCGTCACCGCCGCCGCCGCCGCCGCGGCCGCCGCGCCGGTTGAAGAACTCCTCGAACAGGTCCTCGAACGGGGTGCCCGGGGGCACCTGCGGCCCGGCACGGCCGGCCCGGGCCTCGACGGTGGTGGACGCGGAGATGTTCACCACCGCGTCGGTGACCTGCTCGGCGAGATCGGCGAGGGAGGCCGGCCCCTTGGCGAAGGCCGGCACCGGCAGGGCGGTCGCGGCCACGGAGACGGTGACCGAGGCGCCGATCAGGATCGAGGCCATCACCGCGCGGGCGCGGGAGCGGGGCCGCGCCGGGGCGCGGTCGAACGGCGCCTCGGGGGCGCTCGCGACGGGGTGCATGGTCGACCTCTTCATGAACGCGTTTCCGGTCCCGCGGGCCTCGACCGATGGTCGATCGCCCGCGGGTTGTCCTGCACGGTAATCCCCGGGCGCCGGGGCGCCAACGGGCCCCCTCAGCGCGCCGTCCCCGCCGTGGAGCCGGTCGTCGAGCCCGTGGTGGCGCTCGGATCGGCCGGCCCGCGCGGCCCGCGGGCGGCCGGGGCGGGTGCCCGGCCCTGCGGATCGCTGAAGAAGCGGAAGAAGTCCGTGTTCGGGCTGATCACCAGGCGGGTATCGGATCCCTTCAGCCCGCTCTCGTAGGCCTGCATCGAGCGGTAGAAGCTGAAGAAATCCGCGTCCTTCCCGAACGCGTCCGCGAGGATGCGGTTCTTGTCCGCGTCACCCTGTCCACGCAGCTGCTCGGATTTCTGCGTCGCCTCGGCCAGGATGACCGTGACCTCGCGGTCGGCCTTGGCGCGGATCGTGGCGGCGATCTGGTCACCGTTGGCGCGGATGTCGGCGGCCTCGCGCTCGCGCTCGGTCTTCATCCGCCGGTAGACGGCGGCCGAGTTCTGCGCTGGCAGGTCGACGCGGGTCATGCGCAGGTCGACGATCTCGATGCCGAGCGCCTTGGCCTGCCGGTTCACGTCCTCCTGGATCTGGTGCATCAGCTGCCCGCGATCGGTCTTCACGATCGCGTCGCGGGTCGAGCGGGCGAGCACGTTGCGCAGGCCGGAATTGGTGAAGCTCGCGAGCCGCTGGTTGGCCAGCCCGATATTGCCCACCGCCTGGTAGAAGCGCAGCGGATCGACGATCCGGTAGCGGGCGAAGGCGTCCACCTCCAGGTTCTGCCGGTCGGCGGTGAGCACCGTCTGGACCGGCAGGTCGAGGTCGAGCACGCGCTTGTCGAAGACGACCACGTTCTCCATGAACGGGATCTTGAAGTACAGGCCGGGCTTGTCCTCGCCGGTGGCGTTGAGGACGGCCCGGACGCGGCCGAACTGCAGGACGAGCGCCTGCTGCATCTGGCCGACGGTGAAGATCGAGGCGTAGAGGCCGATCGCGACGATGGCCGCGACCACGATCAGGCCGGTGCGGAGAGCCTGTTTCATCGGGCAGCTCCCGTCTGGGTCTGGGCGCGGGCGCCGAACTCGGAGAGCGGCAGGACCGGCAGCACGCCGGCCGCGGTGGCACCGCCGGACTGCGTCCCGTTCTGGTCGATGATCACCTTGTTCACGGAGCCCAGAACCTTCTCCATCGTCTCCAGGAAGATCCGCTCGCGGCTGATCGCCGGGGCGGCCTTGTAGGAGGCGTAGACCTCGCTGAAGCGCGCGGCCTGGCCGGTGGCGTCGGCGGTCGCCTTCGTCCGGTAGGCCTCGGCCTGCTGGACGATCTGGGACGCCTTACCGCGGGCCTGCGGCACCTCGCGGCTGGCGTAGGTCTTGGCCTCGTTCTGCGCCGTGTCGGCGTCCTGCTGGGCCGCGTTCACGTCGATGAAGGCGGGGCGCACTTCCGGCGGCGGGTTGACCGAGACGAGCTGCACCACCTCGATGCGCACGCCGGCGCCGTACTCGTCGAGCGCCTTCTGGACCATCTCCTTCACCTCCTGGGCGATGCTCGACTGCTCGTTGGTGAGGATCGCCTGGATGTTGCGGCGGCCGATCACCTCGCGCATCGCGCTCTCGGAGATCGCCTTGATGGTGCCCTCCGGATTCTGGAGGTTGAACACGAAGTCGGAGGCCTTCAGCGGGTTGACCCGCCACTGCACCTCGAAGTCGAGATCGACGATGTTCTCGTCGCCGGTGAGCATCAGGCTCTCGTCCGGCACGTCGCGGTTGCGGCCCTGCCCGTTCGGGCCGGCGCGGAAGCCGATCTGGATCGAGTTCTGGGAGCCGACATCCGGCTTCACCACCCCGCCGATCGGATAGGGGAAGTTGTAGCGCAGGCCCTCGCCCTTGGTGCCGACGTAGCGGCCGAAGATGGTCTCGATGCCGACCTGACGGGGGTAGACGGTGTAGAAGCCGGTCGCGAGCCAGATGGCGACGGCCAGGACGGCGATCACCGCCGCGCTGCGGCCGCCGCCGACGCCGGTCGAGCCGCCGCCGTAACCGCCGCCCGAACCGCCACCGCCGCCCGGGATCAGACCGCGCAGGCGGTCCTGCCCGCGCCGGAGCAGGTCCTCGAGGTTCGGCGGCGTCTTGCCACCGCCGCCGCCGCTGCCGCCACCCCAGGGACCACCGCCGTTACCGCCGGGCCGGCCCCAGGGCCCCCCGCCGCCGCTCTGATTGCTCCAAGGCATCCTAGCCGTCGTCTCCTGCCTGTCCGCGCCCGGCCCACGTCCCGACCGGCGCCCCCTGCCTGAACGGCCACGCTCGCCCGCCTAGTCCCGACCATCCGGACCGATCGCACCGCGACCGCTCCCGGCTGGAGGCCTCGAGGGCCCGCACGCGCATCTTCCCGCAGGATGTGCAGGCCCGGCGTGAGCGCGCGCACCCGACAGGCACCTGCGGGCGCACGCCCCGTGCTGTCAAGGCTGGCAGGTGGGCATGCGCGGCGCGGAACGCAAATGCGGCGGCGCGCCTCAGCGTGCGCGCTCCCAGTCGACGAAGGCGAAGGCGTGCTCGTCCCGCGGGCCCGCCGGGTGCGCCTCGCGGAACGTCTCCCGGAAGCGGGCGCGGTCGAAGGCGGGGAATCGCACGTCGCCGGCGGGCTCGGCCTCGACCTCGGTGAGGTGGAGCCGGTCGGCGTGCGGGAGCGCGAGCGCGTAGATCTCGGCGCCGCCGACCACCATCAGCTCCGCCCCGGCGGCGGCCAGCGCGGAGTCCCAGTCGTGGACGGTCTCGACCCCCTCGGCGCGGAAGCCCGTGTCCCGGGTCAGCACCAGGGTGCGGCGCCCTGGCAGGGGCCGGCCGATCGAATCCCAGGTGCGCCGGCCCATCAGCATCGGCTTGCCCATGGTCAGGGCCTTGAAGCGCTTGAGATCGCTGGAGAGATGCCAGGCGAGCCCGTTGTCGCGGCCGATCACGCCGTTGCGGGCGACGGCGGCGACCAGGGAAACGATCGGGCTCATACCGCCACCGGGGCCGCGATGGCGGGATGCGGGTCGTAGTTCTCGATGGCGATGTCCTCGAACCGGAAGGCGAAGAGGTCGCGCACCTCCGGGTTGAGCCGCAGGTGCGGCAGCGGGCGCGGCTCCCGGGCCAGGAGGGTGCGGGTCTGCTCCAGGTGGTTCCTGTAGAGGTGCGCGTCGCCGAAGGTGTGGACGAAGTCGCCGACCCCGAGGCCGGCCACCTGGGCGATCATGTGGGTCAGGAGCGCGTAGCTCGCGATGTTGAACGGCACGCCCAGGAAGGCGTCCGCCGAGCGCTGGTAGAGCTGGCAGGAGAGCCGCCCCTCGCTGACGTAGAACTGGAACAGGCAGTGGCAGGGCGCGAGGGCCATCCGGTCGAGGTCGGCCGGGTTCCAGGCCGACACGATCAGGCGGCGGGAATCGGGGTTGCGCCGGATCTCGTCGAGCACCCCGGCGATCTGGTCGACCGTGCCGCCGCCGGGCTTCTCCCAGGAGCGCCACTGCTTGCCGTAGACCGGGCCGAGATCGCCGCGCTCGTCCGCCCACTCGTCCCAGATCGTCACGCCGTTCGCCTTCAGCGCCGCCACGTTGGTGTCGCCCGCCAGGAACCAGAGCAGCTCGTGGATGATCGAGCGCAGGTGCAGCCGCTTCGTGGTGACCAGCGGGAAGCCCGCCGACAGGTCGAAGCGCATCTGGTGGCCGAACACCGAGAGCGTGCCGGTGCCGGTGCGGTCGTCCTTGGCGACGCCCGCGTCGAGGATGCGCCGGAGCAGGTCGTGATAAGCGTCCATCGCCCATTCCTGCGCGCCGGCGCGCCGGCCGGCAAGCGCGCCGCCGCCATATGTCCACCGCCGTCGCGCGGGAGCCGCTCCGGCGCAGGCCTGCGCGCGGCGCCCTGTCGGCCAGGCCGGCCTCGGACAGGCCCCAGACCGGCCCCAGACCGGCCCTCAGACCGGCCCTCAGACCGGCCAGAGCAGGTAGGTCACCAGGGCGAGGTTCGACCAGCCGTGCAGGGCGATGCCGGGCCAGAGCCGGCCGGTGCGCCAGCGCAGCCAGCCCAGCGCCAGGGCGAGGGGCAGCAGCGAGACCGGCCGGGCGAGCCCCCAGGACGAGATGTGGGCGGCGGCGAAGATGAGCGCGGTGACCAGGATCGCCCCCGCGGGTCCGACGGCCGCCCGGGCGCGGGCGAAGGCCTCGCCGCGCAGCAGCAGTTCCTCGGCCACCGGCGCCAGGATCGCCAGATAGGCGAGCCAGGCCGCGACCGCCGCCTGGCTCATGAACGGCGACAGCCGCACGTGCTGGCCGAAGCTCGCGCCGAACAGCTCCGCCGTGCCGGTGACCCAGGCGATGTGCAGCACCGGCCACACGAGGAGGAGGCCCAGCAGCGCGACCGGCCGCATGCCGTTCGGCCGCTCGCGGTCGAGGGCGAGGCGGCGGCGCCAACCGGACCGGTCGTGCCACCACGCGCCGCCGAGCACCAGGGCGGCGAGGTAGACCTGGCGCAGGGCGTCGATCGCGAAGGCCCGGTGGGCGAGTTCCACCGCGCCCAGGAACGGGCGCCGCTCGGGGGGCAGGAACGGGTCGATCCCGCTCCAGAGGTCGAAGCCGACGCGCACCGTGGCGAGGGACAGGAGGCTCGCCGCGCCGAGATAGACGACCACGAGGGCGACCAGGGCGCCGAGCCGCCACGTCGCGCCCCAGGCGCGCTCGAGCGGGCCCCGCGCACCGGGGACGGCGGCGCGCGACTGCGCACTTCCGGCAACAGCCTCCCCCGGAGGCTCCAAATGAGGCGGCGGCGCGACACGATCGGGCTTCAAAACCGGACCGATCCCCTCTATATCTCGGGAGCCGGTCGCGAGGCCGGCTATGGCGATAAACGTTCTTCGCAATAAACCTATCGGACCCGGGGGCGGTACCCGGCGCCTCCACCCGAGCCCAGGACATGCTGCCGCAAGGGGCGTGATCGGAACCGGGGCTTCGGCGGGGGCGAAATAGGATCGACGAGGGCGTAAAGGTTGAGCTTTCGCTCGGCATGGTTCCGCCGTTATCGGGCCTTTGCAATAGTTGCCAACGACAACTTTGCTCCGGTGGCGGTGGCCGCGTAAGCGGTCCCCAATATCGACCTGAAGTCCTAGCGGGTAGCTCCGCATAGGCGGGGTTCGGAGGCGCCTGGCAACAGAAGCCTCCACTTCAGTCCTCGGTCCGGCCATCCGCGGCGGGGCGCCGGGCAGACCGGGCGAGAGCGCGACCGCAGATGGCAGACGACCTGATCCGCTACGACCTCCTGGTACAGGACGCCCTGCGCGGCGTGGTGCGCAAGGTCCTGACCGACGCGGCCCGCGAGGGGCTGATGGGCGAGCATCATTTCTACGTCTCGTTCCGGACGGAGGCCCCCGGCGTGCGGATGTCGCAGGCCCTGCGCGAGAAGTACCCGCAGGACATGACGATCGTCCTGCAGCACCAGTTCTGGGACCTCAACGTCACCGAGCACGCCTTCGAGGTCGGCCTGTCCTTCTCGGGCGTGCCGGAGCGCCTGCTGGTGCCGTTCGACGCCCTGTCGGGCTTCTTCGACCCCTCCGTGCAGTTCGGCCTGAAGTTCGACCTCAGCGAGGCCGGCGAGACCCCCGAGGAGGCCAACGCCGCCCCGGCCAAGCCCGGTCCCCGCGGCGCCGGCTCGGAACCCGGCGAGGTGCGGCCCAAGAGCGCCGGTCTCGCGACGATCGGCGCGGGCGCGCCGAAGGGGCTGCCCGCGCCCGCCGCCCCGGGCGAGAAGGACGCCGGCAAGACCGACGACAAGGCCCCCCGCCCCGCCGCCAAGAAGGAGGGCGAGGAGGGCAGCGCCGAGGTCGTGAGCCTGGACGCCTTCCGCAAGAAGAGCTGAGATCGCCCCTGGCCGACTCGACGGCCGGGGGGTTCAAGCGGTGGACGACACGGTCGCGCAGCCGATGCTGTCGGCGAGTGAGCGGAAGCATCGCGCCAAGCGCTTCAACGAGGGTCTCAAGCTAGCCGCGACCCTGCTGAACTCGTCGGCCATCGCGACGATCGGCATCGCGGTCATCAATCCCCTCGCGCAGCGGCATCTCGATCTGGTCGCCGATGGCGGCTGGACTTTGCTGATCGCGGCGATCGTCCTACATCTCATGGGTCAGCTCATGATCAGATTCCTGCGTCCGGAGGATTGATCGCATGACCCAAGCTTATGCCAACCAGATCCTCGCGCTGGCCCTCGCCATGTCGGCGACGATCTTCGTCGGTGTCTGGATCGCGAGCCGGATCTACGACCGCAACACGCGCAGGCTCGAGGCGCGGCGGGGCGACTAGTCCCGCGCCGCCGCCTCCATGCGCAAGCCGTGCTCCGGCCGGAGCGTCACCCGGTGGAGCGGCGTGACCGCGGGGTGATCCGCCGGCAGCCGGAAGCGCACCGCCCGGACCACGTGGGCCAGCACGATCACCGCCTCCTGGATCGAGAAGCTCTGGCCGATGCAGACCCGCGGCCCCGCCCCGAACGGCAGGTAGGCGAAGCGCGGGATCGCGTCCCGGTTCTCGGGCAGGAACCGCTCCGGCACGAAGGCCTCCGGGTCATCCCAGAGCAGCTGGTGGCGGTGGAGCACCCAGGGCGCCACCATCACCAGCGAGCCCCGCGGCACCTTGATCCGGCCGAGCCGGTCGTCGCGGACCGCCTGCCGGCTGAGGAACGGGACCGGCGGGAACAGCCGCATCGCCTCCTCGATCACCGCCCGGGTGAAGGGCAGGCGCTCGACGGCGAAATCCCCCGGCCCGGCCGCGTCGACCTCGGCCTCGACCCGCGCCTGCGCGGCGGGATCCTGCGACAGGCAGTAGAGCGCCCAGGTCAGGGAATTGGCCGTGGTCTCGTGGCCGGCGGCGATGAAGGTGACGATGTTGGCCTTCACGGCGAGGTCCGAGAGCCCGTTGCCGGTCTCGGGATCCTGCGCGGCGAGCAGCAGCGTCAGCAGGTCCCGGGGCGCCTCGCCCCCCGTCATCAGCGCCTTCCGCCGGGCGATCAGTTCGTCGACCACCTCGGCGAAGAAGCGCCCCGCCGGGCGCGCCCGCAGGCGGCCGATCCGCGGCACGAAATCGGGCACGCCGAACACGTCGAGGGGGTCGATCGGCCCGACGGCCTCGAGGAAGCGCGTGATCGCGCGGCCCAGCGCGTCGGGATCGCTCGGCAGCCCTTGCGTGAAGATCGTCCGCTCCAGCACGTCGAGGGTGACGCGGGTCATCTCCAGGGCGACGTCGACCCGCTTGCCGTCGCGGCGGACGAGGCGGCGGCCGAGCCGCGCCCCGGCAGCGTTCATCGCGTCGGAGAAGCCCTGGACCGTGCGGGCGTTGAAGATCGGCGCCAGCGTCCGGCGCTGGAGCCGCCACTCGTCGCCCTCGGCGCTGAGCAGGCCGTTGCCGAGCCCCGGGGCCAGCACGCGGCGCTGGAGGTCGTCCTTGCGGTAACCGTCGGGGTTCTCGATGAGCAGGTAGCGGATCAGCGCCGGGTCGCTCACCAGGGTGATCCGGCCCATCGCGCCCTCGGCCGCCACGACCGGCAGCTTGAAATGCGCGTCCATCCAGGTGGTGATCGGGTTCTTGCGCGCCGCCCGCAGGAACTCGAACAGGCCGAGCGGCTCCTTCAGCGGCGGCGGCACGACGGGGCGGAACCGGGTGCCGGCCATCGGTTCGGAGAGATCGATCGTGGCGCTCATCGGCTCCTTGTCCGGCGGGAACAGAGCCCCGCCCTTGTCGGCGCACCGGGGAAAACCGGCATCGCGATTCACCCGCGCCTCATTTAAGTAGGCACCGCACTGCACCAGACGTAGAGGCCACGATGTCGCCCACCGAGACCGCCACCCGCAC
Source organism: Methylobacterium sp. NPDC080182 (assembly GCF_050281105.1). Classification (NCBI taxonomy): domain Bacteria; kingdom Pseudomonadati; phylum Pseudomonadota; class Alphaproteobacteria; order Hyphomicrobiales; family Methylobacteriaceae; genus Methylobacterium; species Methylobacterium sp. NPDC080182. Next base: position 193,450 of record NZ_JBNNWO010000006.1, read on the forward strand.
CGAGTCCGACACCTTCGGTCCGATCGAGGTCCCGGCGCATCGCTACTGGGGCGCGCAGACGCAGCGCTCGATCCAGAACTTCAAGATCGGCACCGACCGGATGCCGGCGCCGCTCGTCCACGCCCTCGGGGTGGTGAAGCAGGCCGCCGCCCTGGTGAACAAGGATCTCGGCGCCCTCGACCCGAAGCTCGCCGACGCCATCGCGGCATCGGCCGCCGAGGTCGTGGAGGGCCGCTACGACGACGAGTTCCCGCTCGTCATCTACCAGACCGGCTCGGGCACCCAGTCGAACATGAACGCCAACGAGGTGATCGCCAGCCTCGCCAACGAGCGGCTGGGCGGCCAGCGCGGCGGCAAGTCGCCGGTCCACCCGAACGACCACTGCAACCGCGGCCAGTCGTCCAACGACACCTTCCCCACCGCCATGCACATCGCGGTGGCCCGCGAGATCCAGGGCCGCCTGCTGCCGGCGCTCTCCCACCTGCACGCCGCCCTCGACGCCAAGGCCAAGGCGTTCGACGCGATCGTCAAGATCGGGCGCACCCACCTGCAGGACGCGACGCCGGTCTCCCTCGGCCAGGAATTCTCCGGCTACGTCGCGCAGGTCGCCCTCGGCGGCTCGCGGGTCGCCGCGACCCTGCCGGGGGTGCTGGCGCTCGCCCAGGGCGGCACGGCGGTCGGCACCGGCCTCAACGCCCATCCGGAATTCGCCGAGCGCTTCGCCGCCAAGGTCGCCGAGCTGACCGGCCTGCCCTTCACGTCGGCCGAGAACAAGTTCGAGGCGCTCGCGACACACGACGCCCTGGTGTTCACGCAGGGCGCCCTCTCGGCGCTCGCCGCCGGCCTGTTCAAGATCGCCCAGGACATCCGCTTCCTCGGCTCGGGCCCGCGCTCCGGCCTCGGCGAGCTGTCGCTCCCCGAGAACGAGCCCGGTTCGTCGATCATGCCCGGCAAGGTCAACCCGACCCAGTGCGAGGCCCTGACGATGGTCTGCGCCCAGGTGATCGGCAACGGCACCACGGTGAGCTTCGCCGGCTCCCAGGGCAATTTCGAGCTCAACGTGTTCAAGCCGGTGATCGCCAACGCGGTGCTGCAGTCGATCCGCCTGCTCGCCGACGCGGCGGTGAGCTTCACCGACAATTGCGTCGTCGGCATCAAGGCCAACGAGGACAAGATCGCCGACCTGATGAGCCGGTCGCTCATGCTGGTCACCGCGCTCGCCCCCTCGATCGGCTACGACAAGGCCGCCGAGATCGCCAAGACCGCGCACAAGAACGGCACGACCCTCAAGGAGGAGGCCCTCCGCCTCGGCTACGTGACCGAGGCGGAGTTCGAGCGCGTGGTGCGGCCGGAGACCATGCTGGCCCCCAGCGCCGATTAGTTTCTTGGGTATTTGGCCGGCGCGGATGTCCCGCGCCGGCCGCCATTGCCGGGAGGCGATCCATGGCCGAGATCATCAACCTGCGTCAGGTCCGAAAGGCGAAGGCCCGCGCCGAGGCCGACACGAAGGCCGAGGCCAACCGGATCGCCTTCGGGCAGCCGAAGAAGGCCAGAACCCTCCAGCAGCGCCGCAAGGCCCTGGAGACCGAGCGGCACGAGGGCCACCGCCTGGAGCGGGGCGAGCCCGATCCGGCGGACTGAGAGCAAATCCGGATGCAGCAGCCCCACCGTCCTTGCGTGCGGAGCGAAGCGATCCAGTCGCGCCACGCCGACCAGGGTCGCGCTGCCCTGGATCGCTTCGCTCCGCTCGCGAGGACGGGACGCGCAGCCGCCTCGCCATGAGCCCGGGCATCACCAAGCGCTCCGTGATGATCGCCGGCCACCGGACCAGCGTGTCCCTGGAGGACCCGTTCTGGGCGGCCCTGCGGGCGATCGCGGAGGCGCGGGGCCAGTCGGTCCAGGCCCTCATCGGGCACATCGACGCCGGCCGCGACGGCCAGAACCTGTCCTCGGCGATCCGCGTGTTCGTGCTGGAGGCCGTCCGCGCGATGCCGGAAACGTGAGCGCCGCGCGCCCTGGCCGCTCTCCCGATCCTGAATAGGTGTCTGACGATCGCGTGACAAATCCACGCACGAAGGAGACCCCATGGCCAGTAGAGAGCCGCTGCTCAAGACCATCCCGATCGCGGAGCTGCGCCCGACGCAGATGACCGTGGGCTACCGGGAAGTGGCGGAGAAGCGGCGGCGCTGGCGGGAGTACGACGGCGAGAAGAAGAAGGAATTCCTCGGCGCCCACATGATCCCGACGCTGCTCGGGCCGAAGAAGCGCCACTACATCATCGATCACCACCACCTGTCCCGCGCCCTGCACGAGGAGGGCGTCGAGAACGTGCTCGTCACCGTGGTGGCCGACCTGCACTACCTCGACAAGGACGCGTTCTGGACGGTCTGCGACCACAAGTCCTGGACCCACCCCTACGACGCCGACGGCGTGCGCCAGCACTTCGACGACATCCCGAAATCCGTCGACGCCCTGGTGGACGACCCCTATCGCAGCCTCGCCGGCGAGCTGCGCCGGGCCGGCGGCTTCGCGAAGGACACGACGCCGTTCAGCGAGTTTCTCTGGGCCGACTTCCTGCGGCGGAACATCAAGGAGAAGCGGATCGAGAACGACTTCTCCTCGGCCCTGGAGCGGGCGATGTCGCTGGCCAAGTCCAAGGACGCCGACTACCTGCCCGGCTGGTGCGGGCCGGTCACGCGCCACGTCCGCTGAGACCCGCAGACGGTCGCGGCGCCGCCTATATGCCCCAGTAGGGCGCCGCGTCGTAGTAGCGGTGGATCTGCTCCTCCCAGGCGCCGTCCGCGGCCGGATCGGTGCCCTCGGGGGTGCGGGCCGGGGCGGCGCGCAGCTGCGCCTCGGTGATGTCGACCACGTAGGCGTCCTGCTGCGGCTCGAACCGCAGCACCGACCAGGGCAGCGTGTAGAAGTCCTCGCCGAGGCCCAGGAACCCGCCGAAGCTCATCACCGCGTAGGCGACCCGGCCCGAGACCTTGTCGAGCATCAGCCGCTCGATCCGTCCGACCCGTGTCCCGTCGGGCCGGCGGACATCCGTCCCGATGACCCGATCGCTGGCGATCAGGCGGCGGGGCTCCCGGCCGGCCGGGTTCGCCGTGCCGGGCTGACCGGTGTCCGTTCCCGTTCCCAAGGCCGTCATCGCCGCCTCCCGACCGTTTCCGCGCGACGCGCGCCGTCTGCCCGAAAAACGCCCCGCCCCTGGGCCACGTTCCGGCGGGCGCCCGCGCCCGCCCTCTCCAGCCGGACGAACAGCCCCCGCATGCCGATGCCGCGTTTCGCCCAGAGCCTCGTGCTCGCCGCCCTGCTCCTGCCCGCCGCCGCGCAGGCCCAGGATCGCGGCAGCGTCAATCCGAAGCCGCTGCCGCCCCTGGAGAATCCGGACGCGCCCTCGACGCCCGCCAAGGCCCTGTTCGGGCGGGTCACCAAGGCGTCCTCCGGTCCGGCCCACATCTACGGCTTCTACGCCAAGGGCTGCTTCGCCGGCGGCGAGGCGCTGCCGCTCGACGGGCCGAACTGGCAGGTCATGCGCCCGTCCCGCAACCGGATGTGGGGCACGCCCTACCTCGTCGACTTCATCGAGCGGCTGTCGCAGAAGGCCGCCCGGGTCGGCTGGCCCGGCCTCCTCGTGGGCGACATGGCCCAGCCCCGCGGCGGCCCGATGATCACCGGCCACGCCTCGCACCAGATCGGCATCGACGCCGACGTCTGGCTGACGCCGATGCCCGACCACCGCATGAGCCGGGCGGAGCGCGAGGAGACCTCGGCCACCGACATGGTCCGCCGCGACCGCCTCGACATCGATCCCCAGGTCTGGACGCCCACGCACCTGCAGCTGATCAAGATCACCGCCGAGCAGCCGGAGGTGGAGCGCATCTTCGTCAACGCGGCGATCAAGAAGGCCCTCTGCCGCGACGCCGCGGGCAGCCGCTGGATGTCCAAGGTCCGCCCGATGTACGGGCACAATTACCACTACCATATCCGGCTTTCCTGCCCGGCCGGCCAGGAGGATTGCCAGCCCCAGGGCGCGCCGCCGCCGGGCGACGGCTGCGACGACCTCAGCTACTGGTTCTCGGACGCGGTGCTCCACCCGAAGCCCCCGAAGACGCCGCCGAAGGCCAAGCCCGCCATGACCATGGCGGCGCTGCCCGCCGCCTGCCGGGCGGTACTGAAGGCACCGTAGGCCGGGACCCCGGGGATGGTCGCCGCTCAGGGCGCGGCCGCCTCCGCGTAGGGCGTGCCGGCCAGCGCCGCCGCGAGGCTGGCCGTCCCCCGGTCGATGACCGCCAGGAAGGCGGCATTCGCCGCCTCCGTCCGCCGCGTCGCCCGGAAGGTCCGGTGCGCCCGGAGGAAGGCCACGCTCCAGGTCGCCAGCAGCAGGCCGGCCGCCAGGTCGGCGTCGGGATCGTCCGGCCCGCGCCCGACGGATTCGGCGAGCGCGACCCGCACCACGCCCGCGAGTTCGTCCCGGATCGCCCGGGCCCGGGCCTTGAGCGTCTCGCTCCCGGCCGCCGTCGCGACGAAGGCGCCGCTGCGCGCCGAGAATTCCACGACCGGGTTCCGGCCCGTCACCAGCCGGTGCGCCAGCTGGCGGAGCGTCTCGACCGGCGCGACCCGGGGATCGCGCTGCCGCAGGGTCTCGCGCAGGCGTGCGCGCCCCTCCTCATCGCGGTCGTAGAACATGTCCTCCTTGCGGGGGAAGTGGTTGAACACGGTCATCCGGCCGACATCCGCAGCCGCCGCGATCTCATCCACCGTCACGGCGTCGAAGCCGCGCTCCAGGAACAGCCGCGTGGCGGCGTCGGAGATGGCCTGCCGGGTGGCGAGGCGCTTGCGGGACCGGCGGTCGGGAGGCGTTGACAGGCGCCGCTCCATACCACATCCATTCATAGACTTAGTATAGAAATGGATTAAGTCCATGCACAGGCCTGTCGACATCGTCGTGGTTGGAGCCGGGCCGGTGGGGCTCCTCACCGCCATCGAGCTGACCCTCGGGGGCGCGCGCGTCCGGGTGCTGGAGCGCCTCACCGAGCCGAGCACCACCATCAAGGCGCTGGGGCTGGGCCCCCTGGGCGTCGAGGCGCTGCAGCGGCGGGGGATGGGCGCGGCGATCGAGGCCGCCGAGGCGCGGAGCCTCGCGGCGATGGACCGCCTGCCGGGTCAGGTCGGCGGCGGCCCGCGCGGGGCGCAGTTCAGCGGCCATTTCGGCTTCCTGTTCATCCGCCGCGGCCCGCAGGCGGAGCCGGACCGGCGCATGCGCGCGGTCGATCAGCAGAGCCTCGAAGCCATGCTGCTCGACCGCGCCGCGGCGCTCGGGATCGACCTGCGCCGCGGTTGCACGCTCACGGGCTTCACGGAGGCGGCCGACGGGGTCGAGGTGGCCTGGACCGCGCCGACGGGCGACGCGCGCGTCCGCTGCGCCTATCTCGTCGGCTGCGACGGCGGCCGCAGCGCGGTCCGCAAGATGGCCGGCTTCGCCTTCCCCGGCACGCCGCCGACGCTCACCATGTACCAGGCGATCGCCGATCTCGACGATCCCGCCGGCGCGCTGCCGGTCGGCTGGCACCGCGGGCCGGGGGGCGTCTACGGCCACGGGCCGTTCCCGCGCCGCCTGTTCATGCTGGATTTCAGCGGCCCGCCGGCCGACCGGCAGGCGCCCGTCACGCGCGACGAGATCGAGACCGCGCTGCGCCGGGTCAGCGGCACGGACGTCCGCGTCGCCCGGGTCGCGGTCGCGAACCGGTGGGCCGACAACACGCGCCTCGTCGACACCTACCGCCGGGGCCGCGTGCTGCTCGCCGGCGACGCGGCGCATGCCCACGCGCCCTTCGGCGGCCAGGGCCTGAGCCTCGGCCTGGGCGACGCCGCCAATCTCGGCTGGAAGCTCGCCGCCGTGCTGCGCGGGGAGATGCCCGAGACCCTGCTCGATACCTACACGGCCGAGCGGCGCCCGGTGGCCGAGGCCGTCACGGCCAACACCCGCGCCCAGGCGGCGATCCTGCGGCCCGATCCGCAATCGGGCGCGCTGCGCGACCTGATGGCGCGGCTCCTGGAGAGCGACGAGGTCAGCCGGATCCTCGGCGGCCTGATGCGCGGCCTGAGCGCCCGGTACGATCTCGGCTCGCCCGAGGACGCGGTCGGCCGGATGGCCGGCGACGGGCTGCTCGGCGCCGGCGGCGCGACGCTCTACGGTGCGATGCAGGACGGCCGGGGCCTCCTCGTCGACGGCAGCGCCGACGGCGCGGCCTCCCGGATGGTCGCCGCGGCGACGGGCCGGGTGACCTGCGTGGCGGTCCCGGACGGGCCCTCGACGCTGGTCCGCCCCGACGGCTGCGTCGCCTGGACGGGCGCGGCAACCGCCCTCGACGGCCTGCGGGAGGCGGTGGGCCGCTGGTTCGGCCCGTCACCGGCCGGGCCGCTCGGCGCGCCGGCTCCGATGTGCTAACCGCCCCGGATGCCCCGCTGGCTCTTCATCCTCCTCGCGACCGCCCTCGCCCTCTCGGTCCTCGGCAGCGTCCTGATCGTGCTGCGCAGCCCGAACAGCACGCCGCCCCTGCGGGGCGGCGCCGCCGGCGCCCCGGCGCCGGGCCCGCAGACGCGGCCCGACGGCCGGAGCCCGTGAGGCTCGGGCGGCGCCGCCGGTTCCCGCCGGGTCGCAACAGCCGGCCGGGTTCTCGACCGGGTTCTCGACCGGGTTCTCGACCGGGTTCTTGGCCAGCTTCTTGGCCGGGGCCTGCTGGTGGCAGGCCCCCGCGAAGCGGTGCGCCAGCGGCCCGCCTCCCGGTCTCGGGCGCCGCCCGATACGGGAAGGCGGGGACCGCCGGACGACGTTCGGCGCCCGCCCTCCGCGAACCGCGCCGCGAGAGACTGGACCGCGCGGGCAAATTCCGGCTTGGTGCCCCGACGACGCGGGTCGGACGGCCGCCCTGCGCGACGCTGTGAGGGGCTGATCCGGATGGAGACGGGCGGGACCGCCACGAGCCACGTGCCGGACGACCTCAAGGCGGAGGCGCACCGGGGCGATCCCTTCGCGGCCGCCGTGCGGGCGACCCGGATGCCGATGATCATCACCGATCCGGCCCAGCACGATAACCCGATCGTCTTCGTGAACGACGCCTTCCTGAAGCTGACCGGCTACACCCGGATGGAGGTGGTCGGCCGCAATTGCCGCTTCCTGCAGGGGCCCGACACCGAGGCGGCAGCCGTCGACCGCCTCCGCGCGGCCGTCCGGCGGGAGGAGGACATCCGGGTCGACCTCCTCAACTACCGCAGGGACGGCTCGACCTTCCAGAACGCCCTCTACGTCGGACCTGTGCGGGACGAGGCGGGACGGGTGGTCTACTTCTTCGCCTCGCAGCTCGACGTCAGCGAGCACTACGCGCTGACCGCCGAGATCGAGCGGCTGAAGGCCGCCCTGGCCGAGGCCGAGGCCAAGCTCGCCGCCCGCTAGGCCGCCGGGAGGATCAGGGCTTCGTCAGGAACCCGATCGGCTCGCGGCCCGGCTGGCCGAGCCAGAGCAGGACCGCGCCGAGGCCGAGGCCGATCAGGGAGGCCGGCGCCAGGGTGAGCGGCAGGCCCAGGATGTGCCAGAGCCAGGGCGCCGCCCCCTCCACGCTGCCCTGCAGGGCGCTGGCCTTGTCCTTGAACAGGGTGGCGATCACGTCGGAGAGCGGCGTCACCCGCAGCCCGTTGTTGGCGATGGAGCGGGCACCGTCGTAGACCAGCGCGACGAAGCCGCCGGCCATCAGCAGGAAGCCCAGGACGCGGGCCAGGAAGCGGAACATCGCGGGGCCTTCTGAGCCTTGCCTTACGGGCCGTGGGTGCCGGATCGGCGCGCCCGCCCCGGGAGTATGGGGCCGCGCCGCAAGGTGCAAGCGCCCGGGGCGAGCGTCGATCCGCGCGGTTGCGGGGCCCTCGGGCCCGTGCCACAGGGTCGCCCGGCGGCGGCGGGCCGTGCGGGAACGGTCGACCTTGGACGCGCGCGCGACGAATCTCGGCCTCGTGATCTTCGATTGCGACGGCGTCCTGGTGGACAGCGAGCCCCTGAGCCTCGCCTGCCTGACGGCCGGGCTCAACCGGATCGGCGTGGACATCGACTTCGCCACCGTGCGGGCGCGCTTCACCGGCACCGCGATGCCCTCGATCATGGCGCATATCGCGAGCGACTACGGCGTCACCGCCCCGGACGGCTTCGTCGAGGCGGTGAAGGCCGAGACCCTGGCGCTGTTCGACGCGGAGCTGCGGGCGATGCGCGGCGTCGCCGAGGCGGTCGCCGCCGTGGGCCTGCCGGTCTGCGTCGCGTCGAGCAGCGACCCGGTGCGGTTGCGCCACTCCCTGACGCTGACCGGGCTGCTCCCCCTGTTCGGCGACCGCGTCTTCTCCTCGGCGCAGGTGGCGCGGGGCAAGCCCTTCCCCGACCTGTTCCTGTTCGCCGCCGAGCGGATGGGCGTCGCTCCGGCGGCCTGCCTCGTGATCGAGGACAGCGTTCCCGGGGTCACGGCGGCCCGGAGCGCCGGCATGCGGGTCGCGGGCTTCACCGGCGGCGGCCACTGGGGTCACGACCCGGCGGGCGCCGGGCTCGCGGAGGCCGGCGCGGCCCGGATCTTCTCGGACTTCTCCGACCTCGCCGCGGTGATCGCCGCGGCCTGAACGATCCGCCTCCCGGACGCGTGCCCGGGACCGGCTTCCTGCCAGGCCGGCCCTCGAAATCGGAAGTCCGTTCCGTTGACGGTGCGCCGTGCAGCGCCCATCTTCAGGGGTGCCGGCCCGGCCGCGCACCTCGGGTGCGCGACAGGGCCGGCCGCGGTCCTTTGAGAAGCGTAGCTTGCGCCGCGTGATCAAACGCTAAAGCACTGCGCCGGCCCCGCGCCGCGCGGTCCTTCAGTCTGGAGGACGTCCGATGGTCACTCGCACATCGTCCCTTCGATACCCGCTCCCGATCGCCCCCTGCTGCCCCGCCGCCCGCCGGCGCTGTCGACGCTGAGCCCCGTCGATCCTCCGCAGCAGCCAACGCGATCCGGCACGGCGACCGGCCGGCCCAGGGAGTTCCCGATCCGATGCACAGCCTCGCAGAGTACAAACCCGAAGACCGTCCCGACCTCGCGGACCCGGCCCTCGGCCCGAGCGAACCCGCCCGGGTGATCGAGATCGGTGAGGTCACCGCCGGGATCGCCGTCCCCGAGGGGCGCGGCGTCCGGTTCTTCTCGTCCGCGCGCGATTTCGACGGGCTCGACGGCGCCGTGTTCCGCACGGCCGAGCAGGCCGCCCGCGCGGCCCGCGCGCGCATGAGCGCCCGGACCCGGCCCCCCGACCGGGCGCACCGGCCCGCGCTGCGGCGGGCCTGACCCGCCCACTACTTGCTGCACTCGTCCCGGGTGCGCTTCATGGCCTCCGCGAATCCGCCGAGCGCGTACTCGTCGCTCGTCGGGTTCCCGCGCAGCGACGTGGCCTTGATGATGATCTTCGGGTTGCGGGCGCTCATCTCGGAGACGACCCGCGCCTCCTCGGCGGGGTTCTGCAGCCAGGCATTGCCGTCCTTGACCACGAGGCCGTAGCGACTGGCGCCGAGGTTGAGGCTCGGGTCGGTCGGCGCGGCCGCGGAGCCGGGCTTGACCTGGGAGGCCGCGGGCTTCGACGGGAAGCCCAGCATCACCGCCACCTCGTTCTGGATGTTCTCGCCCTTGCGCACGCTCACGAACAGGTAGGCGGTGTCGCGCTTCAGGGTCTTGGGCGAGCGCGTCTGCGGCTGCGCGATCGCGTAGCAGAGCTTGTTGCGGCCGTCGCCGTTCACGAACACGTTCCAGTCGCCGAAGATCGCCACCGGGGTGGCCTGCTGCATCCCCGGCGGGGTCGCGGTCTTCTTCTCGGCGCGCTTGCTCCGCTCGCGGCCGTGCCGCCGCCCGCGCCGCGACGGGGCCGCGTCGCCACCGCCGGCGTCCGGGGCCGCCGCCGCGTCCTGGGCGTGGGCCGCCGTCGCGACCAGGCAGGTCCCGCCGAGCACACCTCCGACGAGGCCGGTAACCAGCCCGGAGGCGAGCAGGGCGAGAGCTCCGACCGGGAGCGAGCGGGGGACGCGGACCATCTTCACTTCCTGACGACGGGCGGCTCCGTCAGGAGCCGGACCGGGGTTCGGGATTAGTGAAGCTTGCGTAAAACGTCGGCAAGATGGCGAGGCGGGATCCGTCGACAATCAGACGGCGCGGGCTTCCGTCGCCCGGGCCGCGATGACGCCGGCCGGGACCGGCAGTGCCTCGACCGCCGGGCCGGCGGGCACCGCGATCGCGTTCGGCCGGACCGGCGGAGCGGCCTTGCGGGGCGGATCGTTGTAGGGGGTGTTGTAGCCCTTGCGCACGGCGGCCCAGTAGGACTCGCGCGTCAGGCCGGAACCGGTCAGGGCGGCGTCGATCATCGCCGTGGCGTGCGCCGCGAAATCCGGCACCTCCTCCGTGTTCAGCCAACTCTCGACAGGCATCCTGCGAACTCCGATCCAGACGGCGAAGCTTGTAGCTGAGCGGACTTAGCCAGACGGTGAACGCGCGGGCGGGCCGAGGGTTGCAATGCACAATTTTGAGCGGTCCTGTGGATGAGCGGGGGCCCGTTCCCCGATCCGAGGCGACCGGGGGGCCACCCCACGGTCGGATCGGCGGGCCGCAGGCCCCCGGCAACCCTCAGGGGCTAGCGGCGCGAAGCGCCAGCCGGCGCCGGTCGCCGTCGGCCGCGACGGCTCAGCCCAGCCGCTCGATCCAGGCCTGCGCCTGGCGCCGGACGTTGTCGGGCGCGGTGCCGCCGTAGCTGGTGCGGCTCGCCACCGAGTTCTCGACGCCCAGCACCGCGTAGACCGCCTCGGTGATCCGCGGCTCCGCCTCCTGCATCTCGGGCAGCGACAGCGCCTCGAGGCCGACGCCCTTGGCGGAGGCCGCGCCGACGAGGCGGCCGGTGACGTGGTGCGCCTGACGGAACGGCAGCCCGAGCTCGCGCACCAGCCAGTCGGCGAGGTCGGTGGCGGTGGCGTAGCCGGAGCCGGCGGCGCGGCCGAGCACTTCGGCGTTGGGCTCCAGGTCCTTCACCATGCCGGTCATGGCGGCGAGGCACAGGGACAGGGCCTGGAGGGCGTCGAAGGTGCCCTCCTTGTCCTCCTGCATGTCCTTCGAGTAGGCGAGCGGCAGGCCCTTCATGACGATGAGCAGGCCGGTGAGCGCGCCGATGATCCGGCCGCTCTTGGCCCGCACCAGCTCGGCGGCGTCGGGGTTGCGCTTCTGCGGCATGATCGACGAGCCGGTCGTGAACCCGTCCGACAGCCGCACGAAGTTGAACTGGGCCGAGGTCCAGACCACCAGCTCCTCGGCGAAGCGCGACAGGTGCACGGCGCAGATCGAGGCCGCCGCCAGCGCCTCCAGGGCGAAGTCGCGGTCGGCGACCGAATCGAGGGAGTTGGCGGTCGGCCGGTCGAAGCCGAGGGCCGCCGCCGTGGCGTGCCGGTCGATCGGGAAGGAGGTGCCGGCGAGCGCGGCGGCGCCCAGCGGGCACTCGTTGAGCCGCGCCCGGGCGTCGCGGAACCGGCCCCGGTCGCGGGCCAGCATCTCGACATAGGCGAGGCAGTGATGGCCGAAGGTCACCGGCTGGGCCGACTGGAGATGGGTGAAGCCCGGCATCACGGTGCCGGCGTGCTTCAGCGCCGCCTGGCTGAGGGCGCGCTGCAGGTCGGCGGCCTGCTGGTCGAGGGAATCGAGGGTGTCGCGCACCCACAGCTTCATGTCGGTGGCGACCTGGTCGTTGCGCGAGCGCGCCGTGTGCAGGCGCCCGGCGGCCGGGCCGACGATCTCGGTCAGCCGGCTCTCCACCGACATGTGGATGTCCTCGAGCTCGCGCTTGAACGCGAAGGTGCCGCCCTCGATCTCGTCGCGCACGGACTTGAGCCCGGCCTCGATCGCGGCCACATCCTCCGCCGGCAGGATGCCGGCTTGGCCCAGCATCGCCACATGCGCCAGCGAGCCGCGGATATCCTGGGGCGCGAGGCGCTTGTCGAATCCGATGGAGGCGTTGATCTCCTCCATGATCTCCGCCGGGCCGCTCGCGAAGCGGCCGCCCCACATCCGGTTGCTCATGTCGATCCTTCCGCGCCCTGACCGTCCCGAGGCCCGAGCCTGATGCCCGGCCGCACGCCCATCCTGGCCGGCGCGGGCGTCGCCGCGCTCGCCGTCCTCGGCCTCGCCCTATACGGGAGCGGTCTCCTGCCCGGCAACACGGGCGGCGCCCTTCAGCCCTGCGCCGCCGCCAAGCCGGCGCTCGCCCGGGTCGATGCGGCCGCGAAGGGCGAGGTCGCCGCCATGCAGGCCCCGCCGCAGGCCCGGCCCGCGCCGGACATCCGGTTCAAGGGGCCGGACGGCGCCGAGACCGGCCTCGCCGACCTCAGGGGCCGGCTGCTCCTCGTCAATCTCTGGGCGACGTGGTGCGCGCCCTGCAAGGCCGAGATGCCGGCCCTTGACCGGCTCCAGGCGCAGCTCGGCGGCCCCGATTTCCAGGTCGTCGCGATCAACGTCGACACGCGCAACCTCGAGAAGCCGTCGGAATGGCTGAAGCAGGCGGGCATCCACGACCTCGCCTTCTACGCCGATCCCGGCGGCCGCGTGCTGCCGATCCTCCAGCGCGACACGCAGTCGCCCGGCCTGCCGACCACGATGCTGGTCGACGCGCAGGGCTGCACGATCGGGGTGATGAAGGGGCCGGCCGCGTGGTCGAGCGCGGACGGGCTGGCGCTGATCCGCGCGGCCCTGGGGCGGACGTCGTAACGGTCGCGGCCGCGCGGTTGCGCGCGTCTCCGATGCGCGGCAAGGCGTGTCGCGATGACCTCGCCCGCCCCTGACCGCGCCCCTCCGAGGCGGAGGCCCCGCCCCCTCTCGATCATCCGCACGCTGCTCGCCGGCGAGGCGGCGGGCGGGCTGATCCTGATGGCGGCGGCGGCCCTGGCGCTGGTCGTCGCCAACGGGCCGCTCGCGGACACCTACGCGCACGCCCTCCACGCCGAACTCGGCCCGATGAGCGTGCAGCACTGGATCAACGACGGCCTGATGGCCGGGTTCTTCCTGCTGGTCGGCCTGGAGATCAAGCGCGAGGCCCTCGACGGGCGGCTGCGGACCTGGCCCGACCGGGTCCTGCCCGGCGTCGCCGCGCTCGGCGGCATGGCGGTCCCGGCCGCATTCTACGCGCTCACCAATCTCGGGGCCGGCACCCTGCGGGGCTGGGCGATCCCGGCCGCCACCGACATCGCCTTCGCGCTGGGCGTCCTCGCGCTCCTCGGGTCGCGGGTGCCGGTCTCCCTCAAGATCTTCCTCAGCGCGGTCGCCATCGTCGACGACCTCGGCGCCGTGGTGGTGATCGCGCTGTTCTACAGCTCCGGCCTCGACCTCACCATGCTGGCGCTCGCCGCCGCGGTGCTGGCCGCCCTCTACGGCCTCAACCGGGCGGGGATCGGGTGGCTCCCGGCCTACGGGCTCCTCGGCCTCGTGCTGTGGGTCCTCGTGCTGCGCTCCGGGATCCACGCGACGATCGCGGGGGTGCTGCTCGCGCTCACGATCCCGATCCGGGTCAGCCCGGGCCGGCCGGAGGACGCGCACTCGCCCCTGCACCGGCTGGAGCACGCCCTCGCCCCCTGGATCACCTACGGGGTGGTCCCGGTCTTCGGCTTCGCCAATGCCGGCGTGGACCTCTCCGGCCTCACCCCCGAGGCCCTGCTCCAGCCGGTGACGCTCGGCATCGCGGCGGGCCTGTTCCTCGGCAAGCAGGCCGGCGTGTTCGCGAGCCTGCGGCTGGCCGTGGCGCTGGGATGGGCCAAGCGCCCGGCCGGGGCCGGCTGGGGGCAGGTCTACGGGGTCGCGGTCCTGTGCGGCATCGGCTTCACCATGAGCCTGTTCATCGGCGGCCTCGCCTTCCCGGACCCGCAGCACGAGACCGCCGTGAAGCTCGGCGTGCTCGCGGGCTCGGCCCTATCGGGACTCGCCGGCGCGGCGATCCTCCTCGTCGCGAAGCGCCGCGTCGCCCCTCATTAGCGGGCGGCGCGCTTCGTCATTGCGAGCGCAGCGAAGCAACCCAGTGCAGCGGAACATCGGGAAGCGTGGCGCCGTCTAGATTGCTTCGCTCCGCTCGCAATGACGGCGGCGCAAGGACGGCACCTCTTCCACGTGCCGGGCTCCGTCCGGCGCGAAAATGCGCTACCCCCCGTGGGCATGCGCTTCTATCTCGGCCTCGCCACCACCTTCCACGACCCGGCCCTCGCCCTGGTCGGCCCCGACGGCACCCTGCTCTTCGCCGAGGCGGCGGAGCGCGCCCTGCAGTACAAGCGCGCGCCGAACTGCGAGCCGGACGCCCCGTCGCAGATGGCCGCACTGCTGAAGGCGCACGTCCCGCCGGGCTCGGAACTCGTCGTCGCCTCGACCTGGGGCCCGCAATTCACCGACTTCCTGCGCGGCCAGGCCGGCGCCGGGGCCTTCGACCTGATGGCGCTCGCCACCCACACCACGGCGCTCAACCGCTCCTTCGTGCCCGAGCAGGCCGAGCGGGTGTTCATCGCCGACCTCCACGGCGCCCAGGAGCGGGCCGGCCACGGCACCCTGCTGGCCCTGAACCAGGAGGCGCGGATCACCGGCGCGGCGCCCCGGGCGACGATCGCCGGGCAGCGGCGCTACCCGCACCACCTGTGCCACGCCGCCTACGGCCTCTGGGGCAGCCCGTTCGAGACGGCCACCGCCCTGGTGGTCGACGGCATGGGCGAGACCGGTGCGGCGGCGATCTACCGCCTGGAGGGCGGCCGGATCACGGAGCTGCGCCGCCACCGCGGGCGCGGCTCGCTGGGCTTCCTGTACGGGCTGATCACCGACCTCGCCGGCTTCGATCAGGTGAAGGGCGAGGAGTGGAAGATCATGGGGCTCGCCCCCTACGGCCGGCCCGACCCGGACCTCGCCGCCCTGCTCGGCCGGCTCTGCACGGTCGAGGGCCACCGCCTGCGCTACGCCGACGCGGAGACGATCCGGGCGGTCGCCGCGGAGATCCGCGCCCGCCGCCCGGCCGATGCCCTGGAGAACGGCTGGCCCGACCTCGCCCGCTGCGGCCAGGACCTGTTCGCGACTTTGATGGACGCGCTGGTGGCCGAGGCCGAGGCCCTGGCGCCGTCCGAGAACCTCGTGATCGCGGGCGGCTGCGGGCTGAACTCCTCCTACAACGGCCGGGTGCTCGGCCGCTCCGGCTTCACCCGGCTGCACGTGCCCTCGGCCCCGGCGGACGACGGCAACGCGGTCGGCGCGGCGTGGCTCGCCTACGCGGAGGACCATCCGGACTGGGCCGGTCCGCCGCCCGCCGCCCGGCCGCTCACGCCCTATCTCGGCTCGCGGGTCTCCACGGCGCCGATGGAGCGGCTCGCCGAGCAGGAGCCCCGGGCCCGGCGCGTCGGCCACGCGGAGGCGACCCGCGCGGCGGCGCGGATCCTGGCCGAGGGCGGCCTCGTCGGCTGGGTGCAGGGCCGGGCGGAGTTCGGGCCCCGGGCGCTCGGCAACCGGTCGATCCTGGCCGATCCGCGGCCGGAAGGCGCCAAGGACGCGCTCAACGCCAAGGTGAAGTACCGGGAGGCGTTCCGGCCGTTCGCGCCGTCGATCTTGGCGGAGGCCGGGCCGGACTGGTTCGAGGATTACGCCGACAGCCCCTACATGGAGCGGACCCTGGTCTGGCGCGAGGCGGTCCGCGCCCGGGTGCCGGCGGTGGTGCACGAAGACGGCACCGGCCGGCTCCAGAGCGTCACGGCGGCGCGCAATCCGGCCTACGCGGCCCTGATCGGCGCCTTCGCGGCGATCACCGGCGTGCCGATCCTGCTCAACACGAGCTTCAACGTGATGGGCAAGCCGATCCTCCACGGCGCGGAGGACGCGATCCTGATGTTCTACACCACCGGCCTCGACGCCCTCGTGGTCGAGGACTGGCTGGTCGTGAAATGAGACGCGCCGCGCCCCCGGGGGACGCGGCGCCGATCCGATAACCGCGGATGCGGTTTACTCGCAGACCTCGACGCGGCGGTAGGTGAACTCGCCGTCGCCGAGCCACTCCTTGCGGCGCTCGTAGTGGCAGATCGGGCCGCGGCGCTCGCGCACCACGATGGTCTCGGGCTCCTCGACCACGACCCGGCGCGGGCGGTACTCCGGCGGCGGCGGGGGCGGCGGGTTCGCGCCGTTGACGAGGGCGCTGCCGACCATGCCGCCGACGACGCCGGCCGCGAGGCCGCCGACGATGGCGCCGGTCTGGTCGCGGGCGGTGGCCGGGGCGACCGCCCCGAGCACCAGGGTGACCGCGAGGGCTGCGGCCCCAGCGCGGATCGTCGTGAAGGAACCGTTCAAGGACACGCGAAACATCTCCCGTTCGTGTTGAGGATGATCCAACACCGGGAGGATTAAGAATCCGCGAAGTGGGCCAATTGAATTGTGTGTCGGATAAGGCGGCCCGCGGTCGCTCCGGCCCGAGGCGAGGCGCTGCCGTCCTCGCGAGCGCAGCGAAGCAACCCGGGGCAGCGCGCTTTGCCCGGAAGTAGCCGTGTCCCTGGATTGCTTCGCTGCGCTCGCGAGGACGGAATGGGCACTTCCCGCGCCGGGCGCGACTGCCGCAGATCCCCCCTCAGAGCAGCCCGTCGAGAGATCCCACCACCGTCGTGGGCGCCAGATCCGCGTACTCGTCGGGCAGGCCCCTGCGGTTGACCCAGGCGGTCCGGAACCCGAAGGCCCCCGCCCCCGCCACGTCCCAGCGGTTCGACGAGCAGAACAGCACGTCGCCCTGCCCCACCGCCAGCCGGGTCAGGGCGATCCGGTAGGCGTCGGGATGGGTCTTGAACACCTGCGCGTCGTCCACCGAGAGGACCGCGTCGAGGTGGTCGGCCAGCCCCGCGGAGGCCACCGCCCGGTCGACCATGGCGGCGTTGCCGTTGGTGAGGACGGCGGTGCGGATGCCGCGCTTGCGCAGGGCCGCCAGCACGCCCGGGACCTCCGGGTAGGCCTCGAGGTCCCGGTAGGCGTCGAGGAGCCGCTCGCGCAGGCCGGGATCGACGTTCGGGTGGACCGCCAGGGCGTAGTCGAGGGCCCGCACGGTGAGGTCCCAGAAGGCGGCGTACTGGCCCATCAGCGACAGGGTCCAGCTGTACTCGAGCTGCTTGTTGCGCCAGACCTCGGAGAGGTGGGCGGCGTCCGGACCCACCGCCTCGGCGTAGCGCTGGACCGCGGCGTTCACGTCGAACAGCGTTCCGTAGGCGTCGAACACCGCGGCCTTCACGCCCGCGAGGGGATTCGGTGCGTCGGTCATGGCGGTCCTCACTGGGTGCTCTCGCCCGATCTGGGGCCGGACCCGCGCGGCGGCGAGCCCGGCCGGGTCACTCAGGCCCGGCGCAGGCGCAGGCCGAACAGGTGCAGCAGGCCCGCCAGCAGGCCGCCGTAGACCAGCGCCCCGACGAGCCCCAGCACCGCCAGGACGACGAGGTCGCGCCCGTGCGGCAGGGCCGGCACCAGCGCCTGGACGAGCCCCTGCCCGTAGACGGCGACCGCCGCCAGCCCGAGGCAGGCCAGCGCCACCCCGGCGACGGTGAGGCCGAGCGTGCGCCCCGGCGCCGTCCAGTCCCGGCGCTTGGCCAGGACGAGCAGCAGCAGCAGGTTCACCCACTGGGCGACCGCGGTGGCGAGCGCGAGGCCGGTGACGCCGTAGGGGCCGGTGAGCCACAGCTTCAGGGCGACGTTGACGCCGATCGCGGTCAGGGAGGCCCAGAGCGGCGTCTTCGTGTCCTGGCGGGCGTAGAAGCTCGCCACGGCGCTGCGCACCAGCACGACGGCCGGCAGGGCGAGGCCGTAGGCCGCCAGCACCGAGGCCGCCCGCGCCGCGTCCTCGGCGCTGAAGGCGCCGCGCTGGAACAGCGCCGCCATGATCAGGCCTGGGATGGTCAGGAACGCCACGGTGAACGGCGCCGAGAGGGCCAGGGAGAAGCCCGCGGCCCGGTTCTGGGCCGCGTGGGCCCCGGCGACGTCGCCGGCCGCGATCCGGCGGCTCATCTCGGGCAGCAGCACGGTGCCGGCCGCGATGGCGATGACGCCGAAGGGCAGCTGGTAGAGCCGGTCGGCGTAGTAGAGTGCCGAGACCGCCCCGGTGGGCAGCCAGCTCGCGATGATCGTGTCGGCGAAGGCCGCGATCTGGAAGCCGGCCGAGCCGATCACCGCGGGCCCGAGCACGACGAAGAAGCGCTTGAGCGCGGGATCGAGGCGCGGCACCGCGAGGTCCGGCATCACGCGGACGCGGCGGCAGCCCCACCACAGCAGCCCGAACTGGAGCACGCCCGAGACCGCGACGCCCCAGGCGGCGGCGTAGGCCGCGTTCGGGAACAGGAAGCTCAACCCCAGGGCCGCCAGCATGGCGAGGTTGAGCAGGACCGGGGCGCCCGCCGCCACGGCGAAGTGCCGGTGGGCGTTCAGGATGCCCGACAGCAGCGTCACCAGCGTCATGAACAGCAGGTACGGGAAGGTGATGCGGGTCAGCGCCACGGCGAGCTGGAAGCGCTCGCCGTCCTCCGCGAAGCCCGGCGCCAGGGCGTGGACCACCCAGGGCATGGCCGGCAGGGCGAGATTGAGCAGCACGAGCTGCACGATCAGCATCAGGGTGAAGACGCGGTCGGCGAAGCGGTGCGCCGCCCCGGGCTCGCCGGCCTCCGCGAGCCCGGCATAGGCCGGCACGAAGGCGGTGTTGAACGCGCCCTCGCCGAAGATCGCGCGGAAATGGTTCGGGAGCCGGAAGGCGACCACGAAGGCGTCCGCCAGCGGCCCGGCGCCCATCACGGCGGCCATGACCACGTCGCGGGCGAAGCCGGTGACGCGGGAGACCAGGGTCCAGCCGCCGACCGACAGGATCGAGCGGATCATGGGTTGGGGCGCTCGCCCACCACCCCCCCCCGCAACGGGGGCGGGCGGGAGCACGGTCGAAGCGTCGCGCGTGTCGATCGAGAGGAAATGGCCGGCCCCATCTGCACCGGGTCAGCCGGCGTCGCGCGCATCAAGAGCCGGTTTCGTGCGCCACCTCAAGGGTGCCGCGGACACAGGATCCGCGGCACCGGCGATACGCCTCAGCGGGTCGCCTCGGCGTACATCTTCTCCACGTGCTCCCAGTTCACGAGGTTCTCGATGAACGCCTTCAGGTAGTCGGGACGGCGGTTGCGGTAGTCGATGTAGTAGGAGTGCTCCCACACGTCGACGCCGAGGATCGGCTTGGCGCCGTGGACCAGCGGGTTCTCGCCGTTCGGGGTCTTCATGATCGCGAGCTTGCCGTCCTTGACGGCGAGCCACGCCCAGCCCGAGCCGAACTGGCCGACGCCCGCCTGGATGAAGTCCGCCTTGAACTTCTCGGCGCCGCCGAGATCCTCGTCGATCTTCTTGGCCAGCGCGCCCGGGATCGCGCCGCCGCCGTTCGGCTTCATCCACTGCCAGAAGTGGATGTGGTTGTAGTGCTGGCCGGCGTTGTTGAAGAGCGGCTGATTCGTGTTGTAGGCGGCCTTGACGATCTCCTCGACGCTCTTGCCCTGGAGATCCGTACCCTCAAGCAGCTTGTTGCCCGTGTCGACGTAGGCCTTGTGGTGCTTGTCGTGGTGGAACTCGAGGGTCTCCTTCGACATGTACGGCCCCAGCGCGTCGTAGGCGTAGGGCAGTTCCGGCAGGGTGAAGGTCATCGCGTCTTTCTCCGCTAAGCAGGGGGCGGCCTCGTCCCCGGCGGGGGCTCCCGAGTCGAGAGCCCGCTAGGTAAGTCGGTGGCCGCGGGACGGCAACGCCGTTCCGCCACGGCGGCGCGGGAAGTTCCGCAGATCGCCGGCACGCGGCGGCTCGGCCGGCCCGGAGATAGCCGGCGCAGATCCGGACTATTCCGGTTTCCCCCGCATCTCGGTCCCGAGTTTTGCAATATGACGGCTAGGCCTTACTGTGCGGCACGCCTTGAGCGCCGGCCGTCAGCCGGCCCGTGTCAGAGAGTACCATGATCGCTGCGCTGTTCGCGCTCGCCGCCGCCATGATCATCGGGGGCTGCGCCGCCGTGATCCAGGGCTTCCCGTACGTGCGTCTGGAGAGCGGGCTCGCGATGGTGATCGCGGGGTCGGTCGCGGCCTCGTCGGGCGCGGTGCTGCTCGGCCTCGGCGTCGTGGCGCTCGGGTTCCGGCGGGTGGAGCGCGCGCTCGGGCGCGCCCCGGCGGCCGGCGCGCGGCCGGCCCCCGCCGCGGCGCCGGCACCGGCCCCCGTCGACGAGGCCCGGACCCGGCTGCCGCCGGTCCTGCCGGCGGCGCCCGCCTTCATCGTGCCGTCGGTGGTCGAGCCGTCCTTCGATCCCGAGCGTCCCCGGATCGAGCCGAGCCTGGAACTCCGGGCCGACGAGGCCCGCGCCCCCTTCTCGGAACCCGGCGCGGTCGAAGCGCCGAAGCCGGTTCCGGCCGAGCCGGCGCACGCGGTCCCGCCCGTCCTCGTCCCGGAGGCGGACCGCCGCCCCGAGCCGGACGCGCCGACCGAGCGCGCGATCGCGCCCGAGGACGACCTGTTCGCCGCCCCCGAGCCGCCGCCGCGGGAAGAGCCCGAGAAGGCAGCCGCGGAGGAGCCGCCGGCCCTGCGCCCGAGCCTCGACACGCCCGCCGAGCCCGAGCCGGACCAGCCGGCCACCCCGCGCACCGTGGTGGGGCGCTACGCCTCCGGCGGCAACACCTACGTGATGTTCGAGGACGGCTCGATCGAGGCGGAGACGCCGCAGGGCCGCTTCACCTTCGCGTCCCTCGACGAGCTGAAGGCCTTCGTGGACGGCGGCGGCGAGTCCGGGACCCGCGGCGCGGCCTGAACCCGCCCCGGGGACGGCCGCGGCGTCACACCAGCGGGTTGAGGCTGTCGTTGCGCGGCGGGATCGGGGCCCGCATGGTCAGGGAGAAGCCCCCGGGGGCGTAGTCGGTGGTCACCTCGGCCTGGACCTGGGTGATCAGGACCCGCTGCAGCAGGCGCGAGCCGAAGCCCTGGCGGCTCGGCGGCGCGACCGGCGGCCCGCCGGTCTCGCGCCAGGAGAACCGCAGGATCCCGGCCGGGCCGCCGGGCTCCAGGGACCATTCCACCGCCACCCGGCCGGTGCGGTTCGACAGGGCCCCGTACTTCGCCGCGTTGGTGGTCAGCTCGTGGATCGCCATGCCGATCGGCACCGCGATCTCGGAGGGCAGGTCGATCGCCGGCCCGTCGAGGCTGATGCGCCCCTCGGCGGCGCCGTCCGGGGCCACCTCCGCGTAGGGCTTCAGCTCGTTGCGCAGGAGATTGGCGATCGACGCCGTCTGCCACGTGTCCTCGGTGAGCACCGAGTGCGTGTGCGCCAGGGATTTGATCCGCCCGACGAAGGCCTCGTAGAAGCTCTCGATGCTGGACGCCGTCCGCGCGGTGGAGCCCACGATGGCCTGGACGGTCGCCAGCGTGTTCTTCACCCGGTGGTGCAGCTCGCGGATCAGCAGGCTCTGGCGCTCCTCCGCGACCCGGCGGTCGGTCACGTCCGCGACGACGCCGATCAGGCGGCGCGGCAGGCGGCCGGGGGCGTCGCGCTCGAACCGGCCGGCCATGTCGATCGTGCGCCACACGCCGTCGGACTTGCGCCGGATCCGGCCGCTGATGTGCAGGTCCCCGTCCTCCCGCAGCGCCTTGGAGATCGCCCGCCGGACCGCGGGGCGGTCGTCCAGGTGGAGGATGTCGTTGAGAAACTCGGTCTTGCCGATCGTCCCGTCCTCGGGCGCGTGCCCGAAGATCTCGTACATGTGCTCGTTCTCCCAGATCGCCTGGTCCTCGAGCATGTGCCACTCGAAGATGCCGAGCCGGGCGACCGTGGTGGCGACCCGCAGGCGCTGGTCGCGGGACAGGATCTCGTCCCGGGCCTCGACCCGCGTGGTGATGTCCTGGAGGACGCCGACCATGCCGATCGGCGCGCCGTCGGGGCCCGGCACGGCCTGCCCCCGCACCCGCAGGATCACGGTCCGCCCGGCCACCGTCGTGGCCGTGTCGAACTGGTAGGGCTCGTCGGTCCCGTCGGCCTCGGCGATCAGCGCGCTCAGGCGCGCGAGCTCCGCCGGCGACAGGCCGGTCTTCAGCTCCTCCCACGAGACGGAGCGGCCCGGCGGCCGCTCGAGGATGCGGGCGGCGCGGCGCGACAGGGTGAGGAGGCCGGTCGCGCGGTCCCAGCGCCATTCCCCGAGTCCGGCGGCCGCGAGGGCCTCGCGGTTCGCCTCGGAATGGGCCGCCGCGTCCACGTCGACCGTCTCGACCGCCAGGGTCCGGCCCGCGCGCCGGACCCGCACGTCGAGGGGCGTGCCGTCCGCCCGGCGCCAGACCTGGAGACCGTCCCGGAGCCCCTCCGGCCCCTCACCCAGGAGTTCGGCGGCCGCGCGCCCGGGCAGGGTGCCGGGCGGCCAGCCGGCGAGATCGTGCAGGGCCCGGTTGGCGGCGACGATCCCCGCCTCGTCCGCCGACAGCACGGCGAGGCCGATCGCGGCCTCGTCGAAGCCGGCGCGCAACGGGTCCTCCGCCGCCGGGTCCTGACCCACCCTCTCATTCACTCGGAAGAATCCTCGAACGCGCCGTGGCGCGCTCCCGCCGGAGATGAGCCCCCTCCCGCCACGATCCCGGACCGCGGCGGGCCCTGAGGATGGCGCCCGAGCGTGACTGTGGCAAGGCGTTCCGCTCCGCCTGCGGCGACCGGGCACCCGCGCGACCCGACCGCGGGGGCTCTCAGCGGGGGCGGCGGGCGAATTCCAGATAGGTGGGCCGGCGGCCCGCTGCCAGCGCCTTGGCCTCGTAGCGCGTGCCGGGCCAGCCCGGGAACGGCCGCGTCCAGTCCCGCGCGTCCCGCGCCGTCCAGGCGAGGACCGGGCACCGCGCGGCCCGGACGAGCGTCCAGCCGGCATAGTCGTCGATGTCGCTGGCGAAGCGGAACAGGCCGCCGTCCTTCAGGACCCGGCCGATCTCGGCGAGCGACGCGTCGGAGACGAACCGGCGCTTGCGCTGCCGCCGCTTGGGCCAGGGATCGGGATAGAGCAGGTAGACCCGGTCGAGGCAGGCATCCGGCAGGCGCGCCAGCAGGGCGGTCACGTCCTCGTCGCGGATGCGGACGTTGCGCAGCGCCCGGGCCTCGATCGCCGCCAGCAGCTTGACCACGCCGTTGACGAACGGCTCGGCGCCGATGATGCCGACGGCCGGATGCGCGGCCGCCTGGGCGGCGAGGTGCTCGCCGCCGCCGAAGCCGATCTCCAGCCACAGCGCCTCCGGCGGCGCCGGCATGGCGGGGAACAGCGCGCGCGGATCGAGGATCGCGTCGCCCGGCGGCAGGTCGACCCGCAGGCTCGGCAGCAGCTCGGCGAGCCGGCGCTCCTGCTGCCCGCGCAGGCGCTTGCCCTTGCGGCGCCCGAAGAAGGCGCGCTCCAGCTCCTCGACCGGGTGGTCGGAGCGTCCAGGGGCGTCGGTGTCCACCGGCTCAGTCTACCTCGGAGATGGGACGCGTCCCGGGTCACGACCGGAGACGGGGCGCGTCGGTGGGATGCCGTCCGGGACAGCACGCCCGGCACGCCGCGACGCGGCACGATCGGGTGGCGCGGCACCCGCGCGGTCGCCGCAGCGCCGAACGCACCGCGCCGCCAGCGCCCGATCGGGAACGCGGGCCGCGGGGCCGCGGAGCATCCGGGACCGGGCGGCGCTCAAAGCACCGCCCGCACCGCATTCACGTCACCCCGGCGCGCCGCCGATCTCCGGCCCGCGCGTCGGCCCGGGGCCGAGCGGAAGCCGCCCTCAGGCCAGCGCCGACTTCAGCTTGCCGGCGAGGTCGGTGCGCTCCCACGAGAAGCCGCCGTCGGCCTCGGGGGCGCGGCCGAAATGGCCGTAGGCCGAGGTGCGCGCGTAGATCGGCTTGTTCAGGCTGAGCGCCGTGCGGATGCCGCGGGGCGACAGGTCCATGGCGTCCATCAGCACGGCCTCGAGCTTGGCCTCGTCGACAGTGCCGGTGCCGTGCAGGTCCACGTAGATCGAGAGCGGCTTCGACACGCCGATGGCGTAGGCGAGCTGGATCGTGGCGCGGCTGGCGAGGCCCGCGGCCACCACGTTCTTGGCGAGGTAGCGCGCCGCGTAGGCCGCCGAGCGGTCGACCTTCGTCGGGTCCTTGCCGGAGAACGCGCCGCCGCCGTGCGGGGCCGCGCCGCCGTAGGTGTCGACGATGATCTTGCGGCCGGTGAGGCCGGCGTCGCCGTCCGGGCCGCCGATCACGAACTTGCCGGTCGGGTTCACGTGCCAGACCGTGCCCTCGTTGACCCAGCCCTGCGGCAGCGCCTTCAGGATGTAGGGCTCGACGATGGCGCGGACGTCCGCGGAATCGAGGGACTCGTCGAGGTGCTGGGTCGACAGCACGATCTGGGTCACCTCGACCGGGCGGCCGTTCTCGTAGCGGACCGTGACCTGGCTCTTGGCGTCGGGGCCGAGCTTGGCGGCGTCGCCCTGCTTCGCCTTGCGGGCGTCGGCGAGGTCCTTGAGGATCTTGTGGGCGTAGAAGATCGGCGCCGGCATCAGCTCGGGCGTCTCGTCGGCGGCGTAGCCGAACATGATGCCCTGGTCGCCCGCGCCCTCGTCCTTGTTGCCGGCCGCGTCCACGCCCTGGGCGATGTCGGCCGACTGGGCGTGCAGGTGGATCGCGACGTCGTTGTTCTTCCAGTGGAAGCCCGACTGCTCGTAGCCGATGTCCTTCACGGCCTCGCGGGTCAGGGCCTCGAGGTCCTTGAAGGTCACCGAATCGGGTCCGCGCACCTCGCCGGCGATGACGATGCGGTTGGTCGTGGCGAGTGTCTCGACGCCGAGCCGCGCCTCCGGCATCGCCGCGAGGTAGGCGTCGACCACGGTGTCCGAGATCCTGTCGCAGACCTTGTCGGGGTGTCCCTCGGACACGGACTCGCTGGTGAACAGGTAGTTGGAACGCGGCATCGGACGGCCTCGGCTGCAGAGGTACGCCGTCGCGATCGCGGCGTTTGACCCTTCATGGGGCCGGGGTTCTCGCACCCGGCCGGGGGCCGGTCAAGATGGAGGAACGAACGGATCCGCTATACCGGACGAAGCGACCGGAAAAACGATCACCCGGCGCCCCGGGGCCCGCCCTCGCCCTCAGCCGCCGAGCTTGCTCTCGAGGGCCCGGATGGCGTCGGCCACGTCGCGGCGCGCCTCCTCGGAGAAGTTCTCGGTGATGTGGCGGCCCACGACTTCCGCCAGCCCCTTCAACCCGGCTTCCGACAGGGTCGACTGCTCGCGCTCGCTGAAGCCCGGCGCGATGAAGTCATCGTTCCGGGGCATCCCTTTGAAGAAGTAATCCATCGGCACGCCGGTCATGCGCGAGAAGATGTCGAGATGGACGGCGCTGATCCGGTTGGTTCCCTTCTCGTACTTCTGGAGCTGAGCTGCAGACATACCGAAGCTCTGCGCGACGCGGCGCTGTGTGAGCGATGCCTTGCGGCGCTGCTCGGCGATGCGTTGCCCGACATAGACGTCGCGCTGATCGGTCTTCTGGCCCGCCATGAAGTGCTCGTCCACCCCCTGCCATGAATCCTGGCGGCAAAGCTTAGCGCGCCCCTCGGTACTTGTCACCGGCAGGCGTTCGACGTGGTGGACGATTTGCTCACGGCTCTGCGGCCGGGAGATCTGCAAGAATAGACAACTTGGTGTCCCCGGCAGGGCTCGAACCTGCGACCCCAGGTTTCATACCACTTCGGCTTTCGCCGCCGCGCCCCGAAGGTCCGCGTTCGTGGCCTGGACTATCCCTTCACCGTGGGCTGGACTGCATCCAACCGGTAGGTGCCGCCCGTCTAGTCTCTACACCTTCCCGCAGAACGCCGGGGCGCCGCGCGGGCTTGGCTCGGGATCGGCAGAGCATCGGACGGCGGCGCGTCGATGCCGGAAGCTTTCCCCGACTTTGAGCGGATCCGTCGCGCGGTTTCCCGGCGCGACGCCCAATTGAACCTTCTAGGAAACCTGTGCTCTGTCCAGCTGAGCTACGGAGACGACCGGCGCTCCATAGCATTCTCGCCGGCCGAGGCCAACCGCGACCGGTGGGGCGGCGCGGTGCCGGAGCCCGCGATCGCGGGGGGAACCGATGCGCGGGGGCGCGGCGGTCGTGCGGGGACGCCCGCTGGCGACCTCGATGGCGACCTTGATGGCGGCGGCGCTCGCCGCGGCGGCGCCCTGTCCGGCACGCGCCGCGCCTGGCGCCGGGCCGTCGGCGTGCGCGACCGGGCCGGCGCGCGACGAGGTGGTGGCGGAAATCGGGCCCCGCGGGGAGATCCGTATGGTCTCGGGCCTCCGGGCGGTGCTGGACTCGCTGCGCTGGCCGGACACGCCGGAGGCCGCGTCCGCCGCGCGGGCCTGGCTCGAGACCCGGCGGGGCACCCGGGTCACGGTGGTTCCCCGCGGGCAGCCCGACCGGTGGGACCGCGCGCGGGCCGACCTCCTGGTCGCGGAGGGCGACATCGCGGAGGGCGCGGATCTGGCGGGCGCGGATCTGGCGGGCGGCCTCATCGGGGCCGGGCTGGCATACGCGGACGCGGGCGAGGCCGATTCGCTGTGCCGGCCCGGCCTGCGCCTCGTGGAGGCGGCCGCCCGCGCGCGCGGGCTCGGCCTCTGGGGCGCGGCGCGCCCTGCGGCGGGGGACGGCCCGGGGCTCCGGGAGAAGGTCGGACATTTCGTCGTCGCGGAGGGCCGAATCCGCCATGTCGGCGAGCGCGGCGCGCGCACCTATCTCGATTTCGCGGCCCGCGGCACGGACGGCCTCACGGTGACGGTATCGAAACGCACTTGGCGAATGATGCGCGCCCGTGGTTTGAGTGCGGCCTCGCTCGAGGGCCGGCGCGTGCGGGTGCGCGGCCTCCTGGAGGTCCGGCGCGGTCCGACCCTGGAGGTCGCCCTCGACGGGCTCGAGACGCTCGAGGAGACGGACCGGCCGGAGGCCGATCCGGAGGGGGAACGGGGATTGCGGCGCTGATCGCGATGGGCGGGATCACGGGGCACATCGGCGCGGGGCGGACCCGCGCGGCGGGGCGGCGCACCCTCGGCGCGGCGGCGTTGGGCGGCCTCGCCCTGCTGCTCGGCGCCTGCGTGGCCGACCAGACCGAGGCGACCGTGCGGCCGGCCGTGGTGCGGGTGCCCGCGGAGGCGCCGCGCACCACCGGCCGCGAGCGCGCCGCCGATGCCGACCACCTCAAGCTCGTGGCCTCCTTCGGGGGCGAGGCCCGGGCCCCCAACGTCACGCGGATGCTGACCGAGGTGACCGACCGCCTCGTGAAGGCCAGCGACCGGCCCGACCAGGCCTACACGGTGACGCTCCTCGACTCGCCGGTGGTCAACGCCTTCGCGCTGCCGAACGGGCGGCTCTACGTCACCCGCGGCCTCGTGGCCCTGGCGAGCGACACCTCCGAGGTGGCCGCCGTGCTGGCGCACGAGATGGCCCACGTGACCCTCAACCACGCCACGGCCCGCAGCGAGCTCGAGCTGCGCTCGGCGCTCGTCAGCCGCGTCGTGGCCGACGTGCTGAACGACCCCGATACCGGCGCGCAGCTGCAGAGCCAGTCGCGCTTCGCCCTCGCCCGGTTCTCCCGCGAGCAGGAGCTGGAGGCGGACGCCACCGGCGTGCGCACCCTGGCCAAGGCCGGCTACGACCCGTTCGCGGCCGGGCGCTTCCTCGCCGCGCTCAACCGCTCCACGGGGCTGAAGGCCGGCAGCGCCGCCGCGCCCGACATGCTGGCGACCCATCCGGGCACGGCCGAGCGCATCACCCAGGTGACCCGCGCGGCCCGCCGCATCGGCGCGCCGGGCATCGGCACCGACGACCGCGCCGCCTACCTCGCGGCGGTGGACGGACTCGCCTACGGCGACAACCCGCGCGACGGCGCGGTGCGCGGGCACCGCTTCATCCATCCCGGCCTCGGCATCGCCTTCGAGGTGCCGGAGGGCTTCACCCTGGAGAACACCCGCTCGGCGGTGCTCGGGACCACCCCGGACGGCGCCCGGCGCCTGCTGTTCGACCAGATCGAGGCCAAGGACGGCCAGCCCCTCGAGGCGGTGCTCAAGGCGAGCTGGAACGACGCCCTCGACCCGGCCGGCTTCGAGACCCGGGACGTCGCGGGCCACCCCGCGGCCTTCGCGCTGTCGCGGGGGAAGGAGTGGACCTTCCGCCTCGCGGCCATCCGGATCGGCGACTCGACCTACCGGATGATCATGGCCGCCAAGGGCGCCACCGATCCCGACCCGGCCTTCCGCCGCTGGACCGCGACCCTCGTCGCCGTGTCGCCCGACGAGGCGGTCCTGCGCCCCCTGCGGCTGCAGGTGGTCCAGGCGACCTCGACCAGCGCCGAGGACCTCGCCCGCCGCATGGCGGTGCCCGACCGGGCGCTCGACCGGTTCCTCGTCCTCAACGGGCTGGAGCGGGGCGCCGCGCTGGTGCCGGGTCGCGGCTACAAGATCGTCGCGGAATAGCCGCCCTGCGCGGCCGCGCCTTGTGCGGGCGCGGGGCCCGGACATCCTGCCCGGGTCGTTCAGGGAGAGCGCCGTGATTCGATTCTTCTACAATCTCAGCCCCAACCCCATGAAGGTCGCCCTCTGCCTCGAGGAGATGGGGCTGCCCTACGAGCCGGTGCCGGTCGACACCCGCAGGGGCGAGCAGTTCGATCCGGCCTACACGGCCGTCAATCCGAACGGGAAGGTGCCGGCGATCGTCGACGGCGACGTCACCGTGTTCGATTCGAACGCGATCCTGATGTACCTGGCGGGCAAGACCGGCCGGTTCCTGCCGGAGGGCGAGCCGGTCCGCGGCGAGATGCTGTCCTGGCTGATGTTCGTGGCGACCGGCATCGGGCCGTTCTCCGGCCAGTGCGTGCATTTCCGCCACTTCGCGCAGGACGGGGGCGCCTACGCCACCGAGCGCTACGCCTTCGAGGCGCGCCGGCACTGGGGCATCCTCGACCAGCGCCTCGCCGACCGCACCTACGTGCTGGGCGACACCTACACGATCGTCGACATGGCGGTCTGGGGCTGGGCCCGGATGGTGCCCTTCGTCCTCGGCGAGGGTGCCTTCGGGGACCTGCCCAACGTCAAGCGCCACCTCGACGCGCTCAACGCGCGGCCGGCTGCCCAGGCCGCCGAGGCGCTGAAGGGCCGCCACGCCTTCAAGGCGGAGATGGACGCCGAGGCGCGGGGCTTCATGTTCCGCGCCGTGAAGGGCGCCGCCTGACGCCCCGCCGGACCGGTCCCGCGCCTCAGGGCGCGGGGGCGGTCACCGTGAGCATCGGCAGGGTGACGGAGAGCGTTCCGGCCGGCACGCGCGCGGTGCCGAGCGTGAGGCAGGCGCCGAGTCCGAGACAGAGAGCGAGACCGAGCATCGAGGTCTCGAAGCCGCGATAAACCCATTCCATGACGGTCCCCTTTCGCGAGGCAACCGCAGGATGCGCGCATCGCGTTAAGGGATCGGTGCGCCAGCGCGCACGGTCTCACAGTCCGGAGGCGACGAGGGCCGCGCCCGCCGCGATCAGCGCGACGCCGGCCCAGGCGGCGAGGCTGAGGGTCTCGCCGAGCAGGGTGGCGCCGAGGATCGCCACCAGCACGACGCTGAGCTTGTCGATCGGCGCGACCCGGGCAGCGTCGCCCAGCGACAGCGCGCGGAAGTAGCAGAGCCACGACGCCCCGGTGGCGAGCCCCGACAGGACGAGGAAGACGAGGCTCCGGCCGGAGACCTGCGCGAGGCCGCCGGCCTGCCCGGAGGCGACCACGATCGCGCCGGCGAAGACCAGGATCACCGCGGTGCGCACGAAGGTCGCGACGTCCGACGGCACGCCCGCGACCCCGACCTTGGCGAGGATCGCGGTCAGCGCCGCGAAGCCGGCGGCGGCGAGCGCCCAGAAGCGCCAGGATTCCAGCAGGGGGCTCACGGAAATTTCCACGCCGTCCCTATTCGCAGGGCTCGGACGCATCCTCGTCCTTGCGAGCGCAGCGAAGCAACCCAGGCAGCGCCACGCTCGACGATGTCGCGTCGCCCTGGGTCGCTTCGCTGCGCTCGCGCTGACGGCGCGGCCCGGCGTGACCCGCGCGACTCCTTGCCGAACCGTCAATGTTTCCCGTGAAACATCCGCTGTTCACAGGAGCTTGTCGACGGTGATCGGCAGGTCGCGCACCCGCCTGCCGGTGGCGTGGAAGACCGCGTTGGCGATGGCGGCCGCGGTGCCGACGATGCCGATCTCGCCGAGCCCCTTCACGCCCAGCGGGTTCGCCTTGTCCTCCTCCTCCACGAAGATCACGTCGATGTCGTAGATGTCGGCGTGGACCGGCACGTGGTACTCGCCGAGATTGTGGTTCATGAACCGGCCGATGCGGTGGTCGAGCATCGACTCCTCCTCGAGGGCCGAGCCGATCCCCATCACGACGCCGCCGAGGATCTGGCTGCGCGCCGTCTTCGGGTTCAGCACCTTGCCGGCCGCGATCGCCGAGACGATGCGGGTGACCCGGACCTGACCCAGCTCCTCGTCGACCTTCACCTCGGCGAAGATCGCCGAGTGGGTGTAGGCCTCGTATTTCTGATTGAAGTCCTTGTCGGGCCCGGCCTCCTCGACGGCCTCGACCTTGTCGACGCCCGCCGCCTGGAGCACCTCGACGAGCGACACGCTGCGGCCCGGATCGCCCGCGACCGCGATGCGGCCGTCCGCGAACACGGCGCGGTCGAAGTCGACGTTGGCCAGCGGCGAGTTCTCCATGGCGCGGGCGAGCTTGAACACCTGCGCGCCGACGTTGCGGCAGGCCTTCATCACGGCGGTGCCCGAGGAGGCGGCCGTCCACGAGCCGCCGGCGACCGGGGCCTCCGGCAGGCGGGTGTCGCCGAGCTTGGTGGTGACCGCGTCCATCGGCAGGCCCAGCGTGTCGGCCGCGATCTGCGTCAGGATCGTGTAGGTGCCGGTGCCGATGTCGCCGGTGGAGTTGCCGACCGTCAGGCGGCCGTCCGGCGTCAGGGTCGCGATGGCGCTCGACTGCATCATCATCGATTCCCAGATGCCGGTGGCCACGCCCCAGCCGACCAGCTCCCGGCCCTCGCGCATGGAGCGGGGCTCAGGGCTGCGCCTCGCCCAGCCGAACCGCTCGGCGCCCTGCCGGAAGCAGCTCTTCAGCTCCTTCGAGCCGAAGGGCTTGCCCTCGGCGGTGGCGTCGGACTCGGCGTAGTTCTTCAGCCGCAGCTCGATCGGGTCGAGCCCGGTCGCGTAGGCGAGTTCGTCCATCGCGGTCTCGATGGCGAAGACGCCGGTCACCGCGCCGGGCGCGCGCATGTCGCCGGGCGTCGGCGTGTCGAGCTTCACCAAGCGGTAGCCGAGGGCGACGTTGTCGCACCGGTAGAGGACGCCCGACCAGTTGACGACGACCTCCTGGTAATCCTCGTACTGCGAGGTGCCCTGGACGGCGTCGTGGCGCAGGGCCGTCAGCCTCCCGTCCGGCTCGGCGCCGAGCGCGATCGTCTGCAGCGCCTCCGACCGGTAGGTGAAGCTCCACAGCTGGTCGCGGGTCAGGGTCACGCGCACGGAGCGCTTCAGCTCCTGGGCGGCCAGCATCGCCAGGAACAGCTGGTACTGCGGGCGCAGGCCCGAGCCGAAGCCGCCGCCGAGATACGGGTTGAGCACCCGGACCTGATCGGGCTTCAGGCCGAAGACGTTGGTGAGATACTGGTGGCTGTTCGAGACGCCCTGGATCTTGTCGTAGACCGTGTAGGTGCCGTCCTGCTCGACCACCACCGTGGAGGCGTGCGGCTCCATCGGGTTGTGGTGCTCGTCGGCGAGGCTGTAGGCGCCCTGCACGCGGACCGGCGCGCTGCCGAACGCCTTGTCGGCGTCGCCCCAGGGCTCCGGCGGCGGCTTGATGCCCGTGCGCTTGTAGGGCGGGTCGTAGGCGGTGCCGCGCAGGGCTTCCAGGTCGGTCCCGGGCTCCTCCATCGCGTAGCTCACGCGGACGAGGGACGCGGCGTAGCGCGCGGTCTCGAAATCCTCCGCCACCACCAGGGCGACCGGCTGGCCGCTGAACACGATCAGGTCGTCGTAGAGGGCGCGGAACGGCGAGCCGGGGGGCGCCACCTGGTCCTGGAAGTTCTTGTCCCGCCACGCAGTGCGCGGCCGGTTCTCGTGGGTGAGGACCTTGAGGACGCCCGGTACCGCCTCGGCCTCGGCGGCGTCGATGGCGGTGATCCGGCCCTTGGCGATCGAGCTCGACACGACCACGCCGTAGGCGAGGTCGGGCGCGGCGAACTCGCCCGCGTACTTGGCGAGCCCGGTGACCTTGGCGGGCCCGTCGATGCGGCTGCGCGGGCTGCCGACGAAGGTGTCGCGGCCGGTGGAGCTGAAGGTCTGTGTCATGGCAGAACCTACTGGATGCGCTTGTCGCTGAGCGACTGGGGCGTGCCGGCGGCGGCCTGCTCGAGGCCGCGCACGATGGCGCGCCGGGCGAGATCGATCTTGAAGCCGTTCTCCGACTGGGGCTTGGCCTCCGCGACGATCAGGTCGGCCGCCGCCTGGAAGCTCTCGCGGGTCGCGGGCCGGCCCTCCAGCAGGGCCTCGGCCTCGCGGTTGCGCCAGGGCTTGTGGGCGACGCCGCCGAGCGCCAGACGCGCGGTCTTCACCCGGTCGCCGTCGAGTTCCAGGGCCGCCGCCACCGAGACCAGCGCGAAGGCGTAGGACAGGCGGTCGCGCAGCTTCAGGTAGGTGTAGTGCTGCGGGAAGCGGCTCTCCGGCAGGTCGACCGACACGATGATCTCGCCGGGTGCGAGGTTCGTGTCCCGCTCGGGCGAATCCCCCGGCAGGCGGTGGAACTCGGAGAACGGGATCGACCGGTCGCCCTGCGGCCCGCTCACCCGCACGGTGGCCTCCAGGGCGGCCAGCGCGATGCACATGTCGGAGGGGTGGGTGGCGATGCAGTGCGCGCTCGTCCCGAAGATCGCGTGGATGCGGTTCATCCCGCCGATCGCCGGGCAGCCGGAGCCGGGCGCACGCTTGTTGCAGGGCGTGGCCACGTCGTAGAAATAGTAGCAGCGGGTCCGCTGGAGCAGGTTGCCGCCCGTGGAGGCGGCGTTGCGCAGCTGCGCCGAGGCGCCGGCCAGGATGGCGTTGCGCAGGAGCGGGTACCGGGCCGCGACCCGGTCGTCGTAGGCCGCCTTGGCGTTGGTCACGAGCGCCCCGATCCGCAGGCCGTCCCCGCTGTCCTCGATCCGGTCGAGGGGCAGGCGGGTGATGTCGATCAGCCGGCCCGGCTTCTCGACCTCGTACTTCATCAGGTCGATCAGGTTGGTGCCGCCGGCGATGAAGCGGGCCCCGGCCCCGAAGGCCTGCACCGCCTCCGCCACCGTGCCGGCGCGGACGTAGTCGAAGCGGTTCATCGGGCGCCTCCCTGCATGACGTTCTCGATGGCGTCGACGATGTTGGTGTAGGCGCCGCAGCGGCAGATATTGCCGCTCATCGCCTCGCGGATCTCGTCCCGGGTGTGGGCGTGGCCCTCGTTCATCAGGCCGACCGACGAGCAGAGCTGGCCCGGCGTGCAGTAGCCGCACTGGAAGGCGTCGTGCTCGATGAACGCCTCCTGGATCGGGTGGAGGGCGTTGCTGCTCGCCCGGTCGCCGAGGGCGGCCAGCCCCTCGACCGTGGTGATCTCGGCGCCGTCCTTCATCACCGCCAGGGTCAGGCAGGAATTCACCCGGGTGCCGTTCACCAGCACCGTGCAGGCCCCGCACTGGCCGTGGTCGCAGCCCTTCTTGGTGCCGGTGAGGTCGAGCCGCTCGCGCAGGAGGTCGAGGAGCGTGGTCCACGGCGCGACCTGCAGTTCGCGCCGCTGCCCGTTGATCGTCAGCGTGATGCCGATCGGTGTGTCCGCCGACACCGGCGGCTGGGTCTCGAGGCGCATGATGTCGTCCACGGTCTGGGCCGGCCGGGGCCGGGCGGGAGCGGATCGGTCCGGGGCAGCGACCGGCAGCGACGCGCGGGCCGCGGCCTGGGCTTCCGGTCGATAACCATTCCAATCTGCGCCTGTTCCGGAGCGCGCCGTCTCAACCCGTGAGCGAGGGTGGCGCGCCTGCGGCGCGCATATCGGCCGCCGCACCGTCCGACATTGCCGGCCCCACCCCGCCTCGGCTAACCCTCCTTCCCGCAGAGTCCACGCCGCACCCCGGAGCCACCGATGGCCGCGCTCGACGCGATCCTCAACGACATCGACACGGACCTGGAGAACGCCCTGGAGCGGCTGTTCGCCTTCCTGCGGATCCCGTCGATCTCCACCGATCCCGCCTATGCCGGGCATTGCCGCGAGGCCGCCGCCTGGCTCGCCCAGGACCTGACCGCGCTGGGCTTCGAGACCTCGGTGGAGGAGACCTCGCTCCACCCGGTGGTCCTGGCCCACCGGCCGAAGCCGGGAGCGCCGCACGTCCTGTTCTACGGCCATTACGACGTGCAGCCGGTCGATCCCCTCGACCTGTGGAAGACGCCGCCCTTCGAGCCGCACATCGCTGACGACGGCCAGGGCGGCAAGACGATCGTCGGGCGCGGCGCCTCCGACGACAAGGGTCAGGTGATGACCTTCGTGGAGGCATGCCGGGCCTATATCGCCATGCACGGCGAGTTGCCCTGCGGCGTCACGATCCTGATCGAGGGCGCCGAGGAGAGTGGATCACAAGGCCTGCCCGAATGGGTCGCGGCCAATCGCGAGAGACTCGGCTGCGACGTGGTGCTGGTCTGCGACACCGGCATGTGGGACCGGAAGACCCCGGCCATCACGTCGTCGCTGCGCGGGCTCGCCTATTTCGAGGTGAAGGTCACCTGCGCCGACCGCGACCTGCATTCCGGCTTCTTCGGCGGCGCGGCGCGCAACCCGATCCACGTTCTGTCGAAGATCATCGCCGACCTGCACGACGCCGACGGGCGGGTGACGATCCCGGGCTTCTACGAGGGCGTGCACGAGCGCCCGCCGGAGGTGCTGGAGCAGTGGCGCGGCCTCGGCCTGACGCCGGAGACGCTGCTCGGGCCGATCGGCCTCAAGGAGCCCGCGGGCGAGCGCGGGCGGATGCCGATCGAGCTGGTGCAGTCCCGCCCCTCCTGCGACGCCAACGGCATCATCGGCGGCTATACGGGAGAGGGCACCAAGACGGTGATCGCCTCCACCGCCTCCGCCAAGGTCTCGTTCCGCCTCGTGGACGACCAGGACCCGAAGCGGCTCGCCGAGAGCTTCGAGGCCTTCGTGCGCGCGCGGGTGCCGGCCGACTGCCAGGTCGAGGTCATCACCTACAAGGGCTCGCGGGCGATCAGCCTGCCCTTCGACATGCCGCAGCTCGGCGCCGCCAAGGCGGCGCTGCAGGACGAGTGGGGCGTGCCGGCGGTGACCGTGGGCGCAGGCGGCTCGATCCCGATCGTCGGCGACTTCAAGCGGATCCTGGGGCGCGACACCCTGCTGATCGGCTTCGGCCTCGACGACGACCGGATCCACTCGCCGAACGAGAAGTACGACCTGACGAGCTTCCACAAGGGCACGCGCTCCTGGGCGCGGATCCTCGCGGCCCTCGGCCAGGGCTGATCCCGGCAGCGGCCCGATCTCAGCGGGCGGGCGCCGCCCGCATCTTCCCGTCGACCCAGGCCCAGAGCGCCCGAACCTCCTCGGCGGCCTGGCTGCCGGGGGCGAATTCCGTGACGCCGAGCCCGGTCGCCAGGGCGTCCTGGTGGTCGACCCGGTGGATGATCCCGGGCTCGGCCAGGACGCCCAGGGCGCGCAGCTGCGCCGCGTAGGCGCTGGTGCGCGGCGAGGGCGGCGGCGGGCACTGGTTCAGCACCAGGGCCAGCCGCTCCCGCAGGCCGAGGCCGACCAGCGCCTGGAGCGTCGGCCGGGCGGCCACGATGTCGAGCCGGGAGGGGCGGACCGGCATCAGGACGAAATCGGCGTCCTTCAGGGCCGGGGCGAGGCCGGACGCGCTGCCGGCGGTGTCGAGGACGGCGAGGGTCGTGCCCTGCTCGGCGAGGATGCCGAGGATCTCCGAGAGCTGGCCCATCTCCCAGGGCTGGACCCGGTCGACCGCGACGGCGTCGCGCGCGCGGTCGCTCCTGCCGTCGGCCTTACGCAGGGCCCCCCAGCCGGCCAGCGAGCTCTGCGGGTCGAGATCGAGGGCGGTCACCTGCTCACCTGCTTCCGCGGCGGCGACGGCCAGGGAGGCCGCCAGGGTGGTCTTGCCCGTCCCGCCCTTCTGCACCGCCAGGGCGAGGACCCGCAGCGGCCCGGCGGCGGGCCGGGGCGCGGTCTCCGGCGCCGGTTCGGATCCTTCGGGATCCATGCGTGTCCCACCTCTCCACATCTGCCAGCCGGGCCGCGGCCCGTGCGGCGCCGAATCGAACGCCCGACACGACCGTGCTTAGCGTGACGGCGTGGGCCGGAGCCAGCGTCGCGCCCCGGCACCTGTGGACCGCCCCGAGGCGGCTCCCGATCACCGGGCCCGGGGACCGGTCCCGGAATTCCGCCGCGAGGCCGCCGCGATACCGCATCGCGGGATCGCGCGCCGGGCCCGCGCGTTGGGCCGGCATCCCCACAGGTTGAGCGGCGCGCCAAGACCCTCGCCCCGACAAGCTCCGCGACAGGATCCCCATGCGCCTCGACCGCCGCCGCCTGCTCGGAACCGGTCTCCTGGCCCTCGCCGCCCCCGCGGCGCGCGCCGCGACGCCGTCGCCCCCGACGAGCCGGCCCGTGGGGACGCT
Source organism: Methylobacterium sp. NPDC080182 (assembly GCF_050281105.1). Lineage (NCBI taxonomy): Bacteria > Pseudomonadati > Pseudomonadota > Alphaproteobacteria > Hyphomicrobiales > Methylobacteriaceae > Methylobacterium > Methylobacterium sp. NPDC080182. Next base: position 230,276 of record NZ_JBNNWO010000006.1, read on the forward strand.
GGAGCTCGCCATCGCGGCGGACGCGCCCTCGACCCCCACGGGGCTCGCCATCGCCCGGGGCGGCCGGATCTTCGTGATGATGCCGCGCTTCACCGGCGCGGAGCCGATCACCCTCGGCGAGGTGCTGCCCGACGGGTCGGTGAAGCCCTACCCGGACGCGGCGACCAACCGCCCGGATCCGGGGGCGCCGCAGGCGTCGCTGTTCCACGTCCCCAACGGCGTCTTCGACCGCGACGACACCCTCTGGATCCTCGATGCCGGCCTGCCCGCGGGCAAGGGGCGGCCGGTGCCGGGCGGCGCGAAGATCCTGGCGATCGATATCGGCCGGAACAGCGTCCGCCGGACGATCCCCCTCGACGCGGGCATCGGCCCGGATTCCTCCCTGAACGACCTGCGGGTCGACGTGCGCGACGGGCGGGCTCTGGCCTACGTCACCGACCAGGGCCAGTCCGGCGCGGGCGCGATCCTGGCGGTCGACCTCGACAGCGGGCGGGTGGTGCGGCGCCTCGCGGACCACGTCAGCACGCGGTCCGAGGAGGGCCTGGTCAAGTTCGTGGAGCGCCGCCCCGTGATGGAGCGGAAGGGCGACGCGCCCGAGAAGAGCCCGAAGGGCGGCGCCAACGGCATCGCGATCAGCCCGGACGGCCGCCGCCTCTACTACGCGCCGCTGATGAGCCGGCGGCTCTACGCGGTCGAGACCGCGGCCCTGCGCGATCCGGGCGTCGCGGACGCGGCCGTGGCCGCCGCCGTCGAGGATCTCGGCGAGAAGGGCATGACCGGGGGACTGACCACCGATTCCCAGGACCGGGTCTATCTCAGCCTGCAGGAGCACAACGCGGTCGGCCGGCGCCTGCCGGACGGCACCGTCGAGGTGCTGGCCGCCGACGACCGGCTGGTCTGGGCCGACACGTTCTGGATCACCCCGGACCGGTGGCTCTATATCTCGGCGGCCCAGGTCAACCGGCGGCCGGAATTCAACCGCGGGCGGGACCTGCAGCAGCCGCCCTACGCGATCCTGCGCATGCGCATCGACGCCGACCCAGTCCTGTAGCGGATCATGACGGACCTCTCGCACGACCCGGACTTCTTCGCCCTGCTCACCGGCAGCTACGCGCGGCGCCTCGGCGAGCCTCTGGTGCCGGCGGATGCGGACGCGGACTGGCTCTACGCGGCGGCCCCGTTCGCGGTGCTCGCCCATGACGGGGGCGCGGATCCGCGCTTCGTCTACGCCAACCGGACCGCGCAGGCCTGCTTCGGCTACGCGTGGGACGAGCTCGTCGGCCTGCCCTCGCGGCTCTCGGCCGAGGCTCCCGAGCGGGCCGAGCGGCAGCGGCTCCTCGACGCGGTCACCCGGGACGGCTTCAGCCGCGGCTATCGCGGCCTGCGGATCGCCAAGGACGGCCGGCGCTTCTGGATCGACGAGGCGGTGGTCTGGCAGCTCGACCGCGATGGCGCGCCGGTGGGGCAGGCGGCGACCTTCGCCCAGTGGCGCGACGCGTGAGGGCCGGGCCGCGCCGATGTGCGCGGCCGCCGCCCGGTCAGCCGTCCTCCTCGATGCTGACTTGGGCGATCTGCACGGCGCCGCCGTTCCAGTGGGCCGCCACGACGTGGCCCAGCGCGACCGCGAGGACGCAGAGCACCACCGAGGCGAACACGTTGACCATGGCCCGGACCACCGCGCCGCTCCGCATGAGGTCGAGGGTCTGGAGGCTGAACGACGAGAAGGTCGTGTAGCCGCCGCACAGCCCGATCATCACGAACAGGCGGACGTTCTCGGAGACCGGGAAGCGCCCATGCGCCAGGGTCAGCGTGCCGAACAGGCCGATGATGAACGAGCCCGTCACGTTGATGAGGATCGTGCCCCAGGGCAGGTCGCGGCTGATGGGCAGCGCCAGCACCGAGACGACGTAGCGGGCCAGGGTGCCGAGGGCACCGCCGATCATGACCAGGATGCAGGTGGTGAAGGACATGCGCGCTCCAGTGCGTCGGGCGGGCATGAGAAACCCGCCGTCGCGGCGGGTGCTTGCAAGACGCACTCCCACCGCCGGTTTCGCGGTAGGAGTCATCAGCCCTGACGGGCGGTTTCGGGGAACTCCATCCCCATCGGGGACGGCCCATAGCGCCTGCGCGGGCCGAGCGCAACGGCCGCCCGGGGCAGCCCCCGGGCCCGCATGTCAGGCCCGCTTGTCAGGCCCGCTTGTCAGGCCCGCCCCTCCTGCACGGCGTGGCAGGCGACGCCGTCGAGGAGCGCCGGCACCTCGGTCCGGCAGCGGTCGTTGGCGAGCGGGCAGCGCGGGTTGAAGGTGCAGCCGGGCGGCGGGTCGATCGGGTTCGGGATCTCGCCGGAGACCGGCACCCGGGCGCGGCCGACATGGGCGAGGTCGGGCACCGCGTCGAGGAGCATCCGCGTGTAGGGGTGGCGCGGCGTCGCGAACAGGTCCCTGGCGGACGCGACCTCCACGAGGCGGCCGAGATACATCACGCCCACGCGGGTCGCCATGTGGCGGACCACGGCGAGGTTGTGGGAGATGAACAGGTAGGTCAGCCCCAGCCGGTCCTGCAGGTCGCGCATCAGGTTGAGGATCTGCGCCTGCACCGAGACGTCGAGCGCCGAGGTCGGCTCGTCGCCCACCAGGAACTCGGCCTGACTCGCCAGCGCCCGGGCGATCGCCACCCGCTGGCGCTGCCCGCCTGAGAATTCGTGCGGGTATTTTTTGGAATCATCCGCGTGGAGGCCGACAAGTCCCAGAAGCTCGCCGACCCGGGCGCGGATCGCCCCCTCCCCCTGGATCAGGTCGAAGGCCCGGATCGGCTCGGCGATGATCTTCCCGACCCGCCAGCGCGGGTTCATGGACGCGTAGGGGTCCTGGAAGATCATCTGGATCCGGGCGCGCAGGCGCCGCCGCGCCGCGGCCTGGCGCGGGTCGGTCATCGAGACGCCGGTGATCCGCACCTCGCCGGCCGTGGGCGGCAGCAGGCCGACCACCATCCGGGCCACCGTCGACTTGCCGGAGCCGGATTCGCCGACGATCGCGAAGGTCTCGCCCTTCCGGATCTCGAAGCCGACGCGGTCGACCGCCGTGAGGAATTTCCGCGGCTCGCGCTCGATCACCCGGTTGAGCCAGGGCTTCGAGACGTCGAACTGGCGGCGCAGGTCGGTGACTTCGACGTAGGCGCTCACGCTGCGCGCTCCGCTGCATCGTACAGGTGACAGGCCACCCGGCTCGCGTCGACCGGGATCGGCTCGGGCCGCTCGACCCGGCAGCGGGCGAAGACCTTCGGGCAGCGCGGGTTGAAGGCGCAGCCCTTCGGGATGGCGGTGAGCCGCGGCATCGAGCCCGGGATCTGGCTCAGCCGGTCGGCCTCCTGCGAGAGGGTCGGGATCGCCCCCATCAGGCCGACCGCGTAGGGGTGGTGCGGCTTGGCGATCACCGAGGCGACCGGGCCGATCTCGGCCACCCGCCCGGCATACATCACCGCCACCCGGTCGGCGGCCTCGGCGATCACGCCCATATCGTGGGTGACCAGCATCACCGCGGTGCCGTGCTCGCGGCACAGGCGCTTCAGCAGCGTGATGATCTGGGCCTGGACCGAGACGTCCAGCGCCGTGGTCGGCTCGTCGGCGATGATCAGCTCCGGCTCGGCCGCGAGCGCCAGCGCGATCACCACCCGCTGGCGCATGCCGCCGGAGAACTCGTGCGGGTAGCCGTCGATCCGCCGCTCGGGCGCCGGGATGCCGACCTCGGCCAGCAGGTCGATGGCGCGCGTGCGGGCGGCCTTGGCCGACAGGTCGGTGTGGGTGCGCAGGGTCTCGACGATCTGGTCGCCGACCCGGAACAGCGGGTCGAGCGAGGTCAGCGGATCCTGGAAGATCATGCCGATGCGCTTGCCGCGCACCCGCCGCATCGCCTCGGGGGAGAGATTGTCGATGCGCTCGCCCCGCAGGCGGATCTCGCCGCCGGCGATCCGGCCGGGGCGGTCGATCAGCCCGATCACCGCCGAGCCGGTCACCGACTTGCCGGCCCCGGACTCGCCGACCACGCCCAGGATCTCGCCGCGGCCGATGTCGAACGAGACCCGGTCGATGGCGGTGAGCGGCCCGCGGCGGGTGTCGAAGGCGACCGTCAGGTCGCGCACGGAGAGGATGGTGTCGGTCATGCCTTGGCCGTTCCGGCGTCGGGCCGTCGGACGGCCACTCCCGTCCTTGCGAGCGGAGCGAAGCAATCCAGCGGCGCCATGGTCACCAATGTCGCGCTGCCCTGGGTCGCTTCGCTGCGCTCGCGATGACGATGCCCGATCATTGCAGCTTCGGATTGAGCGCGTCGCGCAGCCAATCCCCCAGGAGGTTGATGGCGATGACGAGCCCGGCGAGCGCCAGCCCCGGGAAGGCGACGATCCACCACTCGCCGGAGAACAGGAACCGGTTGCCGGTGCGGATCAGCGTGCCGAGCGACGGCATGGTCTCCGGCAGGCCGGTGCCGAGGAACGACAGCGTCGCCTCGGTGATGATCGCCAGCGCGAGGTTGATCGTCGCGATCACGAAGACCGGGCCGGTGACGTTCGGCAGGACGTGGCGGACCATGATCACCGGCGGCGACAGGCCGATCAGCCGCGCCGCCTGGACGTAGTCCTTGCCCTTCTCGACCATCACGGAGGAGCGCACGGTCCGGGCGTACTGCACCCAGAAGGACAGGCCGATCGAGACCACGATCAGCCCGATCAAGGGCCCGACGTCGAGGGCGCTGCCGAAGCTCGCCTTGGCGACGCCGTCCACCACCAGGGCGATCAGGATCGCCGGGAAGGTGAGCTGCACGTCGGCGACCCGCATGATCAGTGTGTCGAGGAAGCCGCCCGCGTAGCCGGCGATCAGGCCGAGGGCGATGCCGAGGATCCCGGAGGTCAGCACCCCGAGCACGCCGACGATCAGCGACAGGCGCAGGCCGTACAGCACCGCCGAGAGCACGTCCCGGCCCTGGTCGTCGGTGCCGAGATAGAACGGCGCCTGACCGTCCGCCTGCCAGATCGGCGGCAGGTTGGAGTTGATCAGGTCGAGCTGGGCCGGGTCGTAGGGGTTCTGCGGGGCGATCCACGGCGACGCGAAGGCGAGGCCGACCATCAGCAGCGTGGCGATCAGCGCCGCCACAGCGGTTTTCGAGCGCAAAAAGTTCGCCAGCAGGTCGGAATCGCGCCAGCGCGCGAGCCGCGAGGGCTTCGCCTCCGGCAGCGGGACCGGCGGGGCGTCGCCCGCGTCGAGGTCGTATCCGCTCATCGGCCGCCTCTCACGCCGTGTCCGATTGGGAAGCTCAGGGAGGCACCTGTCGTCTTTGCGAGCGGAGCGAAGCAATCCAGCAGCGCCACGCCGACCGGACGCGCGCTACCCTGGGTCGCTTCGCTGCGCTCGCGATGACGGGGTGGCCAGGCGGAGGAGTCCGTCATGTTCGACCTCACGCCGTCCGCCCGGCGGGCAGCCGCAGGCGCGGGTCCACCACCGTGTAGAGGATGTCGACCACGAGGTTGATGGTCACGAAGATCAGGGCGACGAGCAGCAGGTACGCGGACATGATCGGGATATCGACGTTCTGCACCGCCTGGACGAAGAGCAGGCCCATGCCGGGCCACTGGAACACCGTCTCGGTGATGATCGAGAAGGCGATGACCGAGCCGAGCTGCAGCCCCGCGATGGTGATCACCGGCACCAGGGTGTTCTTGAGCGCGTGGCGCAGGTGGACGGCCCGGGTGGTGAGCCCCCGCGCCCGGGCGAAGCGGACGTAGTCGGTGCGCAGCACCTCCAGCATCTCGGCGCGGACCAGCCGCATGATCAGCGTCATCTGGAACAGGCCGAGCGTCACCGAGGGCAGGATCAGCGCCTTGAGCCCGGAGGCGGTCAGGAAGCCGGTGGTCCACCAGCCGAGCCGCACCGTGTCGCCGCGCCCGTAGGAGGGCAGCCAGCCCAGCGTCACCGAGAACAGGTAGATCAGCAGGATGCCGATCAGGAAGGTCGGCAGGCTGATCCCGATCAGCGAGACCGCCTGGAACAGCCCGGCGAGCCAGGACTCCCGGCGCAGCGCGCAGTAGACGCCCATCAGGATCCCCACCACGAGGGCGAAGATCGTGGCGCAGAAGGCGAGCTCCAGCGTCGCCGGCATGCGCTCGGCGAGCAATTGCGAGACCGGCTGCCGGAATTGGTACGAGATGCCGAACTGGCCCCGCACCACGTTGCCGGCGTAGCGGACGAACTGGACCAGGACCGGGTCGTCGAGGCCGAGATCCGTCCGGATCTGGGCCCGCTCGGCCACGGTGGTGTCGGGCCCGACGATCTGGTTCACGGGGTCGCCCGCGAACCGGAACATCGCGAAGGCGATGAGCCCGACGACCGCGAGGACCGCGGCCGCCTGGATCACCCGGCGCAGCAGGAAGGCGAGCACGCCCCGGCCCCTACTGCGGGTCCTTCGACACCCAGTAGAGCAGCAGCAGGTTGTCGGCGCGCTGGGTCAGGTGGACCTTCTTGGAGACGCCCCAGGCCAGCGCCTGCTGGTGCAGCGGGATGTAGCCCCAGTCGGCGTTGAGGACGTCGAAGCCCTCCTTGATCAGGGCGTCGCGCTTGGTCTTGTCGGTCTCGGATTCGACCTTGTCGGCGATCGCGTCGATCTTCGGGTCGCAGTAGCCGGCGAGGTTCCAGCTGCCCCGGCCCGACTTGTCGCCGGGCTTCCGGCAGCCGACGATCTCGTAGAGGATGTTGTGGCTGTCCAGCGAGGACGGGGTCCAGCCCAGCAGGTAGAACGAGGTGTCGTAGGCCGGCGCCAGCACCTTGGCGAAGTACTTGGCCTTCGGCTGGGCGTTCAGGTTCACCTTGACGTTGATGCGGGCAAGCATCGAGACCACCGCCTGGCAGATCGCCTCGTCGTTGACGTAGCGGTCGTTCGGGCAGTCCATGGTCAGCGAGAACCCGTCCGGGTAGCCGGCCTGGGCCATCAGCTCCTTGGCCTTCTTGAGGTCGGTGGCCGGGCGCTTGAACTCGGCGCCGCGGTCGTAGAGGGCCGGGGCAATCATCAGCGCGGAGGGCACCGCCTGCCCGCGCATCACGCGCTTGGCGATCGTGTCCTCGTCGATGGCGAGGTAGAAGGCCTCGCGCACCTTGATGTTCTTGAACGGGTTCTTGCCCTTGACGCTCGAATCCTTCAGCTCGTCCCGGTCCTGGTCCATGCCGAGGAAGATCGTGCGCAGCTCGGGGCCGGCCATCACGGTGGCGGTGCCGCTGGCGTTGACCCGCTGCTGGTCCTGCAGCGGCACCGGGTCGATCCAGTCGACCTCGCCGGAGAGGAGCGCGGCGACGCGGGTCGCCGGGTTGGCGATGGTGGTCAGGATCGCCTCGTCGAGGTTCGACTCCACCTTGCCCCAGTAGCCGTCGAATTTCTTGAAGACGGTCTTCACGCCGGGCTGGTGCTCGGTGATCACGAACGGGCCGGTCCCGTTCTCGTGCAGCGTGGCGTAGCTCGGGCTGGTGGCGCTGGGCGGCGTCGGCTGCACGACGCCGTTCTTCTCGGACCACGCCTTCGACATGATCACCCAGGTCGGGAACTGGGCGATGGCGATCGGGTTCGGCTTCTTCAGCACCATGTCGACGGTGAAGTCGTCGACCTTCACGAACTCGGCGTCGGCGGGCACGTTGGTGGTGAAGTTCGAGCCCGGGGCGCGGACGCGCTGGGCGGAGAAGATCACGTCGTCGGCGGTGAACGGCGTGCCGTCGTGGAACTTCACGTTCTTGCGCAGGTGGAAGCGCCAGCGGGTCGGCTCGGGCGTCTCCCAGGATTCCGCGAGGCCGGGGGCGAATTTCAGGTTCTTGTCGAGGGTGACGAGGGACTCGTAGGCCGCCTGCTGCATCCCTTCCGTGAAGCTCTCCTTGAGGGAGTACGGGTCGAGGGATTTCAGGTCACCCTGGAAGGCGAAGCGGAAGACGTTGGCGGCCTGCGCGGGCAGCGCGGCGAACGCGAACGTCGCGACCGTGCTCGCGGCCACGCCGCGGGCGAGGGTCTTCAGGGCTGAGCGGGACAAGCGGATCTCCGAGACCGTGAATGCGCCACCGGCCGGCTGCCCCGGCGGTGTCCACCGCGGCGTCAGCAAGCATCGGACCATCTGTATACAAGACGAGGGCCGAGCCTGTCGCGGGGGCGCGACATCTCGTGTCTTCCGAAGCGCGTTCCGAAGCGCGTTTTCCCCGCTTCATCCCCGTTACAGAATCGCGGCTTCGACGCGCCCCGTCTTGGCGAGCGCACCGAAGCCATCCAGGGCGGCGCCGCGCGACGGCGCGCTGCCCTGGGTCACGTCGCTCCGCTCGTGATGACGGAGCGGGCGGCATCCAGCGAAGACGTCGACCGGACGCCGCACCGCGCGGCCGGCGCCGGCCTACTCGGCCGCCACCCGCGCCGGCTCGTGCCGCGTCTCGGCCTCCGCCGCCTCGCCCTCCGCCACCGCCTTGCGCCGGAACAGACGCATGACGACGACGAAGAAGACCGGCACGAAGAACACCGCCAGCACGGTCGCGGTGATCATGCCGCCCATCACGCCGGTGCCGATCGCCTGCTGGCTCTTCGAGGCGGCGCCGGTGGCGATGGCCAGCGGCACCACGCCGAAGATGAAGGCGAGCGAGGTCATCACGATCGGCCGGAACCGGAGCGTCGCCGCCTCGACCGCGGCCCGCACCACGGAGGTGCCGGGCTTCCAGAGGTCCTTGGCGAACTCCACGATCAGGATCGCGTTCTTGGCCGAGAGGCCGATGATCGTGATCAGCCCGATCTTGAAGTACACGTCGTTGGGCATGCCGCGCAGGTACACGGCCGCCACCGCGCCGATGACGCCGAGCGGGATCACCAGCATCACCGAGACCGGGATCGCCCAGCTCTCGTAGAGCGCGGCGAGGCACAGGAACACGATCAGCACCGACAGGGCGAGCAGCAGGCTCGCCTGGCTGCCCGCCTGCTTCTCCTGGTAGGACTGACCCGTCCAGGCGTAGCCGAAGCCCTTCGGCAGCTGCAGCATCAGCCGCTCCATCTCGGCGATGGCGTCGCCCGACGTGTAGCCGGGGTTCGGCTCGCCGGTGAAGCGCACCGACTGATAGCCGTTGAAGCCGACGATCTGGCTCGGCCCCATGCTCCATTTCAGCTCCGCGAAGGACGACATCGGCACCATCGTGTTGGTGGCGTTCTTCACCGCGTAGTTGAGGATGTCCGATGCGTTCATGCGCTGGAGCTGCTCGGCCTGCACGTAGACCCGCTGCATCTTGCCCCGGTTGGGGAAGTCGTTCGGGTAGACCGAGCCGAGGTTGAGCTGGATCGTGTTGTTGATGTCCTCGAACTTCACGCCGAGCGCGGCCGCCTTCTCGCGGTCGATCACCAGCTCCGCCTGCGGGGTCGGCGGCAGGCCCTCGATCTTCACCTTCTGGAGAACCGGGCTCTGCGAGGCCAGCTTCAGGAGCTGTTCCTGGGCCGACAGCAGGGCCGCGTAGCCGCGGTTGGCCCGGTCCTGAAGGCGGAACGAGAAGCCCGCCGCGTTGCCGAGGTTGTCGACCGGCGGCGGCTCCTGCGCGTCCACCGTGGCGTCGCGGTACGTGGCGAGGGCCGCGTTGGTGCCGGCCACGAGCGCGGCGGCCGAGTTCTTGGCGTCGCGCTGGCTCCATGGCTTGAGGGTGACGAAGGCCTGGCTGGTGCTCGGGGCCTGCCCCGAGAACGAGAAGCCGTTGAGCATCGTCACGGTGGCGACGCCGGGCTGCGCCAGCAGGTGCTCCTCGACCTTGCGCACCGCCTCCTGGGTGCGGTTGTAGGAGGCACCCGGGGGCGTCTGGATGTCGACCGTGAAGAAGCCCTGGTCCTCGACCGGCAGGAAGCCCTCCGGCAGGTTGACGAAGGCGTAGGCCGTGCCCGCCACGAGCGCGACGTAGACCAGCATCACCCGGCCGGACTTCCGGATGAACGCCGCGGTGCCGCGCCCGTAGCGGGCGGTCTCGCGATCGACGAAGCGGTTGAACATCCCGAACACGCCGCCCTTGGCGTGGCCGTGCCCCTTCTCGATCGGCTTCAGGAAGGTCGCGCAGAGCGCCGGCGTCAGCGACAGGGCGAGCAGCGCCGAGAACGCGATGGAGGTCACCATCGCGATCGAGAACTGCCGGTAGATGATGCCCACCGAGCCGGGGAAGAACGCCATCGGGATGAACACGGCGATCAGCACCAGGGTGATGCCGATGATCGCGCCGGTGATCTGCCCCATGGCCTTCTTGGTGGCCTCCTTGGGGGGCAGCCCCTCCTCGTTCATGATCCGCTCGACGTTCTCCACCACCACGATGGCGTCGTCGACCAGGATGCCGATGGCCAGCACCATGCCGAACATGGTGAGCACGTTCACCGAGAAGCCCGAGATCCACATCACCGTGACCGTGCCCATGAGAGCGATCGGCACCACGATGGTGGGGATCAGGGTGTAGCGGATGTTCTGCAGGAACAGGAACATCACGAGGAAGACCAGCACCACCGCCTCGACCAGCGTGTGCAGCACCTTCTCGATGGAGGCCTCCACCGCCGGGGTGATGTCGTAGGGGATGTCCCACTTCAGGTCCGGCGGGAAGAACTGGGACAGCTCCACCATCTTGGCGCGGATCGCCTTGGCGGTCTCGAGCGCGTTGCCGTCGGGGGCGAGCGTCACCGAGATGCCGGCGGCGGGGCCGCCGTTGAGGCGCGTGGAGAACTGGTAGGCGTCGCCGCCGAGCTCGATCCGGGCGACGTCGCGCAGGCGCACGTTCGAGCCGTCGGGATTGGCCCGCAGCACGATGGCGCCGAACTCCTCGATCGTGCCGAGCTGGCCCTTCACGATGATCGGCACGGTGAGCGCCTGCCGGGTCGGGCTGGGCTGCGCGCCGACCGAGCCGGAGGCGACCTGGACGTTCTGGTTGCGGATCGCGTCGGTGACGTCCGAGGCGCTGAGCGAGAGGCCGCGCAGCTTGTCGGGATCCACCCAGACGCGCAGCGACCGCTCCGTCGAGTAGAGCGTCGCGCGGCCGACGCCGGGGATGCGGCGGATCTCGTTGATGACGTTGCGGATCAGGAAGTCGCCGAGGCCGACCTCGTCCATCGACCCGTCCTTCGAGACCAGGGTGATGATGTTGAGGGTCGCGGCCGAGGCCTCCTCCACGAGGATGCCCTGCTGGCGCACCTCGGCCGGGAGACGCGCCTCCACGCGCTTCAGCCGGTTCTGCACCTCGACCGAGGCGAGCGACGGGTCGGTGCCGGGCTGGAAGGTGGCGGTGATGTTGACCGAGCCGAACGAGTCGGTGGTCGACTCGAAGCTCATGATGTTGGCGGCGCCGTTCAGCTCATCCTCGATGAGCCGGGTGGTGCCGATGTAGAGGCTCTCCACGGAGGCGCCGGGATAGGCCGTCGACAGGGCGATGGAGGGCGGGGCGATCACCGGGTACTGCGCCACCGGCAGGTTCGGGATGGCGAGCGCGCCGCCGAGGCAGATGAACAGCGCCACCACCCAGGCGAAGACCGGGCGGTCGATGAAGAAGCGTGCCATGATCGGGCTCTCCCGGACTCAGTGGCGCTGCTGGACGGCGGCGGCCCGCGGGGTGACCTCCGCCTTGTCGCCCGGCACGTCGGGCGCCTCGTCGGTGTCGTGCTTCGGTCCGGTCTCGCCGTGGACCGGGGTCTGGTCGAGGGGCTTCACCTTGGCGCCGACGGTGATCTTCTGGAAGCCGTCGATGATGACGCGCTCGCCGGCCTTGAGGCCCGAGCGGATCAGCCAGTTCTGCCCGACCACCGGCCCGACCTCGACGGGCTGGCGCATCACGGTCTCGTCGGCGCGCACGATCCAGACCTCGGCGCGGCCGTCGTCGGTGCGCTGGATCGCCTGCTGCGGCACCGCGATCGCGTCGGAATCGATGCCCTGCTTGATCCGCGCCCGCACGTACATGCCGGGGAACAGCTCGTCGTGCGGGTTCGGGAACTGCACCCGCAGCGTCACCTGGCCGGTGCTCGGGTCGGCGGTGACGTCCGAGAACAGCAGCCGGCCCGCCAGCGGGTAGAGGGAGCCGTCATCCATGATCAGGTGGACGTTGGCGGTGTTGTCCTCCAGCCGCGCCAGCTCGCCGCTCGCGAGGTCCCGGCGCAGGCGGTTCAGCTCGCCGACCGACTGGGTGATGTCGACGTAGATCGGGTCGAGCTGCTGGATCGTGGCGAGCGCGCCCGTAGAGCCCGGCTCGATCAGCGTGCCCTCGGTGAGCAGCGCCCGGCCGATGCGGCCGGTGATCGGCGCGCGCACGTCGGTCCAGCCGAGGTTGAGCTGCGCGCGGTCGCGGGTCGCCTTGGCGCCGGCCACCTCGGCCTCCGCCTGCTTCTTGGCCGCGAAGGCGGCGTCGTACTGCGCCTGGCTCGCGGTGGCGCGGGAGAGCAGCTGCTCGAGCCGGTCGGCCTGCTGGCGGGCGAGCACCAGGGCGGCCTCCTGGCGGGCGAGGGCCGCCTCGGCGCTGGCGAGCTCGACCTCGTAGGGTGCCGGGTCGATCTTGTAGAGGATGTCGCCCTCCTTGACCTGGCTGCCCTGCTCGAAGAGCCGCTTGACCACGAGCCCGGAGACCCGGGAGCGGACCTCGGCGATGCGCATCGGCGCGACGCGGCCCGGCAGGTCGCGCAGGTAGGGGATCGCCTGGGGCTCCACCTTGACGAACCCGACCTCCGGCACCGGCGGGGCCGGCGCGGCGACCTGCTTCGGGTTGCAGGCGGCGACACCCAGCAGGAGCAGGGCCGCGGGCAGGAGGGCGGTCGCGCGGGCCGAGGCGCGGAACGACGACGGGATTCTGGCGGACAAAGTGCGGGTCACGATTACCGACGCTCCTGAAAGCATGCGTCTGCTGAGGCTGGCGCGGAGCGTGGGCCCGCGCATCGTCGAGTCAGATCCCGGGACCGGTCACGAGGCCGGTCGGACGAAGATCAGGACGGGCGCGCCATCATGCCGGCCGCGAGACCGGCGCGCGCGTCAGGCCCGGCGTGGAGGCCGGTGCGGCGAACCGTCCGGCGCGGAGGCCGGTACGCTGTCGGACCTGTAGTCGAACGATGCGTTGACAGTGTGACGGGGGCGCGGCGCGTCGACCGGCGGGCGCGGCAGCCCCAGTTCGGTGAGGATCTCGCTGTCGGCGGCGCAGAGATCGGTGCGGCCGAAGACCGAACGCTTGGCCTCGGACCGCTTGGCCTCGGGCTGCGCGTCCGGCGTGCCGGACAGGATCGTCAGGCGCGGGCTCGCGATGGCGCAGGCCGGGCCCTCCGGGCGCGCGGCCTCGGCCCGCGCGGGCGCGGCCACCAGCGCGGCCGTCGCGAGCACGAGCAGCGCCAGCGCGGCGAGGCCCCGGGCGAGGCGGTCCGGCAGGCCCGCGGCGCGGCGGGTCAGGAGAGCGGCGGATCGGATCACGAGTCTGAGATAAGCACGGCTGTCGCCGCGCGCAATCACCCACGGCGTCGCGCCACCCGCCCAGTGTTGCGCGCAGCACACAGCTGCGCCCGGAAGTGGCCATACCGGCGGCCCGGCCTCAACCTTGCCGTGAAGTCCGGGCCGGCTCGCCCCATGCGCGCAGGGGTTCCGCGCGGGCTTGGCCGAGATCTGCGAAGACCCGCCGAGATCCGCGAAGACCCGCGAAGACCCGCGGGTCCCCGCGCCGCGACGAACGGAGGACGGAAGACCATGGCGAGACGGATCGCGCTACTCGGGCTCGCGGGCCTGCTGCTCGGGAGCGCCCCGGCGGCGGCCGCCAACCCGCTGGACAGGGGTCCGATCGCGGACTTCCTCAACATCTTCCGCAGCCAGGCGATCCCGCGCGAGACGGTGGCGTGGACCGGCAAGGAGAAGCCCGGCACGATCGTGGTCTCGACCCGCCAGCGCCGGCTCTACTACGTGCTCGGCGGCGGCGCGGCGGTCCGCTACGGCGTGGGCGTCGGGCGGCAGGGCTTCTCGTGGTCCGGCACCAAGACCGTCACCATGAAGAAGGAGTGGCCGGATTGGCGCCCGCCGCAGCAGATGCTGGCCCGCCGCCCCGACCTGCCGCGATACATGGCCGGCGGCCAGGACAACCCGCTGGGCGCCCGCGCCCTCTATCTCGGCTCGTCGCTCTACCGCATCCACGGCTCGAACGAGCCCGAGACGATGGGCGCGGCGGTCTCGTCCGGCTGCATCCGCATGACCAACAAGGACGTGACCGACCTCTACGACCGGGTCCGCGTCGGCACCAAGGTCATCGTGCGCGACTGACCGGGCGGGCGGCCGCGACGGCCGCCCCCCTCCGGCCGCCCCCTCCTCCCGCGCCGCGGAGCCGCAGCCGGTGGCGTGCGCCCGCCCGCGTCGACAGGCGCGGCGGGCCGGTGTTAGGAGCCGCGCCGTCGGGCAGAGCCGGATCGCCCGACCGCCACGAGGGACAGCATGAACGAGCGCATCATCCTGCGGGCCGGCGAGGCCCTGGTCGCGGGCGGGCCGCCCAACACCGCCTCCGAGCCCGAGGTCATCATCGGCGAACTCGACGGGCCGGTCGGCACCGCCCTGGCCACGCTGACCGGCGATCAGGTCGTCGGCCACAGCCGCGTCTTCGCCCTGCTCAACACCGACATCATGGTCCGCCCGGTCACCCTGTGCGTGTCCAAGGTCAGCGTCACCGAGAGCAAGTACACCTCGATCCTGATGGGCACCGTCCAGTTCGCCATCGCCAACGGCGTGCTGGACGCCGTGCGCGCCGGCTACATCCCCAAGCACAAGGCCAACGACCTCGGCATCATCTGCTCGGTCTGGCTCAGCCCCGGCGTCATCGAGGCCCAGCACGTCGACCACAAGGCGCTGTTCGACATCCAGCGCCGGGGCATGACCGAGGCCATCCGCAAGGCCATGACCAACGAGCCCTCGATCGACTGGCTCCTCGAGAACCAGGACAAGATCACGCACAAGTACTACCAGATGGGCCTCGACGGAAAAATCTGAGCGCCCGGTCAGCGGCGGGCGGGGCGCGCACGATCCCGCGGGCGGCCACGGCCAAGCCTGTCGCGATCCGGTGCCTTCGGGTAGGATGGCGGCATGAGCAGACGCGCCGATTCCCGTCCGTTCCGCCGCCTCGCGGCCGGCCTCGTGCTCGGGGCCTGCTGCCTCCCGGCCGGTCCCGCCGCCGCCCAGGCGCTGTTCTGGCCGTCCATCGGCTTCGCGCCGCTGCCCTCCTTCGCGTGGCCGCAGATGCCCGAGGACGCGTACGGCCGCTGGACCGGCTCCTACGCCCGCCTGTCGACCGGCTACGCGGTCAGCACGTCCCGGCATCTCGGCAGCTATTCGGGGCCGACCATCGGGTTCGAGGGCGGCCGGATGTGGCAGGAGGGCCCGATCCTCTACGGCATCAGCGGCGGGTTCGACTATCTCGCCGGCCTCGGCGGCAACCTCACGCCGGGCTACGGGCGGCTCGCCTATTCCAACGACTTCGCCGGATCCCTGGAGGTGAAGGTCGGCACCCTCGTCGCGCCGGACGTGCTGGTCTACGCCAAGACCGGCGCCCTGGCCCTGCACCAGACGCTGCGCGTCGGGCCGACCCCGGGGTCGCTGCCGTTCGCGCGCCAGGACATCGCGGTCCGGCCGGTGGCCGGCGTGGGCGTCGAGTGGGCGGTCACGGACCGCCTGTCGCTCGCGGTCGAGGCGGGCGTGGTTGGCGGCGGGATTCGCTGAGGCGCGCCCCCGTCGGCCTCGCCGAGCGGTGCCGTCCGGGGCGCGGCCGCCTATTTCGGCACGAACGCCCAGTAGTCGAGGTCGAGGATCACCGCCGGGTCGTAGCCGTCGCCGGCGCGGTCCGGGAAGGCGCCGCAGGGCTGGTTCTTGGTGGCGACCGTGCGCAGGCGCAGGAGCCCGACATCGTCGCGGCCGACATCGGCGGTCGCCAGCACCTCGCTCCAGGCATAGACCGTGTCGCCGGCGAAGAGCGGCGCCACGTGGCGGCCGGCGTTGATGCCCGCGAGGGCGAAGGCGTTGCCGAGCCCGTTGAAGCTCAGCGCCCGCGCGAGCGAGATCACGTGGCCGCCGTAGATCAGGCGCCGGCCGAAGCGGGTGTCCTTGGCGGCCAGCCCGTCGAAATGCACCTTGGCGGTGTTCTGGAACAGGCGCGTGGCGATCTGGTGCTCGGCCTCCTCGACGGTCATGCCGTCGACGTGGTCGATCTTCTCACCCACCGCGTAATCCGCGAAGCGGTGCGGGCTGCCGGCGAGGTCGGTGTCGTAGGCGGCGGCCGAGAGCTTCGGCAGCGCGCCCGCGAGATCCTGCGGGTCGACCACCTTGGCGAGGCTCGGCACGTGCTCCTCGGCGATCGCCGCCTCGGGGTCGCGCTTGCGCACGAGCACCCAGCGGCAATAGCTCAGCACGGTCTCGCCGCGCTCGTCGGAGCCCACCGAGCGGACGTAGACCACGCCGGTCTGCCGGTTCGAGCTCTCCTTGAGGCCGATCACCTCCGACACGGTGGAGAGCGTCTCGCCCGGGTAGACCGGCCGCCGGAACCCGCCCTCGGCGTAGCCGAGATTGGCCAGCGCGTTGAGGGAGACGTCCGGGACGGTCTTGCCGAACACCATGTGGAAGGTGAGCAGGTCGTCGAGCGGGCTCTTCGGGTAGCCGATGGCCCGGGCGAAGGCGTCCGACGACTGCACGGCGAAGCGCGGCCCGTAGAGGCCCGTGTACAGCGCCACGTCGCCCACCGTCACGGTGCGCGGGGTGGCGTGGCGGATGGTCTCGCCGAGGCGGAAATCCTCGAAGAAGCGGCCGGGATTCGTCTTCACGGGCGTTCGACCCTACTGCGTGTAAACGTAAGCTGCGGGCACGGCGTATTCATGCAGCAGACGGCTGATGAACAGCAGCAGCAGGATGAGGATGATCGGCGAGATGTCGACGCCCCCGAGATTGGGCAGCAGGTTGCGGATCGGCCGCAGCACCGGCTCGGTCAGCCGGTAGAGCACCTCGCCGATCTGCGCGACGATCGGGTTGCGCACGTTCACCACGTTGAACGCGACGAGCCAGCTGAGAACCGCGCTTGCGATGAGGACGTAGATGAAAAGCTGGACGACCGTGTCGAAGAGCCAGATCAGGGCGTTCATGCGGGTCCGCGCGTATCCTTCGGGCCGCCCGCACCCCAGCGCCGGAGCGGCGCGCGGCGGGCGACGTTGAAACAGGGAATTGACAGGCTGAGCCGCCCGCGCCTACAAGGCCGGCGCCTCGACGGGGCTGTAGCTCAGATGGGAGAGCGCCGCAATCGCACTGCGGAGGTCAGGGGTTCGAATCCCCTCAGCTCCACCAGGCTTTCCTGGTGACAAGACAGCGTCCCGGTTCCGCAGCGATAGCGCTGGCGCGGCCGGGACTTAGCGCCGGTCCGCGGAGATCTCTTCCCGCCCCGCGCCACCTGCCCGATCCCACATCCCGACCCGTGACCGCGCCTGGCTCCAGGTCTCGGTCCGGGCTGCCCGGAGATCCCCCGCCGCGAGCCGAGGCCGCGTCCGGGCCGGCGGCGAGCCTGCAACCATCGCGGCGCGGCAGGGTTCGGTCCCGATCGGAGACGGAGGAGGTCGCGTGGCGTCCTGGATCGAACAGGCAGTCTGGTGGCAGGTCTTTCCCCTCGGCTTCGTCGGAGCCCCCGACGAAGCCGATCCGGCCGCACCGGTCACGCACCGCCTCGCCCACCTGCACGGCTGGCTCGACTACGCGGTCGAGCTCGGCGCGTCCGGGCTGGCGCTCGGGCCGATCTTCGCGGCCTCCACGCACGGCTACGACACGGTCGACCATTTCCGCATCGACCCGCGCCTCGGCGACGCGGCAGATTTCGACGCCCTGGTCGCGGCGGCCAGGGCCCGCGGCCTCCGCGTCCTGCTCGACGGCGTGTTCAACCATATCGGGCGGGCGCACCCGGCCTTCCAGGACGTCCTGCGGCACGGGCCCGAATCCGAGCGGGCCGGCTGGTTCCGGCTGTCCTGGCCGCGGGGCTCCGGCCCGGGCATCGAGCCGGACTACGCCTGCTTCGAGGGGCACCGGCAGCTCGTCACGCTCAACCACGACGACCCGCGAATCGCCGACCACGTCGCCGCCGTCATGGGCCACTGGCTCGCCCGGGGCGCCGACGGCTGGCGGCTGGACGCGGCCTACGCGGTGCCGCCGCGCTTCTGGGCGCGCGTGCTGCGGCAGGTCCGCCTCGCGCATCCGGAGGCCTACATCGTCGGCGAGGTGATCCACGGCGACTACGCCCGCATCGTGCAGGACACCGGCATGGATTCGGTGACCCAGTACGAGCTCTGGAAGGCGATCTGGAGCGCCCTCAACGATCGCAACCTGTTCGAGCTGGCCCACGCCCTGGACCGGCACAACAGCCTTCTCGACAGGTTCGCGCCCCTGACCTTCGTGGGCAACCACGACGTGACGCGCATCGCGAGCCGGCTCACCGACGAGCGGCACCTGCCGCACGCGCTGGCGATCCTGCTGACCTGCGGCGGGACGCCCTCGATCTACGCCGGCGACGAGCAGGCCTTCCGCGGCGTGAAGGAGGAGCGGGTCGGCGGCGACGACGCCATCCGGCCGGCCTTCCCGCCGACGCCCGCGGATCTCGCTACCTACGGCTGGCCGATCTACCGGCTGCACCGGGACCTGATCGCCCTCCGGCGGCGCCACGCCGGGCTCCACCGCGCGCGGGCGCGGGCGCTGCACCTCGCCAACGCGCAGATCGTGCTCGCGCTGGGCGACGGGAGCGCGCGGGTGCTGACGGCCCTGAACCTCGCCGACGCGGACGCGACGCTGCCGGTGCCGGAAGCCCGGGCGATCGAGGCCGGCACCGGCGATCTCGCCGAGGCCGGCAGCACCGGCGCCCGCGTGACCCTTCCGGCCCACGGCTGGGCCGTCCTGACCGTGTGACCGCCGCGCCTCGGCCGGAAAAGGGCTGGAAAGGGGCCGGAAAGGGGCCGACCGCCCGCTCTCCCTAGCCGGTGCGGCGGGCCGTCCAGCGCCCCGCGCAGGCACCGAGCCCGGACAAAGTCCAGCGGCCGGTCCCGGCGGACCCGCGCAGGCGGCCCGTGACCGAGACGCTGGCCAGCCCCTTGCGGATCGTGCCGGTGATCCGGCCGTCCGGCCCGGCCCGGCCGGAGGCGTCGACGCCGTTGCCGCCGACGTCGTCCACGGTCCCGTCCCGGATCACGATGGGATAGCTGTAGGGCCCCGTGCAGCTCCCGCTCTCCGCGGTGGCGATGACCGACCATGACCCGTCGAACCGGTTGGCCGCGGAGGCTCCCGTCGCGGCGCAGACGGTCATGCAGGCGGTCAGGATCAGGGCGGGCGCGAGCCGTGCGGCGCGAAGTCGGGTCATCGTCTCCTCAGTGATGGTCTCGGATCTCGGATGGGATTCCTCCGTGCCGGGCGGATCCGTCGCGCGGCACGGCGCGCGGGCGGACCGTCAGTCGGTGCGGTCGCCCGACGGAGCGTCGGGAGCCGGAGCACGGGGTGAAAGGGCAACGGGCCGGACGCGCGCCCGGAGCGGCGCGGGCGCCCGGCCTCGCGGCCGTGCCGGACAAGAGGGCCATCCGCCCGGCACAACCTCGGAAAAGGGGCGCGGAACCCGGCGGCGCCCGACGGCGCACGGCGCGTTCCACGACCGCGATATGGGGCCTAACACATTCGTGGGAATGAGATATTTTTACCAGTACGCCGTGTTTCTCACCGGCTCCGCGGGATGCCACGCGCCGACATGTCTCAGCGGGCCATCCCGGCAGACACGCCGTTCCGCGACAGGCCGGTCGGCCCGGCGCGGCCGCCCGCGGGGCGGCTGCGCAGGAACGTGTCGAGCCATGCGGGCATCCCGGTTCCGGGCCGGAACGCCGCCCGGCGCTCCCAGGCCTTCAGGAGGGTGAGCCGGACGAGGTCGTCCCCCTGGACATCGCCCGCGATGGCGTCGCGGGTCAGCGTCAGCGCGCGGCGGCGCAGGTCCGGCACGGCGTCGACCAGCGCCGCCCCGAAGCCGACCGGGACCTGCCCCTCGGCCTCCGCGGCGTCCGCGGCCTCCGACAGGCGGTCGAGCAGGCGTCTTAGACGCGAAGTTTCCTCAAGTTCTGCAACTTCTGGAAAATTCTCGCGCCGACCCGCACATGATGTCGCACCCGGTGCGGAGATCACGTCCCCGTGTTCGGCGGGCCCCCGCACTAGTCGGTCAATATCCTGCACGGTCGGCATGGCCACGTCTTCTGGGAAGGGGGGCCGAGAGCGCACGGGAACGGCGTCGCGGCGTTGCGAGCATTTATCTTTGGCTCAAAACGCCCGCGTCAATGGTGCGCGTATACCAGGAAAATAACTTAGATGAGGGAACCGGCTTGTGCGCAACCCGTTTGTGCCCCGCTGCCGACAGGGCAGTGACCGCGTGAAGGGGTGCAGAAGCTGTGACGGCGGGCGTCGACAGGCATGAGCTCCGGCAGATCATCGCCGGCCTGAGCGAGGGCGTGATCCTGGTCGAGCCCGACCAGACCATCGCCTACGCCAACGCGGCCGCCCTGGCGATGCACGGTGCCGAGAGCCTCGACGAGCTCGGCTCCACCGTCGACGCCTATCGCGACCGCTTCTGCCTCCGCTACCGCAACCACATCACGCCCAACCAGTACCCGATCGAGCGCGTGATCGCTGGCGAGCGCTTCCACGACGTGGTGGTCGAGGTGCGGCGGGCCGACAAGCCCGACATGGACTTCGTGCACTCGCTGCGCAGCCTCGTGGCCACGGACCGGGACGGCAACCCGAGCTGCCTCGCGCTGATCCTGAAGGACGTCTCCGACCAGTTCGAGGCCGAGGAGCGGTTCGAGCGCACCTTCAACGCCAACCCGGCCCCGGCCGTGATCACGCGGCTGTCCGACCTGCGCCACGTCAAGGTCAATCACGGCTTCCTGGAGATGACCGGCCACACCCGCGACGCCGTCATCGGCCGCAGCGTCTACGAGGTCGACGTCCTGGCCGGCGCGCGCAACCGCGACCTCGCCGTCGCGCGGCTCAACGCGGGCGGCACGATCCCGCAGATGGAGGCCTGCCTCGACCTGCCCGACGGCGGGAGCCGCTTCGTGATCGTCGCCGGGCAGCCGATCGAGATGGGCGACGAGCCCTGCATGCTGTTCACCTTCGCGGACCTGGAACTGCGCCGGAAGGCCGAGGCCGCCCTGCGCCAGAGCGAGGAGCGCTTCGCCAAGGCGTTCCGGATGACGCCGATCCCGACCGTGCTGGTGCGGGCCGAGGACGGCCAGGTCACGGGCGTGAACGAGGCGTTCAGCCGGGTCTTCGGCCTGGGCGGGGACCGCGTCATCGGCCGCTCGCTGGAGGAGGCCGGCCTGTGGGTCGCCGAGAAGCAGCGCCTGCAGGTCGAGGCCGCCCTGGAGCGGCAGGGCTACGTGCTGGGTCTCGAGGTGTGCCTGCGCCACGAGAGCGGCGCGAACCTCGACTGCCTGGTCTCGGCCGAGCGGGTCGAGATCAACGAGACGGCCTTCGTTCTGCTGGTGCTGCAGGACATCACCGCGCGCAAGCACTCCGAGCGG
Source organism: Methylobacterium sp. NPDC080182 (assembly GCF_050281105.1). NCBI lineage: Bacteria > Pseudomonadati > Pseudomonadota > Alphaproteobacteria > Hyphomicrobiales > Methylobacteriaceae > Methylobacterium > Methylobacterium sp. NPDC080182. The sequence continues at coordinate 251,851 of NZ_JBNNWO010000006.1, forward strand.
GAGCTGTTCGACGCGATCGAGACGGTGATGGCCGACACGTCGTGGTTCAGCCGCGGGCTGATCGAGAAGCTGGCGAACCTGCGCCGGCCGGCCCGGGAGGGCGGCGACGCGGCGGCGCCGAACCTGACCGTGCGCGAGCGCCAGATCCTCAACCTGATCTGCGCGGGGCTCGGCGACGACGCGATCGCGCGCAAGCTCGGGCTGTCGCGCAACACGGTGCGCAATCACGGCGCCGCCCTGTACCGCAAGATCGGCATCCACAAGCGCAGCGAGGCAGTCGTTTGGGGGCGCGAGAACGGCTTTCCCCTGAACATCTCCGACGGATGAATACCGCCATACTGGTACAACCACACCATTGATCCGGCGCGCCCGGCGTACATCTTCTGCTCGGCAAGGGTTTTCTCACGCATGACGAGGCGCCCATGACCGAAGACAGGAAGACACCGTCCGCCGAGCACCTCAAGGGCTCGGTGAAGGAGGCCATCGGCAAGCTGACCGGCGATGCCCGGACGGAGACCGAGGGCCGGCGCCAGAAGCGCGACGCGCCCGGATCGAAGGCCGGCTCCGGGCCCGCGGGCTCCGGCCCGCGCTGACGGACGTCACCCGGCGCCTCACGGTGAGGCGCCCCCACGACGAGCGCGATCGCGGAGGCGGTCGCCGACGCGACGACGAAGGAGAACGACATGGTCGATACCAATCGGATCACAGGCGCGGCCCGGGAACTCGGCGGCAAGGTGCAGGGCGCGTTCGGCGACCTGACCGGCTCGCGGCGGGACTCGGTCGAGGGCCGCGCCCACGAGGCCGCCGGACAGGCCGAGACCCTCTACAGCCAGGCCAAGGACACCGTGCGCGACGCGGCCGACCACGTGGCCGACGCGGCCCGCGACCTCGGCGGCCGGGTCCGCGACGCCGTCGACGATCTCGGGGCCGACGACGTCGAGGCCCGCGCCCGCCGCGCCCAGGGCGCCGCGCAGGATCAGTACGCCCGCGCCGAGCGCGGCGTCCGCCACGCCGCCGAGGAGGCGTACGACTACGCCGAGGACGCCTACGCGCGCGGCAGCCACGCCCTGCGCCGCGGCACCCGCGAGGTCGGCCAGCAGGTCGCCGAGTATCCGCTCGCCGCCCTGCTCATCGCCGGCATCGCGGGCTTCGGCCTCGGCCTGCTCGTCAGCGCCCGCCGCGATTGAGCCGCGACTGAGCCGCGACTGAGCCGCGTCCCGGCAACCCCCGGGCCTTCCTTCCGGGGGCCGGCGGCCCCACGAATTTCAGCGATCCACCACCGGAGTGACAGCGTGACCACCATCCAGACCGTTGCAACGCCCCTCGCCCCGGACGCGCACGCCGACACGCGCGCCGTCCTGCTCAACCAAGTCTCCTGGGGCGCCATCTTCGCCGGCGCCGTGACCGCGCTGGTCACCCAGGTGATCATCAACCTCGTCGGTGTCGGCGTCGGGCTGGCCTCGGTCGGCACGACCGCCGCCGATAATCCCTCCGCCTCCACCGTCTCCATGGGCGCGGGCGCGTGGTTCGTCGCCTCGGGCCTCGTCGCCTCGCTGGCCGGCGGCCTCATCGCCGGGCGGCTCTCGGGCAAGGCCCTTCCGGGCGCGGCCGCCCTGCACGGGCTGGTCTCCTGGGCGGTCACCACTCTGGTGGTGCTGTACATGCTGACCTCGGCCGCCAGCGGCCTGGTCGGCGGCACGCTCGGCACCGTCTCGAGCGCGCTCGGCGGCGCCGGCAACCTCGTCGGCGGCACGGTGCAGACCGCCGCCCAGGCGGCGGCGCCGTCGCTGTCGAAGATCTCGAACCCGCTCGACGGCATCGAGGACAAGGTCCGTCAGCAGGCCGCGGGCCAGGACCCGCAGGCCGCCAAGGACGCGGCCGTGGCGGCGGTGAAGGCGGTCCTGACCGGTGACCCGGCCCAGAAGGAGCAGGCCAAGACCCGCGCCGCCGACGCCCTGGCCAAGGCGCAGGGCATCACGCCGGATCAGGCCAAGGCGCAGATCGACGACTACCAGAAGCAGTACGAGCAGGCGGTGGCCAGCGCCAAGCAGAAGGCCGAGGCCGCTGCCGTGACGGCGAAGTCGGCGGCCACGCAGGGCGCGTTCTACGCCGCGCTGGCGCTGATCCTGGGTGCGCTGGCGGCGTATGTCGGCGGCCGGATGGGTGCGCCCAAGCCCGCGACCCTGCTCGGCGCATACGAGACCCGGCGCGTCTGACACCTCCCTCTGACACCTTCACCGGCCCCCGCGCCGATCGCGGGGGCCACCACCGGCCGGGGAGACCGGCCTCACCAGCGAAGCAGGAGCACACGCGATGAGCAGCACGACCGACAAGATCAAGGGCCTGGCCAACGAGGCGGTGGGCAACGTCAAGCAGGCGGCCGGCAAGGCGACGGGCAACGACAAGCTGGTGGCCGAGGGCAAGGCGCAGGAGCTGAAGGGCGAGGCGCAGAAGACCGTCGGCGACGTCAAGGACGGCGCCAAGTCCGTCGCCGACAAGATCACCGGCAAGCACTGATCCGTCCCGCGGCGCCGGCTCCCCGGCGCCGCCGCCCCGGCCGAGGCGGGGCTCCATTCCCCCGACACCAGGAGAGCTGCATGAACCGCGACCAGATCCGCGGCGCGTCCCGCCACCTCAAGGGCCGCGCCCAGACCGCCCTGGGCGGCCTGACCGGTGACCCGGGACGCCAAGTGCGCGGCGCCGTCAACCAAGTGGCCGGCGGGGCGCAGTACGCCTACGGCCGCGCCCGCGACCGCGCCGAGGACCTCACGGAGGACTTGGCGGAGAACGGCCGCCATCTGGCCGAGGCCGCCCGGAGACGGGCCGACCACCTGATCGACGCGGGCCGGGACCGCGCCCGGGACGCGCGCCGCCGCGGCGCCGATTACGGCCGGCAGGCGATCCGCACGGCCGACGCCAACCGCACCAACACCCTGCTGGGCCTCGCCGCCGTCGCTTTCGCGGCGGGATGGCTCGTCCGCCGCACCCGCTGACGGAGGGTTTACCGATGCTGCGCAAGCTCCTGACGACCTTCATCGTGCCGAAGCTCATCGCCTATCTCGGGCGCCGCTACGACCGGCGCCGGGGCACCGGCCGCACCTACTGACGCCCGGATCCGGAGCCCGGGATCGCTAGCCCGGGGCCTTCCAGATGCCGGCGGCGATCCGTGTCGTCTCGACGAGCGCGGCGTGGAGCGCCGCGTCCCCGTCGCGCCGGCCGGCGCGGAGCGCCGCGACCAGCTCGGCCGGCGATCCGGCGCCGCCCAGCGCCCGCTCCCAGGCCCCGGCCGCCGCGCCCGCCTGCGCGATCTCCCGCATGACCACGCCCATCGCGTTGGCGGCCATCAGCAGGACGTAGCGCTGGCGCCCCGACAGGGCCGGCGCGACCTCGTCGAGGAGGCTCTGCCGGGCGACCGACAGGAGGGCGGCGCCCGCGGGCGCGTCCGGGAAGGATTCGCTCATCGGGCTCCCCACCGCTCGGGCGCGGTCTCGCGCAGGATGGCGGCCTCGAGTTCGGGCACCATCCGGCCGGTCAGCGCCAGCTCCAGCGACGTCTCCTGACCGGAGACGTGGCGGTGGCCCTGCTCCAGGGCGATCACCGCCCAGCGCAGATGCGCCATGACCTCCCAGTAGCGCACCGCCTCCGGCTCGATCGCGCGCCCGCTCTCGGCCTCGTAGCCGCGGTAGAAGGCGGCCCGCGGGGCGATGCCGCCGGCCTCCAGGTCGGGCCGGCCGAAGCGCCAGCAGGCGGCGCAGAACCAGCCGATATCCTGGACCGGGTCGCCCCAGCCGGCGAATTCCCAGTCGAGGATCGCCGTCAGGCCCTCGGCATCGACCATGTAGTTGCCGGTGCGGAAGTCGCGGTGGACCAGGACCGGCCGGGGACAGGGCGGCGCGTGGAGCTCGGCCCAGCGCAGGCCCCATTCGAGGGCCGGGCGCGCGGCGCCGATCCCGTCGAGACTCGCCCGGAGCGCGCGGATCTCGGCCAGGGCCGGCTCCGGCTCGGGCGCGCCGAGGAAGGCGAGGTCGTCCGCCGGGGCGGTTCCCGGGCCGGCCACCGGCAGGATGCCGTGCGTCCGGGCGAGCTCGCGGCCGAGCCGCTCGGCCAAGGCCGCGCGGTCGCCGCCGAGGCTCGTGTCCTTGACCACCCGCGGCCCCAGCCCGATCCCGGAGACGAGGCCCATCAGCGCGAAGGGCGCCCCGACCACCCCCGGATCCGCGCAGAAGCCGACCGGCTCCGGCACCCGCACGCCGGCCGCGAAGGCGGCGCGCAGGATCCGGAACTCCTCCGCCCGCGAGCGGCTCGACGCGATGGTGGCGGCCGCGTCCTTGCGCAGGACGAAGCTCCGGGGCGTGCCGTCGACCCGGCACGACAGCTTCCAGTTCTCCTGGATCGAGCCGCCGGTCAGCGGCCGGGCGTCGTCGAGCGCGACCGACCCGGCCCCCAGGGTCCGGCCGATCCAGGCGCAGAGCGCCGTCCTCTGATCCGCGTCCAGCATGGTGCCTCAGGACCGCGTCACGGGACGCGCTCGAGGGCCATGGCGATCCCCTGGCCGCCGCCGATGCACATGGTCACGAGCCCGTAGCGGCCGCCGGTCCGGGCCAGCTCGTAGAGGGCCTTGACGGTGATGATCGCCCCCGTGGCGCCGATCGGGTGACCGAGGGCGATGGCGCCGCCGTTCGGGTTGACCCTGTCGGGATCGAGGTCGAGGGCGCGGGAAACCGCGCAGGCCTGCGCCGCGAAGGCCTCGTTCGACTCGACGACGTCGAAATCCGCCGCCCGCAGGCCGGTCCGCTCCAGCAGCCGCCGCACCGCCGGCACCGGGCCCATGCCCATCTCGGACGGGTCCACGCCGGCGTGGGCGTAGCCGACGATGCGGGCGAGGGGCGTCGCGCCGTCGCGCGCGGCCCGCGCGGCGCTCGACAGGACGAGGGCCGCCGCGCCGTCGTTCAGCCCCGAGGCGTTGCCGGCCGTGACGCTGCCGGTCTTGGAGAAGGCCGGGCGCAGCTTGGCGAGGTCCTCGGCGGTCGTGGCCTTCGGGTGCTCGTCGGTGTCGAAGGCCACCGTCTCGCGCCGGCGCTGGACCTCGATCGGCAGGATCTGCTCCCGGAACCGGCCCTCGCGGATCGCCCGCGCGGCGCGGGCCTGGCTCTCGGCCGCGAAGGCGTCCTGCGCGTCGCGGGGGACGGCGTAGCGCGCGGCCACGTTCTCGGCGGTGACGCCCATGTGGCCGTTGCCGAACGGGTCGGTCAGCGCGCCGAGCATGTAGTCGACCAGCACGGCGTCGCCCATGCGCGACCCGGTCCGCCCGGTGGTCAGCAGGTGGGGGGCGCGGCTCATGCTCTCGGCGCCGCCGGCCACGGCCGTCTCGGCGTCGCCGAGCAGGATGGACTGCGCGGCCGAGACGATCGCCTGCAGGCCGCTGCCGCAGAGGCGGTTGACCGTCATGGCCGGCACCTCCTCGGGAATCCCGCCCTCCATCGCCGCGACGCGGGCGATGTAGGCGTCCCGGGGCTCGGTCGGGATGACGTTGCCGAGGACCACGTGCCCGACCGTCTCGGGCGCGGTCCCGGCGCGGCGCAGCGCCTCCGCGACGCAGCGTGCGGCGAGGACGGAGGGCGGCGTGCCGGCCAGCGCGCCGCCGAACGTGCCGATCGCGGTGCGCACCGCGCCTGTGATCACGACCTCGGTCATACTCTCGGCTTCCTCTCGGCTTCCCTGTCTGGCTCGGCCTGCCGACGCGCCCCGCGCGGCGGGCGGACGGTGTCGGCCCCGCTCAGGCCCCGACGCTCAGGCCCCGACGCTCAGGCCCCGACGTCCCACGACCAGAAGGCGTCGCCCTCGGCCTCGAGATTGCGGTTCAGGACCATCTTGTGGACCTCGTCGGCCCCGTCCACGAGGCGCGCCTGCCGGGCGTAGCGGTAGATCCACTCGAGGGGCGTGTCGGTGGAGTAGCCCCGCGCGCCGTTGATCTGGATCGCCGTGTCGGCGGCCGCGTGCAGGAGGTTGGCCACGTGGACCTTGGCCATCGACACCTCCTTCCGGGCGAAGCTGCCCCGGTCGAGGGCCCAGGCGGCCTTCATCACCAGGAGGCGGCCGATCTCGATCCGCATGGCGAGGTCGCCCAGCATCAGCTGGATGCTCTCCCGGTCGGCCAGCCGGATCCCGAAGCCGTGCCGCTCGGCCGCGTAGGCCCGGGCGATCTCGACGCAGCGCTTCGACAGGCCGAGCCAGCGCATGCAGTGGGTCAGCCGCGCCGGCCCGAGGCGGATCTGGGTGAGCTTCAGGCCGTCGCCCTCATTCATCAGGACGTTCTCGGCCGGGATCTCCAGGCCCTCGAACAGCAGCTCGCAGTGGCCGCCATGCTCCTCCGGCCCCATGATCGGGATGCGGCGCAGGATCCGCCAGCCGGGCTGGTCCCTGTGGAACAGGAAGGCGGTCAGACCTTTGCGCGCGTCGTCGGAGGTGCGCGCCATCAGGATGAAGTGCTCGGCCTCCTCGGCGCCGGTGATGTACCATTTGCGGCCAGTGACCACGTAGCCGCCGCCGCGGCGCTCGGCCCGGGTCTGGATCATGCCGGGATCGGAGCCGCCGCCGGGATGCGGCTCGGTCATGGCGAAGGCCGAGCGGACGCGCCCGTCCACGATCGGCGCGAGCCAGCGCGCCTTCTGGTCCGGGGTCGCGACCTTCTCCAGCACCATCATGTTGCCGTCGTCGGGCGCGGCCGAGTTGAACACGACCGGGCCGAAGATCGAGCGGTTCATGGCCTCGTAGCAGACCGCCATGCCGACCTTGTCGAGCCCGGCGCCGCCGGTCTCGGGCCGCAATTGCAGGCACCACAGGCCCTCTGCGCGGGCGAGTCCGCGCAGCCGCGTCAGCTCGGTGAGGCTGATGTTGCCGTGGCCGTCATAGGCCGCCGGATCCGCCTCCAGCGGCAGGATGTGCGCGTCCACGAAGGCCGCGATCCGGGCGCGGTAATCCTCGACGCGCGGGGAGATGGTGAAATCCACGGGCCCACCTCCTGGGTCGGTGCCGACGACGAAAATCGAGCGAGCGCTCGCTTTTTATCGCCTGGATTCGCGCCTGGCAACGGACTAGACCTCGGGAGCCGCTCCCGGTCGTGGCCACCGCGGGCTGGCGCGACGACGAAACGACGACGGAGCGACGATGGATCGATGAGCCCCGCAGACGCTCTTCCGGCGAACTTTCCGGCGCACCTTCCGGCGAAGGACGCCTACGCCACCGAGGCGATCTGCGCGCGGATCCTGGCGCGGCACCGGGACCGGATCAGCGTCCGGAAGGACCACGTCGCCGTCGCCAACCTCGCGCGGATCATCGAGGCGGTGCTGAAGCTGTCGAGCCGGCAGGGCTTCCACGAGACGAGCCTGCGCGACCTCGCCCGGGCCTCCGGGCTCAGCATGGGCGGGCTCTACTCGTACTTCGACAACAAGAACACGCTGCTGGTGATGATCCTCACCGAGGTGGCCGAGACGGCGGAGGCGGTCCTGCGGCAGGCCCCGGCGGGGCTCGCGGCGGATCCGGCCGCGCATCTGCGCTGGCTGATCGAGACCCATATCCGCCTGACCGAGGCGATGCAGCCCTGGTTCGTCTTCGCGTTCATGGAGGCGAAGGGCTTCCCGGCCCCCGCCCGGACGATGGCGACGGAGAGCGAGGCCGCCACGGAGCGCATCTTCGCCGAAGTCCTCGCCCGCGGGGCGGCGGCGGGCGTCTTCGCGGTCGCCGACGTCGATCTCACCGCGGCGCTGATCAAGCCGCTCCTGCAGGACTGGTACGTGAAGCGGGCCAAGCACCGGAAGCGCGGGATCCCGATCCAGCGCTACATCGCCGGCGTGACCGCCTTCGTCGAGAAGGCCATCGCGGCGGCCTGAACCGGCGCGGCGGACGAACACCCCTGGTCGAGGCCGCCGCGCGCCCTTATGCCGGGCTCGGAGGGCATTCCGGAGCGCGGGGAGCATGGCCGGACCGATCGGGCGCCGCGCGGACGCACACGGAACCGCCGGAATCGACGATCCGCTGAGCGGCCTCGCGCCGCTGCTGCGCGTGCAACCGCACCTGGACGACGTCTGCCGGTTCGGCGGCGACTGGGCCGCCCCGCACGCGCCGGAGCCGACGCGGCAGGCCTATTTCCACCTCGTGACGCGCGGCCGCGCCACGCTGCGGCGGCCCGGGGGCGCGCCGCTGCAGGTCGCGGCCGGGGACATCCTGCTCCTGCCGCGCGGCGACGCGCACCTGTTCCACGGCGCGGGGCCGCCGCCGTCGACGCCCCTGCCCGTCGCGGTCCGCCACGCGCACGATCTGCGGTTCAAGACCACCGTCGGGGCCGAGCCGGACGTCGAGCTGATCTGCGGCCGCCTGGCCTTCGAGGCGGCGCCCCAGACCCTGATCGTGACCGCCCTGCCCGACCTCCTCGTCCTGAGCGTCGGCACCGAGCCCCTGGCCACCCGGTTCGCGCCGCTCCTGGCGGGCATCCGCGAGGAGCTGAACGACCTCCGCGCCGGGTCGGTCGCGGTCGCCGAGAACCTCGCGAGCGCGCTGTTCATGATGATGCTCCGCGCGCATCTCGAGGCGTCGGCCCCGGCCGAGGGCCTGCTGCGCCTCCTGGGGCAGCCGCTCACCGCCCGGGCGGTACTCGCGATGGTGCGCGACCCGGTGCATCCCTGGACGCTGGACGAACTGGCCGCGACGGCCGCCGCGTCGCGGGCGAGCCTCGTGCGCGCCTTCCGCGCCGCCGCGGGCGTCGCCCCGCTGGAATTCCTCACCGACCTGCGGCTCGGGCTCGCCCATCACCGCCTGCGCACCGAGACGGTCCCGCTGGACCGTCTGGCCGCGGAGGTCGGCTACCAGTCCGCGCCCGCGCTCAGCCGGGCGTTCCTGCGCAAGTACGGGATCCGCCCCGGACAGGCGCGGCAGGCCGAGGCGCCCCCGCAGGCGGTTTGATCCGCCCGGTCATCGGCCTGCGCCGCGCGGTCATCGAGGGCGCGGCCGGCCCCGACTACCTTCCTCGTCATCACGAAGGAGGTCGTCATGCACATGATCGATTGGAACAGCTACCGCCAGCAGGTCACCGCCGGCGTCGGACACTTCGCCAAGCTCAGCCCCGACACGGTGCGGGGCTACGGCACCCTCAGCACGGCGGGCCAGAAGACCGGCCAGCTCGACGCCAAGACCCGTGAGCTGATCGCGGTGGCGGTGGCGATCTCCCTGCGCTGCGACGGCTGTATCACGGTCCACACCGACGCCGCCCGCAAGCTCGGCGCCACCGAGGCCGAGCTGGCCGAGGCCCTCGGGGTCGCCACCAGCCTCAATGCCGGTGCCGCGGTCGTCTACGCGACCCGCGCGCTCGACGCCTTCGCGGCCTCCGCCGAGGCGTAGCCCCTCCCCCCATCCGATTGAGCAAGGAATCGTGCCATGAACACGCAGGTTCGCCGCGTCCTCGGCCTCGTCTCCGGGCCGGGCTCGAACCGCCTCGGCCTCCAGGCCATGCGGGTCGCCATCGCGGTCATCTTCCTCTGGATCGGCGCGCTCAAGTTCGTGCCCTACGAGGCCGACAGCATCACGCCCTTCGTCGCCAACAGCCCGGTGATGGCGTTCTTCTACGCCCATCCCGACCAGTACGCGCAGCACCTCACCCACGAGGGCGAGCTCAACCTCGCCGCCCGCGCGTGGCAGACGGCCAACCACACCTACGCGTTCTCCCGCGGACTCGGCACGGTCGAGCTGCTGATCGGCCTGCTCGTCCTCGTCGGGCTGGCGTCGCGGCGGCTGGGTCTGGCCGGCGCGGTGCTGGCCTTCCTCACCCCGGTGGTGACCCTGTCGTTCCTCGTGACCACCCCCGAGGCCTGGGTCGCCGCGCTCGGCGACGCCGAGCACGGCTTCCCCTACCTCTCGGGCGCCGGCCGTCTCGTCCTCAAGGACGTCACCCTCATGGCCGGCGCGTGGCTCGTCCTCGCCGACAGCGCCCGCGCCGTCCTCGAGCGGCAGGCCCGGGCGCCGGGCGCCCCCGCCCGCCTCGACCTCGCGGCAAGCCGCTAGGAGCCCCCTAGGAGGCCGGGGTGCCGCCCGCGGGCAGCGCCCCGATCATCGCCCGCAGGCCGCCGATGTCGTCGAGGACGGCGTCGGCGGTCCGCGCGTCGTCCGGGCGCCCGTAGCCGTAGCGGGCCAGGATGGCGGCGGTGCCGGCGGCGCGGGCGGCCGCGATATCGTGGTGCATGTCGCCGACCATGACGGCCCGCCCGGGCTCGACCCGCAGGCGACGCAGGGCCTCCCGCAGCGGCGCGGGATCGGGCTTGCGCTCGGGCAGCGTGTCGCCGCCCACGACCGTGTCGATCAGCGGCGCCAGCCCCACCGCGTCGAGGATCAGGCCGGTGGCGCGGGCCGGCTTGTTGGTGACGATCGCCAGCGCGTAGCCCGCCGCCCGGAGGTCGCGGACCGCCGCGGCGGCGTTGGGGAACAGGGCGGTGCCGGCGGCCGCGAGCGGCTCGTACACGGCCAGGAAGGCCGGGAGCAGGTCCGGCGCCCGCTCCGGATCGCCGCCCGAAGCCCGCAGGGCGCGCCGCAGCAGCGCCACCGCGCCGTCGCCCACCATGGCCCGCATCGCGGCGGTCCCGACCGGCGGCAGAACCTCCCGCGCCAGGGTGGCGTTCAGGGCCGTCCGGAGATCGGCCAGGCTGTCGACGAGGGTGCCGTCGAGGTCGAGGAGGACGGCGTCGAAGCGCGACGGGGGCGCGGGCGCGGGCAAGGAACGTCTCCGCGTCGCGGGCGACGCGCGGCGGGACGCCGACGCCTCAATCTCCGGGACGGGCGGTTCCTAGCGGGTCCGGCGCTGCCGGGCCAGGGTCCGGCACGCGCCCCGAGCCCCCCCGAGCATCCCTCGGGCAGCCTAGCGCGGCTTGGCGTCGGCCGGCGTCCGGTCGGTGCAGGTGACCGGCGTGCCGGCGCCGTCGGTCCACGTGACCGACCGCCCCTTGCCCCGCAGCTCGTGCGTGGCGTCGGCGTAGCGGAACCCCGACCCGCTCAGCTGCACCGGCAGGGTGACGGCGGCGCCGTTGTCCGGCCGGACAACCGCCCGCTCCGGCCCCGCGGCGTTCAGGAAGGTGACGGCCAGCGTCCGACCGTTCGGACAGGCGAAGGTCACGTCGATCGTCTCGGCCTGCGCGGGCGCGGCGGCCACGAGCAGCCCGCCGACGAGGATCGCCAGCCGGGCGACGCGGACACGGATTCTCATCGGCCTCTCCTGAGCCCCGCGGCCGCGGCCGCGACGACGATCATCGCCGGGATGTCCTGTCCGGGCAATCGGCGCCGACGGCACGCGAGGCGGCCGGCCGACCCCCATCCACCAGTCCCTGGAAGAGCAGATGGAGCAGCGAGGCAATTGTACGATCCTCGATACAAGTCGAACCGGATCACTTCCCGCTCAACTTGGGACGAAAGCGGTAAATCGTCGGCTCGCCCGCCCGGCGGATTGTCTCCCGAGCGCCGCGATGCGGCGGTCCGGCGCGGGGAATAGAGCCGTGGACGACCGCCGTGACAGCTCGCGGCTTAAATATCTCTTTAATGTTAGGAGTATAATAATATGGCAATCTCTCAGACGCAGCTTCGATGAACCGTCCGAAATATCCTTTCTCGATATTGATCGGGAGGTCGACCGCATCCGCCCCGGGTCTGACGGCCATGCGTCAGCTCGCGGAACTGCAGAAGCATATCCCGTCCCTCTACGGACTGCTCTCGGTCAATGCCGGCGCCCTCGCGGTGACGCATTACGGTCTGGCGCCCGCCTACCTGACCCTCGGCATCCCGGGGACCGTGATCGCGCTGTGCCTCCTGCGCGCGATCCACTGGTGGCGCTTGAGGCCCGAGGCCCTGGACGAGGCGCAGGCCGCCCGCCACCTGCGGCGGACGACGGTGCTCACGGTCTTCTTCTCCGTCGCCTTCGTGATCTGGGCGATGGTCCTGAACACGTTCGGCGGCCCCTACGAGCAGGGCCACGTCGCGATCTTCGTGGCCGTCACGGTGATCGCCTGCATCTTCTGCCTGACCTACCTGCCGCTGGCGGCCTTCCTGGTCACCGGCATCGTCATGGGCGTGTTCCTGTTCTGCTGCGTGACGAGCGGGAACCACGTGTTCCTCGCCATCGCGGCCAATACGGCCTTCGTCACGGCCGTGATGGTCCGCATCCTCAACACCAACTACCGGGCCTTCGTCGCCCTCGTCGCGTCCCAGGCCGTGGCGAGCCGGCTCTCGGAGGAGAACGCACGCCTCGCCCAGACCGACAGCCTGACCGGCCTCCCCAACCGGCGCTACTTCTTCCAGAAGCTCGACGAGGCGCTCCGGTCGTCCTCCGGGGCGGACATGGCCTTCGCCCTGGCGATCTTCGATCTCGACCGGTTCAAGCCGATCAACGACACCTACGGGCACAATGTCGGCGACCGCGTCCTGGCGGAGGCCGGCCGGCGCCTCGCGGCCTTCGCGGGGGCGGACGTGGTGGTGACGCGGCTGGGGGGCGACGAGTTCGGCGTGATCCTGCGCGCGCCGGCTTCGGCCGCGGCGGCGCTCGCCTTCTGCGACGGCGTCTGCACGGCGCTGCAGCGGCCGATCCGGATCGGCGACATCCAGGTCGTCACCGGCTGCTCGGGCGGGCTCGCCCTGCCCTGCCGGGTCTCGCACGACGCCGACGCCCTGTTCGACCGCGCCGATTACGCGCTCTACCACTCCAAGGAGCAGCGGCGCGGCGCGACGACACTGTTCTCGCAGGAGCACAAGGACGCGATCCGCGCCGAGCAGGCGGTGGAGACGGCCTTGCGGACGGCGGACCTCGCCGCCGAGATGGTGCTGCACTACCAGCCGGTCCTCGACCTCGCCACGGGGCGGACCGCCTTCGTGGAGGGTCTGGCGCGCTGGACGAGCCCGACGCTGGGCCGCGTCGCGCCGGACCGCTTCATCGCGGCCGCCGAGCGCGGCGGCATGATCCACACGGTGACGCTGCTGCTCCTGCGCAAGGCGCTCGCCGACTGCGCGCAGCTCCCGCCCGGGACCGGCCTGTCCTTCAACCTGTCCGCCCACGACCTCGCCTCGCCCGAGACCGTCCTGTCGATCCTGGCGGCGGTGCGGGGCAGCGGCATCGACCCGCGCCGCCTGACGCTCGAGCTGACCGAGACCGCCCTGATGCGCGACTTCGACCACGCCAAGGCGGCCATCACCACCCTGCGCAGCCTGGGCATCAAGATCGCGCTCGACGATTTCGGGACCGGCTATTCCAGCCTGGGCTACGTCCACCGCCTGCCGCTGGACAAGATCAAGATCGACCGCGGCTTCATGGCCGACATCGACACCGACCGGGGCTGCAGCCTCGTCTCCACGATCCTGGACCTGTGCCGCAACCTCGGCCTCGACGGGATCGTCGAGGGGATCGAGACGGAGGCGCAGCTCGACGTGGCGCGGCGGCACGGCAGCCGCTACGCCCAGGGCTACCACATCGGCCGCCCGATGCCCCTCGGCGACCTGCTGGAGCGGCTGGAGCGCGAGGGCGCGGCGGAAGCGAAGGCAGCGGCAGAGGCAGCGGCCGGCACGGTGCGCCGGAGGGCCTGAGGCGGCCCCGGCGCGAGGCGGAGCCGCGCCCTCAGGCGCGCCGGAGGTTCCAGAGGATCGGGAAGCCCGGGAGGCGGCCCGTGAGGTCGCGCCGGTAGGACGTCATCGAGCGGTAGGAGCCGACCGGCACGAACACGACCTCCTCGAGGGCGATCCGCTGCATGTCGGCGCAGATCGCCCGGCGCGCCTCCGCGTCGGGGGCCGCGAACCACGCGGTCCGGAGCGCCTCCAGCCGCGGCACCGACGGCCAGCCGAACCACGCGTTCGGCCCGCTGGCCCGGAGCGGCTGCAGGGCGGCGGGGTCGGCGTTGTCGAAGGACGAGAAGGTGGTGAGCAGCACCGACCAGCCGCCCTTCTCGACGGGCTCGCGGGAGACGCGCCGCTGGATCACCGTGCCCCAGTCGCTCAGGGCCAGGTCGACGTTGAAGCCGATCCGGGGGAGCAGGTCGGCCGCGACCTGGGTCAGCGCCGCGGGCGCCAGCAGGTCCGTGGGGCCGATCAGCCGGATCTTCGCGCCGTCGTAGCCCGAGGCCCTGAGCGCCGCGCGGGCCGCCTCCAGGCTGCGCGGCCCGGTGAGCGCCTCCAGGCCGACCTGGCTCGCCATCGGTGTGCCGGGCGTGAAGATCCCGCAGCGGTCGTCGTAGGCCCCGGGATCGTCGCCGACGATCGCCGCCATGAAGTCGCTCTGGACGATCGCCGGCAGCACCGCCCGGCGCACCGCGACGTCGTCGAAGGGCGGCTGCAGGTGGTTCATCCGCAGGATCGCCGGGTTGGTGAGCCGGTCGAGGCCCTCCACCACGATGTCGCGGTTGCGGGCGAGCAGCTGCTGGAGCTCGGGCGGCGGCTGCTCGTACCAGTCGATCTCGCCGTTCTGCAGGGCCGCCGCCGCGGTGGCGCCGTCGGCGATGATCCGCCACTCGATCCGGTCGAAATGGGCGACCTTGCCGCCGGCCGTCAGGCTCGGTGTGCCGGGCGCCGGCACGTAGCCGGGGTGGCGCTCGTAGACCATCAGGCTGCCCGAGTTGAACTCGTCGGCCTTCCAGCGGAACGGCCCGGAGCCGGTGGCGTCGGTGATCTGCTTGTACGGGTCGGTCTGGGCGACCCGCTCGGGCATGACGAAGGCCGGCTGGCTCACGCTCGCCAGCGCCTGCGGCAGGAGCGGGAACGGTGCCTTCAGCCGGAACACGATGTCGGTGTCGCCGTCGTGGGCGAGCTCGTCGGTGGCGGCCATCAGGGTCTGGCCGAAGCCGTTGCGGGCCGCCCAGCGCCGGATGCTGGCGACGCAGTCCCGCGCCAGGACCGGCGTGCCGTCGTGGAAGCGCAGGCCCGCGCGCAGGGGGATCGTCACCCGGCGCCCGTCCTGCTCGACCTTGAGGCCGGCCGCCATCTGCGGCTGCGGCCGCAGGTCGGCGTCGAGGCCGAACAGCGTGTCGTAGACCACGTAGGCGTGGTTGCGGGTCACGATCGCCGTCGTCCAGATCGGATCGATGGAGGTGACGTTCGCCTGGGGGACCATGCGCAGGACCCGGGCGCCCTGCGCCCGCCCGACGGAGGGGGCCGCCAGGGCCGCGGCCCCCGCGGCCAGGAAGGTGCGTCGCCTCATAGTCACTCCCCGAACGGTGGATCCCGGCGTCGCAAACGCCGGACCAGGGGGCGCCCCGCCTCAGCTCAGCGGGACGGCGAAGCCCCGCTGCACGGCGGGGCGCTCCATCATCCGGTCGTACCAGCGCCGGACCTGCGGGTAGTCGGCGAGGTCGACCTGGTGGCGCTCGTGGCGCCACGCCCAGCCGAGGATCGCGAAATCCGCCACCGAGAGCGGTCCCGCGACGTACGCGACCTGCGCGAGGCGCCGGTCCAGCACGCCGTAGAGCCGGTGCGTCTCCTTGCTGTAGCGGGCGAGCCCGTAGGCGCGGTCGGCCTCCGCGACGGACAGGAAGTGGTGGACCTGGCCGGGCATCGGCCCGAAGCCGCCCATCTGCCACATCAGCCATTCCAGGGCGGCGACGCGCTGCCGCCGGTCCTCGGGTAGGAAGCGGCCGGTCTTCTCGGCGAGGTAGAGCAGGATCGCCCCGGACTCGAACACCGGGATCGGGGACCCGTCCGGCCCGTCCGGATCGACGATGGCGGGGATGCGGTTGTTCGGGCTGATCGCCAGGAAGTCCGGCGCGTGCTGCGCCCCTTGCGTGATGTCGACCGGGATGACCCGGTAGGGCAGCGCCATCTCCTCCAGCGCCACGCTGATCTTCCGGCCGTTGGGGGTGTTCCAGGCGTAGAGATCGATCATCGCGGGCGCCTCCGCTGTGCCGAGGGAAGCTAGGGCCCGTGACGGGATCCGGCAATTCGGCCGGCGCTCAGGCGGCGACCGGGGCCGGCTCCGGCTCCGGCAGGCCGAGATGCCGGTAGGCGTGTCGGGTGAGGACGCGTCCGCGGGGTGTGCGCTGCACGAAGCCGCGCTGGATCAGGTAGGGTTCGATGATGTCCTCGATCGCGTCCCGCGGCTCCGAAAGCGCCGCCCCGATCGTCTCGATCCCCACCGGCCCGCCCCCGAACGCGCGCGCGATCAGGCTCAGGTACTTGCGGTCCATCACGTCGAGACCCGCACCGTCCACGTCCAAGAGCTGCAGCGCCCGGTCGGCGATCGCCCGCGTCACCGTCTCGGCCTCCGCCACCACCGCGAAGTCCCGCACCCGCCGCAAGAGCCGCCCCGCGATCCGCGGCGTGCCCCGCGCCCGACGGGCGATCTCGTTGGCGCCCTCCGCCGACATGCCCAGACCCAGCACCCGCGCGCCGCGCGCCACGATCTGCTCCAGCTCATCGATCTCGTAGAACTCCAGCCGGATCGGGATGCCGAACCGGTCGCGCAGCGGCGTCGTCAGCAGCCCCGCCCGCGTCGTGGCCCCAACGAGCGTGAACTTCGGCAGCTCGATCTTGACCGAGCGCGCCGCCGGGCCCTCGCCGATGATCAGGTCGAGCTGGTAATCCTCCATGGCCGGGTAGAGGATCTCCTCGACCGCCGGGTTGAGCCGGTGGATCTCGTCGATGAACAGGACGTCGCGCTCCTCCAGGTTGGTGAGCTGGGCGGCCAGATCCCCGGCCTTGGCGATCACCGGCCCGGAGGTCGAGCGGAAGTTCACGCCGAGCTCGCGCGCCACGATCTGCGCCAGCGTGGTCTTGCCCAGCCCCGGCGGACCGACGAACAGCACGTGGTCGAGCGCCTGCCCGGTCTTCCTCGCCGCCTCGATGAACACCTGCATGTTCGCCCGCGCCGCGCGCTGACCGATGAACTCGGCAAGGCTCAGCGGGCGGATCGTCTGATCCGGCTCCGCGGCCGCGGCACCGGACCCCTGCGCGACCGTCCTGATCGGCGTCGCCATTCAGGCCGCCCTGGCGCGACCCGACGCCTTCTCGAAGGGCTGCACGAAGGGCTGCACCAGGACCCGCCGGCCCGAGAGGTCGTGCACGCTCACCCGCCACTCGGCCCAGTCGGTGCGGTTGGCCAGCGAGCGCCGGACGTCGGAGGCGACCTTGCGGGCGCGGTCGACGAGGCGCGCCGTCGCGCGCACCTCGGTGCCGCGGGCGTCGAACACGCATTCGAGGCCGTTGGTGCAGTGGAACCGGTACTTGGCCATCCCTCGCTCCTCCTCGGCCGCCCCGCGCGGCGCTGCTCCTTTGTTCACTATATGTTCTCAAACCGGCGGGATCCAGCCCCGGCGAAGCGTCGCAGGCGGCCTCGGCGCGGCCCGCGTCCGGCCTTCCGGCTGCGGCCGATGGGATCGGCCCGGAACACCGCGCGCCCCGCGGGCTTACCGGGCGAGACGCCTCACCGCCGGACCGGGAACCCACCATGCGCGCCACGCTCCTCGCCCTCCTGCTGGCCGCCGGCCTCGGCGCGCCCGGCCGCGCCGCCGAGGCGCCGGCCGGGTCCGACGCCCTGAAGCCGATGGTGGAGTCGAACGACCTCGTCTTCAACGGCATCACCCGGTCCGCGGACGGCCGGCTGTTCTCGCCGTTCCAGCGGCAGAGCAAGGACAAGGGGATCGAGCTCGGCGAGTGGCGGGACGGCAAGGCGGTCCCGTACCCCGACGCGGCCTGGAACGCCTGGAAGACGGGTGACGACCCGGCCAAGGCCTTCGTGGCGGTCAACGCCATCCGGATCGGGCCGGACGGGAATCTCTGGGTGGTCGACAAGGGCGCGTCCGGCATGGGCGCTGCGCCGCTGCCGGGCGGCCCGAAGCTCGTGCAGATCGACCTCGCCACGAACGCCGTGCGCAGGGTCTACCCGCTGCAGGCGGCGACCACCGAGAAGAGCTTCATCGACGATTTCCGGTTCAACGGCGGCCACATCTACCTGACGGATGCCGGCCAGCCCGGTCTGATCGTCCTCGACCGCGAGACCGGCGGCCTCCGGCGGGTGCTCGACGGACACTGGTCGACGATCGCGCAGCGCCCGCTGACCGGCCAGGGCCGCGTGCTCCGGGACGACAAGGACAAGCTGCTCTTCATCCACGCCGACCAGCTGGAAGTCTCGCCGGACGGCAAGACCTTCTACTACCAAGCGTGCACCGGGCCGCTCTACAGCATCGAGACCCGGTACCTCGACGACGCGGCCGTGAGCGACGACGAGCGCGCCCGGCACGTGAAGCTCCACGCCGCCACGGTGGCGACGGGCGGCACCGCCATCGACGCGGGCGGCACCATCTACGCGAGCGACACGGACGGCCTGCGGATCCTCAAGATCGCGCCGGACGGGACCGTGAGCACGCTGGTGCAGGACCCGCGGCTCGTCTGGGTCGACGCGATGTGGATCGACGAGCAGGGGGGTCTGTGGATCCCGGCGGCGCAGATGAACCGCACGCCGGCGATGAGCGGCGGCGCGGCCTCGACGGTCAAGTTCCCGACGACGATCTACCGGATGCAGATCGACGCCGAGCCGCTGCGCAACTGAGGATGGATCGGCCCGGTCCCAGGGGCGGCCTCGCGTCGGGCGCGCGGCGGCTGACGCCGAACCCGGAACCCGGGTTACAAGTTGGATCGAGGCGGGTGCCGGGCCCGGGACCCTGTACCGGGATCCGGCACCGAGGCCCGGCACGAAGAGAGGATGGACCGACCATGCGCAGGATGCAGTCGTCGCGGTGGGCCGGCGCCTTCCTGGCTGCCGGCCTGATCGTCGCGTTCGCCCCGCCGGCGCGGGCCGACGCCGCCCTGGTCCTGCGGGAGACCCGGCTGCACACGCCGCCGGACTCGCACGAGCCGCAGCGGGCGATGGTCAACCTGCGCAACACCGGCCCGGACCTCGCGACGAACGTGACCGTGCTCTGCACCTTCACGGGGGCCGGCGGGACGGTGCTCGACACGCAGCAGGCCTCGGTGCCGGAGGTCGTGAGCCTCGCCGACGTGCAGGCCGAGACGATCTACTACGGCTGGCCCCGCGCGAGCAGCGCCACCTGCCGCCTCGCCGAGCCGTAGCCGGCGGCCCCCGTCGCCCGCCGGGCCGGCCGACGCAGCCTTAGCGGTTTCCGCGCGTTATGGTCCGGTCCCGTGGCGTCCCAGGTCCGTTTCCGGCAGAAGGCGCCCACGCCCCGCCCCTCTGTCGCAGCGCCAGCCCCGTGCCCGTATCCCCCGCCCTCCCGATTTTGGCGATCCGCCCCGACCGCCCCGCGCGGCCGGCGGGGGAGTCCATCGCGACGCACGGGCCCTGAGCGTGGACGAGACGGGGACCGAGGCGCTCCTGCGGCGCGCCCGCGCGCTGGAGGCGGAGGCCGCCGGACTCCGGGCGCGGGCGGCCGCCACCGGCGCAGAGGCGGACGCCCCGACGCTCCCGCAGCCCCCCGCCGACCTGTCCGGGGCCGGCCTCGCCCTCCGGGAGGCCGAGGCGCGCCTGCTGCGGGCGCAGGAGGCGGGCGGGATCGGCCTGTTCACCGTGGGGGTCGCGGACGGGCTCCTGCACCCGACCCCGCAATTCTGCCGGCTCTACGGCCTGCCGGAGCGCGACACCTACCCGGCCGAGCTGGTCGAGGCGCTGATCCTACCGGAGGACCAGGCCCTCGTCTCGACGGCGGCGAGCCGGCGCCGCGGCGACGCCCCGCGGGACGTCGCCTACCGGATCCGGCGGCCGGATACCGGCGAGATCCGCTGGATCGCCCGGCAGGGGGAGATCGAGCGCGACGCCGCGGGGCGGCCGGTGCGGTTCTCCGGGGTCGCGCGCGACATCACCGAGCAGCGCGAGGCCCGCGACGCCCTGCGCGCCGGCGAGGAGCGCTACCGGACGCTGTTCGAGGCCATCGACGACGGCTTCTGCATCATCGAGTTCTTCGACGGCCCGCACGGCCCGCTCAGCGACTACGTCCACGTCGAGGCCAATCCCGGCTACGAGCGCCACACCGGCATCGCCGGCATCGTCGGGCGGACGCTGCGCGACCTCGTGTCGGCCGAGGACGCGGAGGCCTGGCTCGAACTCTACGGCGGCGTGCTCCGCACCGGTGTCCCGATCCGGTTCGAGCGCTTCTTCGCCCAGGCCGACCGCTTCATCGACGTCTCGGCCGCCCGGATCGGGCCGGCGAGCCGGCGCCAGGTCTCGGTGCTGTTCCGGGACATCACCGCGCGCCGGCAGGCGGAGGACGCCCTGCGCGCCAGCGAGGCGCTCGCCCGGACCAACATCGAGCGCGTGCAGCTCGCCCTCGCGGCCGGCGCCATCATCGGCACGTGGCACTGGGACCTGCCGAGCGACCGGTTCACGGTCGACGAGGGCTTCGCCCGCAGCTTCGGCCTCGACCCGGCGCTGGGCCGGGACGGCATCCCGCTCGCCCGGATCGTCGCGACCGTGCATCCGGACGACCAGCCCGGGCTGGCCGCGGCCATCAACGCGGCCGTCGCCCGGGGCGGCGCCTACGCGCACCAGTACCGGGTGCGCCGCGCCGACGGGCGCTACTACTGGCTGGAGGCCAACGGCCGCGTCGACCACGCGCCCGACGGCACGCCCCTGAGCTTCCCCGGGGTCCTGATCGACGTGGACGAGCGCCGCGCCGTCGAGGCCGAGCGGGATCGCGTCGCAGCGGCGCTGCGCAGCCTCAACGAGACCCTGGAGCAGCGGGTCGCCGAGCGGACGGCCGAGCTGATGCGCGCCGAGGAGGCCCTCCGCCAGTCGCAGAAGATGGAGGCGGTCGGCCAGCTCACCGGCGGCCTCGCCCACGACTTCAACAACATGCTGGCCGGCATCGTCGGCTCGCTGGAGCTGATGCAGACCCGGATGCTGCAGGGGCGGGTCGGCGACCTCGACCGCTACATCGGCGCGGCGCAGGGCGCGGCCAAGCGCGCCGCCGCCCTGACCCACCGCCTGCTGGCCTTCTCGCGCCGCCAGACCCTCGACCCGAAGCCGACGGACGCGAACCGCCTGGTCGAGGGCATGATGGAGCTCGTGCGCCGCACGGTCGGCCCCGCGGTGGCGATCGAGTCGGTGGGGGCCGGCGGCCTGTGGCCGACGCTGGTCGATCCGAGCCAGCTCGAGAACGCGCTGCTCAACCTCTGCATCAACGCCCGGGACGCGATGCCGGCGGGCGGGCGCATCGTCATCGAGACCGCCAACCGCTGGCTCGACCACCGGGCCGCCCAGGAGCGCGAGCTGGAGCCGGGGCAGTACGTGACGCTCTGCGTCTCGGACAACGGCACCGGCATGACCCCCGACGTGGTCGCCAAGGCCTTCGACCCGTTCTTCACCACCAAGCCGATCGGCGAGGGCACGGGCCTCGGCCTGTCGATGATCTACGGCTTCGCCAAGCAGTCCGGCGGGCAGGTCCGGATCTACTCGGAGGTCGGCCAGGGCACGATGGTCTGCCTCTACCTGCCCCGCCATCTCGGCGAGGCGGAGGCCGAGGTGAGCCTGCCGGACCTCGCCCACGCGCCCCGCGCCGAGCAGGGCGAGACGGTCCTGGTTGTGGACGACGAGCCGACCGTGCGGATGCTGGTCACCGAGGTGCTGGAGGATCTCGGCTACGCGGCGATCGAGGCAGCGGACGGCGCCTCGGGGCTGAAGGTCCTCCAGTCGGACGTGCGCGTCGACATGCTCATCACCGATGTCGGCCTGCCCGGCGGCATGAACGGCCGCCAGATGGCCGATGCCGGCCGCCAGCACCGCCCGGACCTGAAGGTCCTGTTCATCACCGGCTACGCCGAGAACGCCGCCCTCAACCACGGCCATCTCGGCCCCGGCATGCAGGTGATGACGAAGCCCTTCGCCCTGGAGGCGCTCGCCACCCGCATCCGCGGCATCATCGGCGGCGAGGGCTGAGGCCCGGAGGCCCGGGCGGGCGGTTCGCCTCCGGCACACGGCGTCGCAGGCCCGCGCGGAACGGGTTCTCCGGCCCGGGCGTCATTGCCATACCGCGCCGGCGCGCCCATGAGGGCGACCTCGCGGGCACCATCGCGGGCGTCCTCGGCACGGGGCCCGGCGGGCGGGCAGGCCCGGGAGCGGACCGGCAGGGCCGCGCCGAACGGAGGCGACAGGGAAGCTACCGTGGACACGCAGACCATCCCGGCCGAACTCACGACCTTCTTCGAGAAATCCCACATCGCCCTGGCGCTGGCCGCGGCGGGCGACGACAACGTCCTGCTCCTGGTGAACGAGCGGTTCCACCAGCTCACCGGCTACACGGGCGCGGAGGTCGTCGGGCGCAATTGCCGCCTCCTCCAGCGCGACGCCGACAACCGGGAGGCGCGGGCCAAGATCCACGCCTTCCTGGAGAACGACCGTCAGGACACGGTGCGCACGCCGATCGTGAATTTCCGCAAGGACGGGAAGCCCTTCGTCAACCTTCTGTACATGTCCAAACTGAAGGCGCTCTCGGGCGAGGTGCGCTACCTTTTCGCATCCCAATTCGACGTCAGCCGCTCGCAACCTGAGTTGCTTTCCGCCTACGATGCAGAACTGGGCCGGACCCTGTCCCGGCTGACCCCGACGCTTGCGGAGAGTGGGCTCGTCATCGAGGGCTCGCTGATGACGATCGCCAACACGGTCGCCACGGTCGCGCAGGCCAAGCTCACGCTCGCGGATCTCGATGCACCAGGATTTCCTTAGCGCCCCCGGCGGCGAGGCCTCGGAGGTCCTGGACGGCGCCGGCACGGTGACGGCCCCGCCCTTCGCCGGGCCCGTCGTGGGCATCGGCGCCTCGGCGGGGGGCCTCGAGGCCCTGCGGGAGATGCTGGCGCGCGCCCGGCCGCCGACCGGCATGGCCTTCGTCATCGTCCAGCACCTCGACCCCAACCACGAGAGCATGCTGGCGCAGCTCCTCGACCGGCAGACCGAGCTGGAGGTTCTCCAGTGCGAGGGCGGGGAGCGGATCGCGGGCGACAAGGTCTACATCATCCCGCCCGGGCGCGGCCTCGTCATCCAGAACGGCGTCCTCGAACTCACCCACTTCGTCCAGCCGCGGGGCCTGCGCCGGCCGATCGACGACTTCTTCCTGTCGCTCGCGGTCGACCAGCAGGCCAACGCCGCCTGCGTGATCCTGTCGGGCACGGGGGCCGACGGCACGACCGGCCTGCGGGCGATCAAGGAGCACGGCGGCGTCTGCGTGGTGCAGCAGCCCGACACCGCCCGCTACGACGGCATGCCGCTCTCGGCGGTCGGGACCAGCCTCGTCGACTTCGTGCGGCCGCCGGGCGAGATCGTCGACTGCCTCACCACCTTCTTCCGCCGCCGCGGCACCGACGCCGTCGACGCCGAGTCCCGCCTCGTCGCCGACCACATCGACGACCTCTGCCGGGTCATCCGCGCGGCGGTGGGCCACGACTTCGCCGGCTACAAGCGGACCACCCTGGTCCGGCGGGTCGAGCGGCGCATGCACGTCCTCGGGCTCGAGTCCGGCCGGGCCTATCTCGGCCGCGTCCGGGCCGACAAGACCGAGTGCGAGGCGCTGTTCCGCGACCTCCTGATCAACGTCACCCGCTTCTTCCGCGACGCCGAGATGTTCGAGCTCCTCCGGGAGCGCGTGGTGGAGCCCCTGCTGCGCACCCGCGATCCCGAGGAGGACATCCGGGTCTGGATCCCGGGCTGCTCCAGCGGCGAGGAGGCCTACAGCATCGCCATGCTGTTCGCCGACGCCGCCCGCCGCCTCGGGCTGCCGCCGGCGGTCCAGATCTTCGCCACCGACATCGACGAGCGCATGCTCCAGATCGCCCGGGAGGCGACCTACCCGGCCGCCGCGCTCGCCGACATCCCGGCCCATCTGCGGGAGCGCTACGTCGTCCTCCACGCCGAGCGCTTCACCGTCGCGGCCGAGATCCGCGACCTGATCCGCTTCTCCAGCCACAGCCTAGTCAAGGACCCGCCCTTCTCGCGGGTCGACCTCCTGTCCTGCCGCAACCTGCTGATCTACTTCGACGAGCGCCTCCAGCAATCGGTGGTGCCGCTGTTCCACTACGCGGTCCGGCCGGGGGGCTACCTGTTCCTCGGCCCCTCGGAGAGCGTCAGCCGCTTCGAGCACCTGTTCCCGGTCATTGACCAGCACGCCCGCCTGTTCGAGCGGCCGCCGGGCGCGCCGCAATACCCGATCGACCTGCCCGGGAGCGCCCGCCGGGGCGAGGCCCGGCGCGGCGGGCGCGAGGAGCGGCGCGGCGAGCCCTCGATCGCCGACGAGACCGTGGCGGTGCGCCGCGTCATGGAGCGCTACGCCCCGCCCAGCATGGTGCTCAACGAGGACGGCGGCATCATCGCCGCCTACGGGCGCCTGAGCCGCTACTTCGACTTCCCGGTGACCCGGACCGGCGGCACCAGCGCCATCACCCTGGCGCGCCCGGGCCTGCGCGACGTCATCGGCCCGCTGCTCCGCCAGACCCGCGACGCGCGCAAGCGCGTGGTCGTCCGCGACGTGGAGATCCGCTCGGAATACGGCGTCCAGCCGGTGGAGCTGATCTGCGATCCCCTGCCCGACGGCTCGATGCTCCTGGTGCTGCGCGACACCGGCGCCTTCCGGGCGGCGGACGACCTCGACCTGATCGAGATGGATGCCGGCGGCGACCACGTCGAGGCGCTGGAAGAGGAGCTGCTGCGCACCCGCTACAAGCTGCGCTCGGCGGTCGAGGAACTGGAGACGACGAACGAGGAGCTGAAGAGCTCCAACGAAGAAATGATGTCGATGAACGAGGAGCTCCAGTCGACGAACGAGGAGCTGTCCACGGTCAACGACGAGCTGAAGACCAAGGTCGAGCAGCTCACCATCGCCAATGCCGACCTGCGCAATTTCTTCGAATCCACCGACCTCGCCGTCGTGGTGCTCGACCGCGAGCTGAGGGTGCGCAGCTTCACCACGTCGGCCACCACGATCTTCCCGCTGCAGCCGGGCGATCGCGGCCGCCCCCTCGCCGACGTGTCGAGCCGGCTCGCCGGGCACGAGTACCTGCACGACGCCCAGGAGGTCTGCGCCGGCGGCTCGGTGATCCAGCGGCGCGTCGCCACCCGGGACGGGGAGCGCACGCTCTCGCTGCGGGTGCTGCCCTACCGCCTGCAGAACGGCAGCGTCGACGGCGCCACCCTGGTGCTCACCGACATCACCGAGGCGCTGTCGCTGGAGCGCCAGCTCGCCGCGGAGCGCGAGCGGCTGGAACTGGCCGTGAAGGCCGGGGGCATCGGCGTCTGGGAATACAGCCCGGATGCCGGGACCGTCGTGGTCGACAGCATCGCCGGCACGATGTTCGGCCTCGCTCCCGACACCCCGCACCCCACCGCGTCCCTGGCGGCCAGCGTGCTGCCCGAGGACCGTCCCGGCTTCGAGGCGGCGCTGTCCGAGGCGGCGCACGGGCTCAACGAGTTCGAGGCGCGCATCCGCGTGCGCGCCGCCGACCACGCGCCGCGGCACATCCGCAGTTACGGGCGCCTGACCCGGAGCGGCGACCGGAAGCGGATCGTCGGCGTCTGCATCGACGTGTCGCCCGAATACGCGCTCGCCGAGACCCGCGACCTGATGCTGCGGGAGATGAACCACCGGGTGAAGAACCTGTTCGCGATCATCGGCGGCATGATCTCGGCGGGCGCCCGCACGCACCGGGAGATCGGCGTCTTCGCCACCGACATGCGCGACCGCATCTCGGCCCTCGGGCGGGCGCATTCCCTGGCCGACCCGTCCGACGGCCAGGGCATGAGCGATCTCGCGGGCCTGATCGGCGCGACCCTGCGCCCGTACCGCGACCACGTCCCCACGGTGATCGAGGGCCCCCTCGTGGCGATCAACTGGCGGCACGTGTCGTCGCTGGCGATGATCCTGCACGAGTGGGCGACGAACTCGGTGAAGTACGGCGCGCTCGGGGCCGACGACGGCGCGCTGTCGGTCACCTGGGACCGGCAGGAGGCGGGACTCGTCCTGGACTGGTGCGAGCGGATGGCCCGTGTCCCGGAGCCGAGGCCCGGACGAGGTTTCGGGACGATGCTGGTGGAGATGTCGCTGCGCCAGCTCGAAGCGACCGTGACGCGCAGCCACGACGCCGCCGAGTACCGGATCACGCTGCATCTGCCCGAGGCGGCACTCCTGCGGGGCTGACGCGCGCTCAGGGATATCCGTGCGTCGGCCGTCCTTGCGAGCGCAGCGAAGCAATCCCGTCGGCGCCACGCTTGCCGATGCTGCGCGACCCTGGATTGCTTCGCTGCGCTCGCAAAGACGGCGAGGTCTCCCGATCCTTCACCGCGGGTTCGGGAGGAGTCACGATGCCGGAGGGCGCCGGACGAACCGGCGCCCCGCCCCCCCTCAGTCGATGACTTCGACGATGCGGTGGCCGCGATCGACCAGGACGGGCTGGTCGTTCACGATGGTGTAGCGGTAGCCCGGACGCACCCGGTACTCGGTGGGCACGTCGTAGTAGGTGACGCTGTCCTCCGGCAGCACGGTGCCGACCCGGACCGGGCCGCCCCAGCTGTAGGAGCGCGCGCCGCGCTCGCGGACGTAGCTGCGGAACCGCGGGCGGTCGTCGACGCCCAGGATGCCGCCGACCGTGCCGGTCGCCGCGCCGACCGCGCCGCCGACGATGCCGCCGACCGGGCCGGCCGCGTCGGCGCCGACCGCCGCACCCTCGGCCGCGCCCCGCAGGGTGCCCTGCGCCTGGGCGGCCGCCGGGAGGGCGAGGAGGCCGGCGGTCGCCAGCGACAGAAGAAGCTTGTTGGTCATGCTGAGATCTCCAGGGTCGTCAGGGCGCGGCTGTCCGCCCAGGATCAGTTGCAGCCTTCCTTGTGGACGGTCTTGGAGTTGCCCATGCCGTCCTCCTTGTGGACGGTCTTCGAACCGCAATCGACGCTGCCGGTGGTGACCTCGCGCTTCTCGACGACGGTGTCGCGGTGGTCGACGACGGCGGGCCCGTCGCGGCGGATGACGGTGGTCTCCTCGGCGCTCGCCGCGCCGCACAGGGCCGCGAACAGGGCGCCCGAGAGAATGATGGTCCGCATGGTTGGCCTCCTGACTTCAATCGAAGCCAGCAACGGCAGCGGCGGAAAAAGGGTTCCACGCGCATTGATCGGTAGATCACGCGGATATTCGCGATGCGGCACGGTATTGGTTGTGTACAATCGACCGCTCCCGTCCCGCTCAGCTGGTCGGGACGGGAGCGGCGCCTCAGCCGGCCAGGGGCGGCACCCGGGACCACCAGTCGTGCGCCCGCTCGTACTGGTGGGCGACGCGCAGGATCTCGGCCTCGGCGAAGGGCCGGGCGGCGATCTGGAGGCTGATCGGCAGGCCGCGCCGGTCGAAGCCGCAGGGCAGCGCGATGGCGGGCAGGCCCGCGAGGTTGAACGGGTAGGTCAGGCGCCAGGAGGCCGCCAGCACGCTCTCCGCGCGCCCGCCGAGCGTCACCGCGGACTCGTCCGTCCGCCACGCGGTCAGCGGCGAGGCCGGGCCGACGATCACGTCGGCCTCGGCCAGGACGGCGGCCATCTCGTCCATGATCAGGGCCCGCACCTGCTCGGCCCGCAGGTAGTCCGGCCCGGTCACGAGCCGGCCCATCTCCACGAGGTCGCGGACGTCGGCGGCGAAGCCCGCCACGTGGCCCCGGGCGAGGCTGCGGTCGTGGTAGGCGGTCGAGGAGGCGAGCTCGATGGCGTAGATGGCGCCGAGGCCGTGGCGCAGGGACGGCACCGCGACGTCGCGCACCGCGCAGCCCCGGTCTTCGAGGAAGCGGAGCGCCGCCTCGACGGCGGCGGCGACGTCGTCGTCGATTGCGTCGAAGAAGTGGTTGCGGATCACCGCGACCCGCAGGCCCCGGATCGGCCGGTCGAGCCCGGCCGTGTAGTCGGGGACCGGGGCCGCGCTGGCCGCGGGATCGCCGGGATCCGGGCCGGCGAGCGCCTGCAGCATCAGGGCGGAATCGGCCACCGTCAGGGTCAGCGGCCCGGCATGGTCGAGGGACCAGGAATGCGGCACGATCCCCGACCGGCCGACCCGGCCGTAGGTCGGCTTGAGGCCGACGATCCCGCACAGGGCGGCCGGGATCCGGATCGAGCCGCCCGTGTCCGAGCCGAGGGCGGCCGGGCAGAGGCGGGCCGCGACCGCCGCGCCCGAGCCGCCGCTGGAGCCGCCGGGCACCCGGTCGGGGTCCCAGGGGTTGCGGGTCGGCGGCGTGACCATGCCCCAGGCGAATTCGTGCATCCGCGTCTTGCCGAGGATCACCGCGCCGGCCGCCCGCAGCCGCGCCACGGCGTGGCTGTCGGCCGCCGGGAAGGTCAGGGCCTCCACCGCCGTGCCGGCCCGGGTCGGCATGTCGGCGGTGGTGTAGTTGTCCTTGACGGCGATCGGGATGCCGTGGAGCGGGCCGCGCGGCCCCGTCCGGGCGATCTCGGCATCGGCCGCGCGCGCGGCGTCGAGGGCCGCGGGCGAGAGGTGGACGACGCTGTTCAGGGCGCCGTCGAGGCGCGCGATCCGGTCGAGGCTGGCGCCGACGAGCTCGGCGCTCGACAGCTCCCGCGCCGCGATCCGCCGCGCGAGCTCGGTGATCGGGGCTTGCCAGAGGGGGTCAGTCGCGGCGGTCGTCATGGGGCACCCGGCGGTAGGGGAGCGTCGGATCGAACACGACCGGCGGGTGGATGTCCGCGAGGTCGAGGTCGCGGAGCCGCGCGATCTCGGCGAGCACCGGCGCGAACTGGGCCAGCAGGTGCGCGACCCGCCGGGGCTCCTGGCGCAGGCCGACGACGTCGCGCAGCAGGTCGGGGGCTGCATCCCCGGCGGCGCCCGGCCGCTCGGCGGGGGGCCTGAGCAGCATCGCCACGACGTCGTCCGGCAGGGCGCCGGCCGGGCCGTCCTTCCGCGGCATGCCGGCCACGAACGGCACGAGCTGACGGCGGGCGACCAGGAGAACGCGACGCAGCTCGGCCACGGGCTCGGCGTGCTCGTCGACCCGCAGGTCGAGGTGCGGGTAATCCTCGCCGGCGACGATCTTGAGCGCCGCCGACTGCTTGCCGCGCCGGTCGCCGCCGGCCGCGTCGCCGGCCTCCAGGCTGCGCATCAGCCGCTCGTCGAGATCCTGGGCGTCGCTCCCCTCGAAGGCCTCCGCCATGGCGTCGACAACGCCCGGCCCGGCGAGCATGTTGCCCTGGACGGCGTAGCCGGCCCCGGTGCGGTGGCCGGCCGCCGGCGTGCATCCGGCGCCGGACCAGGCGGCGGCCCGCCCCTGCCCGTCGACGAGGCCGAGCTGGCGCAGGTCCGGACGGTCGTCGGTGGCGAGGGCCGCCGCCAGCGCGGCGTCGGGATCCTGCCCGCCGGCCAGCCCGTCGAGGATGCGGGCGGCGAGGTAGGGGTTCACCCAGGACTGGGTGGTGACGGCCCCGATCCCGGCCCTGAGGAACGGGCACAGGCCGCCCACCGCCGGGACTGCGCTCGCCACCGCGACGCCGAGCTGGCCGGTCCGCGGGCAGCGGGCGGCGATCGAGAAGGTGTTGAGTTCTCTCATGCGCTTTCGGCTTCCTCCTCCCTGCTCCCAATCCACCACCGTCTTTGCGAGCGCAGGGAAGCAATCCAGCAGCGCCCCGTCCGGGAGCGTGGCGCGACCCTGGGTCGCTTCGCTGCGCTCGCGATGACGGTGGCGGATCCGGGTCGACCTCACACCGCCAGATGGTCGATGACGCGTGCCCGCGCGTCCGGCGCCTGCGCCGGACCGCTGTCGACGATCTCGCCGAGCTTGAGCACCGCGTAGCGGTCGGCGAGCGCCAGCGCGAAGGCGACGTGCTGCTCCACCACCAGCATGGACACGCCCGCGGCCCGCTCGGCCTGGAGCACGCCGCGCAGGCGCTCGACCATGGAGGGCTGCACGCCCTCGGAGATCTCGTCGATCAGTAGGAGGCGCGGGCGCAGCATCAGGGCGCGCCCGAGGATCAGCATCTTCTGCTCGCCGCCCGAGAGGGTGCCGGCCCGCTGGGCCAGCCGATCCTTCAGGAACGGGAAATGGCCGAACAGCCGCTCCAGCGCCTCCGGCAGCATCCGGTCGGAGGGCACCGCGAGGCGCAGGTTGTCGCGGATCGACAGGTCCTGGAACAGGGGCTGCTCCTGCGGCGCGTAGCCGACGCCGAGCGCGTTGAGCTTGGCCGGCGCGAGGCCGGCGAGCGCCTGGCCCCCGACCGTGATGGCGCCGCCGCGCAGGGCCACCATGCCCAGGACGGTCTTGAGCAGCGTGGTCTTGCCCATGCCGTTCTTGCCGAGCAGCGCCACGATCTCCCCCGGCCCGACCGAGAGGGACACGTCCCGCACGATGGCGACGGCGCCGTAGCCGCTCGACACCCCGTCGAGGGCGAGGGCGGCCCCCGCCGGCGCGATCTGCCGTGCTGCCTCACCCATGGGCGCCTCCCGAGTAGATGGTCCGGACCAGTTCGGAGCCCACGACGTCCTCGACCGTGCCGTCCAGGACCAGCCGGCCCTGGTGCAGCACCACGATCCGGGACGAGATCTCGCGCACGAAGTCGAGGTCGTGCTCGACCAGCACGGCGGCGATCCGGCCCTCGGCGGTGAGCGCCTTGAGGACGGTCCCGATGGTGGTGCGCTCGGCCTTGGTCAGGCCGGCGGTGGGCTCGTCGAGCAGGATCAGTCGCGGCTCCAGCGCCACCACCATGGCGAGCTCCAGCGCCTGCTTCTGGCCGTGGGACAGGAGGCGCGTCGGCTGCGTCAGCTGGCGGTCGAGGCCGGTCATGCGCAGGACGTCGAGGGCCGGCTGCGGCAGGCCCAGCGTCTCGGCCCGCCCGACCGGGCTCAGGCCGTCGTGGGACGCCCGGGCGAGGCGGAGGCAGTCGGCCACCGACAGGCTCTCGAACACGCTCGCCACCTGGAACTTGCGCCCGACGCCGAGGCCGACGATCCGGTTCGGCGTCAGCCCGGTGATCGGCGTACCGCCGACGGCGATCGCGCCCTTGAACGGCTCGGTGCCGTCGCTGAGGCAGCGCATCAGCGTGGTCTTGCCGGCGCCGTTGGGCCCGACGAGGCTGACGAGCTCGCCCGCCCGGATCTCGAGGTCGATGCCCTCCAGCACCGTCAGGGCGCCGTAGGCCTTGGCGAGGTTCTCGACCTTGAGGATCGGGGTCCCGGTCGCCTCGGTCCCGGTCACCTCCGGCCCGGCCGCCTCGGTCCCGGCCGCCCGCGCGACGAGGCGCGGCGGCGCCGGCTGCCGCCGGCCCACCGGCAGCGCCCGCCAGAGGCGGCCGACGAGGTCGGCGAGGCCGCCCGGCAGCAGGATGATGATGACCACGAAGGCCGAGCCCAGGAGGAGCTGCCAGAGGAACGGCAGGTCGCCCGAGAGATTCGCCGCGAGGTAGTCGATCGCGACGGTGCCGAGCACCGGGCCGAGCAGCGTGCCGCGGCCGCCGAGCGCCACCCAGATGACCAGCTCGGTGCCGAACAGGAAGCCGGCATTCTCGGGCGCGACCACGCCCGAGGCGTTGGCGAACAGGAAGCCCGCGAGCCCCGCCACCGCGGCGAGGGACGCGGTGAGCCGGATCTGCAGGCGCCGCGGGTTGAGGCCGAGATAGGCGCAGCGCGCCTCGTTGTCCCGGAGCGCCACGAGGGCACGGCCGGCATCGGCCCGGACCAGGATCCAGGCCGCCAGCGTGACGGCGATCAGGAACAGGGCCGCGAGGCGGAAATAGCCCTCGGTCTCGAAGGGCAGCACGTCGAAGCCGACGAGGCCGCTGCTGGAGCCGGTCCATTCCCCGCCCGCGTAGATGAGCTGCACGACGACGATCGGGACGACGAGCGAGATCACCGAGGCGTAGAGCGGGGTCGAGCGGTGGTAGAAGGACAGCCAGCCGACCGCGAGGCCGAGCAGGGCCGGCGCGACGAGCGCCGCCGCGATGGCCGCGGCGATCCCGAGCGGCGTCGCCCCGTAGGCGGCGAGGATCATCGCGGTGGCGTAGGCGCCGATGCCGAAGAACGCCGCCTGGCCGAAGGTCAGGATCCCCGCGAAGCCCCAGAGCAGGTCCACCGTGACGGCCAGCACCGCGTAGATCATCGAGCGGGTCAGGACGTTGACCGCGAAGGTGTCGAGGACGAGCGGCGCGATCCAGAGGGTCAGCGCCGCCAGACCCGCGACCACGAAGGGCGCGGCGCGGGACAGGCGGCGTCCGCGGGGCGCCGCGGCGGCGCGCTCGGTGGCGGGCTCGGTGGCGGGCTCGGTGGCGGGCAGGGTCTCAAGCACGGGAGAAACCTTTCGGGCTGATCCGCAGCACGAGGGCGGCGAGCACCGCGACGGCGATGCTGCCCAGGATCGGGCTCACGAAGGTGCTGATCAGGACCTGCGCGGCCCCGAAGACCAGGCAGGCCGCCGCGAGCGCCAGGTACGAGGCGTCGGCGACCATCACCAGCATGAAGGCGCCGATCAGCCAGGAGACGCCCATGTTGGGGTCGACGCTGGTGAGCGGCGTCAGCAGGACGCCGGCGAGGCCCGCGAAGCCGGCGCCGAGCATGAACACGACGAGGCGCACCCGGCCCGTGTCGATGCCGAGGC
This sequence comes from Methylobacterium sp. NPDC080182, assembly GCF_050281105.1. Classification (NCBI taxonomy): domain Bacteria; kingdom Pseudomonadati; phylum Pseudomonadota; class Alphaproteobacteria; order Hyphomicrobiales; family Methylobacteriaceae; genus Methylobacterium; species Methylobacterium sp. NPDC080182. The sequence goes on from NZ_JBNNWO010000006.1 coordinate 284,407, forward strand.
TGCGCGCCAGGGTCTCGTTCATGATCACCGCCCGGGCCGAGAGGCCGAGCCGGGTCCGCTCGATGGTGAGCGCGAACAGCGTGCCGATCGCCAGCGCGATGCCGAGCGCCACGAGGCGGTAGGCCGAGTAGTCGACGCCGAGGAACGCGACGGTGCCGGCGTAGAGGTTCGGGGTGAGCTGGACGTCCCGGCCGAAGGCCAGGGTGATGAGCTGCCCGACCACGATGCCGAGCCCCCAGGTGGCGAGGATCGCGTCCAGCGGCCGCCGGTAGAGCGGGCGGATGATGAAGTGCTCGGCCAGTCCGCCGAGCGCCGCGCCGACGACGAAGGCGAGCGGCAGGGCCAGCCACGGGTTGAGCCCGAGCCGGGCGGTCACCACCGCGCAGTAGGCGCCGACCGTCAGCCACGCCCCGTGGGCGAAGTTGATGATCTTGAGCACGCCGAAGATCGCCAGGAGGCCGATCGCGACGATGAACAGGATCGCCGCCGTGGTCAGGATGTCGAGGGTGAGCAGCATCGGGGTTTCCGGGTGCGCGTGTCGTCGCGGGCTGAGGGAGGGATTTGGCGGGTGACGACGGTCCCCTCCCCCTCTGCGGGCTTGCCGAGTCACGTATCGACCACGGCACCGCGGCTTCCGGACCGGGCGCGGGTCCCCTCTCCCGTGCGGGAGAGGGACAGGGTGAGGGGTGTGACCTCTCCGGAGAAGTCTCGTCCAAGACAGCGCGACGACGGCGCGCTCGATCCTGGAGCGTCTAATCCCTCACCCCAACCCTCTCCCGCACGGGAGAGGGGGCACGTGGCGCTCCGTCATCGACGTCGGCGCGAGACGGGTGGATATCGTCGCCCGCCCGGGCGAGGCCTCGTGCCCCGCCCCTCACTGCAGCTTCGGGCACTGCTCGCCGGGATCGACGTCCTTGAAGGTGCCGGCGACCTTCACGGTGCCGTCCTTCTGGATCTGGCCGAGATACATGGTCAGCGGCGCGTGGTGCTGCTTGCTCATGGTGATCGTGCCCCGCGGCCCGGTGAAGCTCACGCTCGGCAGCGCCTCCAGGACCTTGGCGGTCTCGGTCCCGCCCGCCTTCTCGACGGCGGCCTTGTAGAGGTAGATCGCCTCGTATTCCGGCACCGAGAGGTCGTTGGGCGTGCGCAGCTCCGCGCCGAACTTCTTCTGCATCGCCGCCAGGAACGCCTTGTTCTCCGGGCTGTCGATCCCGGTGACGTAGGAGGCCGAGAGGTAGACGCCCTCGGCGTCCGCGCCCATGCTCTTGGCGGTGCCCTCGTCCAGCGCGAGGTTCGCGAAGGGCAGCGACACGCCCGCGCCGCGCAACTGCTTGGTCAGCGTCACGTTCGGCGCGCCGCCCGCCGTCGAGGTGATCAGCGCGTCGGGCTTGGCCTCCTTCAGCTTGGAGATGATCGCCGTCCAGTCGCTGCCGTCCATCGGCAGGTACTCCTCGCCGACCACCTTGCCACCGGTCTTCTCGACGTAGCTCTTGGCGAAGCCCAGCATGCCGCGGCCGAAGGCGTAGTCGCTGCCGATCAGGAAGTAGGTCTTGGCGCCCTTCGCCTTGAAGGCGTCCACCACCGGCGGCACCTGCTGCTCCGGCACCCAGGCGTCCACGAACATGTTCTTGTTGCAGGAATGGCCCTCGTAGAACGAGGTGTAGATGTACGGCACCTTCCCCTTGGTGACGGCGGGCAGGCCGGCGTTGCGGGCCGCGCTCGTCTCCATCGAGATCAGGACGTCGACCTTCTTCTGGTAGATCAGGCTGTCGAAGGCCTTCTGGGCGCCGGCCGCCCCCGAGGCGTCGTCGGCCACCTCCAGGACGAGCTTGCGGCCGAGGACGCCGCCCTTGGCGTTGATCTCCTCCACGGCGAGTTCGGCCGACTGCACCACCGAGGGGGCGACGACGCTGTTGGCGCCCGACAGGCCGATCGGGATGCCGATGACGATCGGCTTGCCGTCGGCGGCCTGCGCGGCCGTGGCGGCCTGCGCGGCGGCGAGGGCGAGCGCCGCGGCGCCGACGAGGGACCATTTCACCATGAACGAACTCCTTGGATGACGACGGTGCGAAGCGGGCTCAGCCGTAGATGTCGGCGCGGCGGTCGCGCAGGAGCGAGTTGAACGCGTTGAGGTCCTTGCGCCCGGCCGCGTCGAGGTCGACCAGCGCCGAGACGGTCTCGGTGCGGTCGCGGCTCGCCGGTCCGGCGAGCGGCCAGCCCTTGGGACCGATGATCAGGCTCTGCCCCTCGAAGGGCTGGCCGCGCTCGATTCCGACCCGGTCGGCGCAGGCGATGAAGATCCCGTTCGAGTGCGCGGCGGCCCGGTGCAGGGTGTTGGCCATGGCGGCCTCGCCCGCGGGCTGGTCGGGCATCGGCACCCAGTTGGTCGGGATGCAGACGATCTCGGCGCCGGCGAGCGCCAGCTGCCGGAAGGTCTCGGGGAACCAGCCGTCGTAGCAGATCGCGACGCCGACCTTGCCGAGCGCCGTGTCGAAGACCGGGAAGCCGAGATCGCCCCTGGCGAAGAACACGTTCTCCTGATCCCAGAGATGCGCCTTGCGGTAGGTGCCGATGTAGCCCTCGGGCCCGACGATCACGGCGGCGTTGTAGAGGGTCTCGCCGGCGGATTCGGCGATCCCCGCCACGATGTGCACGCCGAGTTCCGCGGCGAGCGCCGCCCAGGCGCGGGTGGTCGGGCCGTCCGGCACCGGCTCGGCCAGCGCGGCGGCCTCCGCGGCGGATTCGAACACGTAGCCGGTGCTCGCGAGTTCCGGCAGCACGATCAGCCGGCCGCCCTCGGCGGCGGCCGCGCGGACGAGGTCCGACGCGCGCGCCATATTCGCGTCGACCGCGCCGAATTCCGGCTCGAACTGGATGCACGACACCCGTATCGGCGGGCGCGCGGGATCGTTCGCCTGGACCATGAGAGCTCCGAAACGCAAAAAGCCCCTGGGCGCGGAGACAGATCATCCGCGAACCAGAGGCTTCAAAGCCGTGATGTCGTGCAGCACTGCTGCTGCGGGGCAACCTTGCCCGGTTAGACTACGATACGCACCCCGAAACAGACCGCAAGACCATAAATGCGGCAGGCTGCTGCGATCAAGTCTTTTCCGCCAACGCGATGCGCAGGCCGAGTCCGCTCATCGCCTCGTGGGCCGAGACCACGCTCTCGGCCACGCTCGCCATCGGCACACGGGCGGCGGTGGCCCGGTCCCGGAGCATCTTGTAGGCGGCGTCCTCGTCGATCCGGTTCAGGTCCACGAGCAGCCGGACCGCCTTCTCGACGGTGCGGCGGCCCTTCATGGTCTCCTCCAGCCGGTTGATCTTGCTGGTGAGCCGGCCCTCGTAGCCGCGCCGGTAGCGGGCCAGGGCGAACTGGGTGAGCACGCCCCGCGGGTGGAGCGGCTTGTTGAGCACGCCGTGGGCGTTGACGTCCGCGATCGCCTTGAGCGAGGTCGGGCTCTCGTAGGCCACGATGGCGATGACCGCCGGCTCGATCGCCTCGATCGACGGCAGCAGGTGCATCACCTGGGCGTCGTCGAGCTGGATGAACAGCGTGTCGATGTCGGCCGGCAGGGCGGCGGGCGGCGGCCACGCCAGGGAGACCGCGCAGCCGAGGCGGCGGAGCTGCTCCAGCAAAGCGGCGGCCTCCTCGTCCCGGGGATGGATGACGAGGGCGCGGGCGCGCCGCAGGTCGTCCAGGATCTTGCGGGCGGGGGCGGTCACGCGGCGAGCCCCTCCTCCAGCCAGTTCGTCTCGAACCGGGACCACGCGAGGTACGGGTCGGGCCGCACCGGCCGGCGCGCCCGCCAGACCACGTCGAACTGCCCGTCCGCGCGGGCGACCCCGATGCCGGGGGTGAGCCAGATGTGGCGCGTCTCGCCGTCGAAGGCGAGTTCGCCCTCCGGCGCCGCGAGGCGCTGCCGCAGGGCCGCCGCGCCGAGGCGCTCGGCGTCGAGGGTGCCGGCCTCCGCGAGCGCCCGGGCGAAGAGGTGGACCTGCGCGTAGGCGGTCTCCGACCACATGCTGGTGGGGCGCTCAGGCCCGAACCGGGCCTGGAAGGCGGCGACGAAGCGCCGGTTCTCCTCGCCGGGTAGCGCCCCGAAATACGGCGCCGCGAGGACGTGGCCGGTGCAGTGCTCGGGGCCGATCGCGCGGATCTGGCCCTCCGCCAGGGTGAGGCTGGCGATCGGGCAGCGGGCGCGGTCGATGCCGGACGCGGCGTAGGCGCGGTAGAGCCGCTCGGCGCCGCGCCCCACCACCGTGGAGAAGACCGCGTCCGGGGCGGCGTCGCGGATCGCCGCGATCATGGCGGCGTGGGCCGCGTCGTCCGCGTCGAGGGCCGCGTACAGCTCGCCCGCGATGATCCCGCCCTTCGCCTCGATCAGGTCGCGCATGACCCGGTTCGATTCCCGCGGGTAGATGTAGTCGGAGCCGATCAGGAAGATCCGCGGCCCGTGCTCCTGCATCAGGTAGTCGGCCAATGCGAAGACGTTCTGGTTGAGGGTCGCGCCGGTGTAGATGATGTTCTCCGAGTACTCGAAGCCCTCGTAGATCGACGGGTACCAGAGCAGGCCGTTGTGCCGCTCGACGGTTGAGAGCACCGATTTCCGGCTCGCCGAGAGCGAGCAGCCGAACACCACCTCGACCCCGTCCTCGGCGAGCATCCGCCGGGCCAGAGTGCGGTAGGCGTCGTTGTCGCCGGCGGGGTCGTAGCAGACGGGCTCGATCGGGCGCCCGAGCACGCCGCCGGCCCGGTTGATCTCCTCGATCGCCAGGGCGGTGCCGAGGAAGTGCTCGGTCTCGGTGATGCCGCTCACCCCGCTGCGGGAGAACAGGACGCCGACCCGCCACGTCGCTTCATCCTTGGCCGCCATGGTCCCCCCGGGCTCGCCGCAGGCACCCGGAGGGCTGCGCGCCCCGCTGTCCTAGCCGAGGGAGGACCCGCCGCGAAAGCCGTTCCCCGCGCCGTCGTCCCGGGGCGCCGGGGGCGGACCCGGGACGGAGCGGCTCCGGGGCAGCCCTAGCGCCGCTGCGCCCGGGCCAGGCGCGAGACCAGGATCCCGAGCCCGATCGCCGCGCCGGTCAGCGCGAGCTTCGCCGCCAGCCCGGACCGGTTGTGGGCCAGCTCGGCCCGGGCGCCCATCTCGGCCGGGACGTTGGGGACGCGGCCCCGCGCGAGGTCGTCGACCACGCCCTCGACCACGTTCACCCGGTCGGCGGCCATCAGCATCAGCCAGTGCGCCCACTAGGACTCGCTGTAGCGGAACGCCTGCCGGCGGATGACGCCGCTCACGCCGCGCGGCGGGGTCGACGTGCCGACGACCGCCGGGCGGGCGTTGTACTCGATCGAGGTGAGGACCTCGACACGCGCCCGCTGCTGCGGCGGCCGCGTCCAGTTCATGCCCCGGCTGTCGTCGCGCGCGATGTCGCGCATCGGGTAGGTCGGATCGTTCTGCGGATCCGCGTCGACGCCCCAGCCCGGGACCGTCGACGGATCGATCGGACGGTTTCTCATCGCCCCCTCCTCACGCGCGTGCCGTCGGGGGGACCAGGACCGGCTTGATGCAGCCGTCGAGCTTGGCCGAGAAGAGGTGGTAGGCATCCGCGGCCTCCTCGAGGGGCACCTTGTGGGTGATCAGTTCCTTGGGGTTCAGGCGGCCCGCCTCGATATGGGCGATCAGCTTCGGCAGCAGGCGCTTCACCGAGGCCTGGTTGGCCCGGATGGTGATGCCCTTGTTCAGGACGTTGCCGATCGGGATCAGGTTGCCGGTCGGCCCGTAGACCCCGACGATCGAGACGATCCCGCCCTTCTTGACCGAGTTGATCGCCCAGTGGAGCGCCACCGCCGAGCCGCCCTCGAGCTTCAGCTTGGTCCCCATCAGGGTATGCAGGGCGCTCCCCGCCGCGTCGCCGCCGACCGCGTCGATGCAGACGTCGGCCCCGAGGGAATCGGTGGTCTTCTTCAGGAAGACCACGGGATCCCCGATCGAGCGGAAATTGTAGACCTCGGCGGGACAGTACCGCCGCGCGAAGTCGAGCCGGTACTCGACGTGGTCGATGACGATCACGCGGCCGGCCCCGAACAGCCACGCGCAGCGCGCCGCCATGATGCCGACCGGTCCGGCGCCGAAGACCACGACGGTGTCGCCGCGCTGGATCCCGCCCATCTCGGCCGCCTGATAGCCGGTCGGCACGACGTCGGTGAGCAGCACCGCGTCGTCGAGGTCCATCGTCGCGGGGATCTTGCACGGGCCGACATCGGCGTAGGGCACCCGGACGTACTCGGCCTGGCCGCCGTCGTAGCCGCCGGCGGTGTGCGAGTATCCGTAGATGCCGCCGACCGCGGTCGCCTGCGCGTTCGCCTCGTGACAGTTCCCGAACAGCCCCTGCCTGCAGAAATGGCAGCGGCCGCAGGCGATGTTGAACGGGACCAGCACGTGGTCGCCGACGGCGAGATTGCGCACGCCGTAGCCGACCTCCTCAACAACGCCCGTGAATTCGTGGCCGAACGTCGTGCCGACGCGCGTATCCGGCACCATTCCATGGTACAGGTGAAGATCAGATCCGCAGACGCAGGTTCGCGTAACTCGGATGATCGCATCCTCAACATGCTCGCACACGGGGATCGGCTGGCGATCGACGCGCACGCGGTACGGCCCGCGGTAGTTCATCGCCAGCATGCTGGGGCTCCCTCGTCCACGACCGGGGAACCGCAGGCGGATGCCCAAGTTCCCGGCAGCCGCGGCGGGGCGCGAGGTGACGCGCGGCGGGCGGCCGCCCTCACCCTATGGCCGGCCCTGCCTTCCGCGCCGGGCGGCTCACGAACCGGGAGCCGGCGAGCAGGAAGCGCCAGGGCGTCTCGGCGCCGCGGGTGATGCCGATGCGCCGGTCGCTGACCACGTCGACGCCCCCGGAATCGCCCGCGGCGCGCGGCTCGAACCGGAACGGCGCCCGCGCGAGGGGTGCTCCGTCGAGCGCGTCGGTGACGCCGAGGGCCTGGCAGAGGCGGCCGGGGCCGGCGCAGAGGAGGCGCGGATCCTCCAGGCCGCGGCGCGCCCGCATGGCGGGAAGCCCCTCGGTCGGCGCGAGGGCCCGGAGCAGCACGGCGCTGCCGGGCTCGCAGACGAGGTTCAGGCACCAGTGCATCCCGTAGGACCGGTACACGTAGGCGTGGGCCGGCGGGCCGAACATGCTGGCGTTGCGCCGGGTCGGGCCGCGGAAGCTGTGGGAGGCCGGATCGGTGCTGTCGTAGGCCTCGGTCTCGACGATGATCCCGCCGGCCGCGCCGACGAACAGGCGGGCGCCGATCAGGTCGGAGGCCACCGCGGCGGCGCGGCGGGCGAAGAAGGTGTCCAGCATCGGGGCTCCGGCGCGGGCGGCCCCGCGCGATCCGCGTCGCCGGGATCCGGCGAAACGCGGGCGATTAGAAATAAATCGGACGCAACGGAAGTCTTGCTGGTACGAGGGGCCCGTGAATGGCGGGCCCAGAACCGATCCCCTCGGACCTCCAGCATGGTGCGCACAGCCTCGATCGCGACGCTCCGGTCCGCCGAGTCGAGCGCGCAACCCCGATCGGCCCCGCGCGCCGCGCGGCTCCGCCTGAACCTGCGGCGCCTCCGGCTGGCCAGCGGCCTGATCCTGTTCGGCTACGTGCTGACCCACCTGCTGAACCACGCCCTGGGCAACGTCTCCCTCGACGCCATGGAGGACGGCCTCGACCTCGTCACGGCCGTCTGGCTCAACCCCGTCGGCCTGACGCTGCTCTACGGCGCCCTGGTGGTCCACCTGCTGCTCGGGCTCCAGGCCCTCTACGCGGCCCGCTTCTTCCACTGGCGGCCGTCCGAGACCCTGCAGCTGGTCTCGGGCCTGCTGATCCCGCCGCTGCTCATCAGCCACATCGTCGGGACCCGGGTCTCCTTCGTCACCGAGGGGCTCGACAAGGGCTACGCGCAGGAACTCTACGCCTTCTGGATCGCCTCGCCGATCCTCGGCCTGATGCAGGTCACGGTCCTGGTCGTCGCCTGGATCCACGGCTGCATGGGCCTGTATTTCTGGCTGCGGCTGAAGCCCGGCTTCGACCGCATGGCGCCCTGGCTGCTGGCGCTCGCGGTGCTGGTGCCGGTCCTGTCGCTGCTGGGCTTCGCGCAGGGCGGCCGGATGGTCATGACCCTGGCGCAGGATCCGGCGTGGCGCGCGGCGGCGCTCCAGCCGGTCCATGTCGGGCTGCCCGACCAAGTGGCGCGGCTCGCCGCCGTCCGGGACGGGCTGCTCGGGACCTACGCGGGCCTCGTGGCGGCGGTGATCGCGGCCCGCGGCGCGCGGACGCTCGCCGAGATCAAGCGCGGCACGATCCGGCTCAGCTACCCGGACGGACGGGTGGTGCGGGTACCCCGCGGCACGAGCGTGCTGGAGGCGAGCCGGCGCAACCGGATCCCCCACGCCAGCGTCTGCGGCGGCCGCGGCCGGTGCTCGACCTGCCGGATCCGGGTGACGGACGGCAGCGACGGGGCGCCGGCGCCCGGCCGCACCGAGCGGGCGGTGCTGGAGCGCATCGCGGCCGGCCCGGGGGTGCGCCTCGCCTGCCAGTTCCGGCCGGAGACCGACATGGCCGTGGTGCCGCTGCTGCCGCCGCAGCCGCGGATGCGCCAGGCCGACCTGCTCGACCGGGCGCAGTCGGGCGAGGAGCGCTTCATCGTGGCGATGTTCGTCGACCTGCGCGGCTCGACGCGGCTCGCCGAGGAGCGCCTGCCCTACGACACGGTGTTCATCATCAACCGCTTCCTCGGCGCGGTCGGCGACGCCGTGCGCGAGGCCGGCGGCTCGACCAACCAGTTCCTCGGCGACGGCCTGCTGGCCCTGTTCGGCCTGGAGACGGAGGCCGAGGCGGCCGCCCGGGAGGCCCTGAAGGCGATCGACCTCATCGCCGAGTCGGTCGACACGCTGAACGGGCTCCTGGCGGCCGACTTGGAGCACACCCTCCGGTACGGGATCGGCGTGCATGCCGGCCCGGCGATCGTCGGCGAGATGGGCGACGCCACCGATGCCCGGTTCACGGCGCTCGGCGACACCGTCAACGTCGCGGCCCGGCTCCAGGGCCTGACCAAGGTCCTCGGCTGCGTGGCGGTGGTGTCGGAGGCGGTCTACGCGGCGGCCCGCGTGGCGCCGGCGGAGATCCGGGACGTGGCGGTGGACGGCCGGTCCGAGGCCGTCCGGGTCAGCACCCTCGGAAACGCCTGACGCGAACGTCGTTGCGAGCGGAGCGAAGCAATCCAGAGTTGTACCGCGGTTCTCGGCGTCGCGCATCCCCGGGTCGCTTCGCTGCGCGCGCGATGACGGGTGATCCGAGCGGACGGCGCGCCTCAGGCCCGCTGCCGGTGCGCCGCCCCGAGGCGCGGCGCCAGGGCCAGCATCAGCGGCACCACGGCGAGCGCCGTCCCGGCCGCCGCCACGGCCGCCCAGTGCGGGCCGGCCGCGTCGCCGAGCCGCCCGTAGAGCAGCGGTGCCGCCAGCGCGCTGCCGCCGAGCGTCCAGGTGTAGAACACCGCGAAGGCCCGCTCGACCCGGCCGCCGGGCGCCAGCTCCGGGACGGTCCCGTAGAGGACCGACGAGGTGCCGTTCAGCATCACGCCGAGCAGCGGCAGCAGGATCAGCCCGGGAGCCAGCGGCAGCACGATCACCGCCAGGATCGCCAGTGCCGTCCCGGTCTCGGTGAGGATCACGGTCCGGGTCACGCCGAGGCGTTCCCCGAGGCGCCCGCAGACCGCCTTGCCGAGCGCGCCGCCGACGAAGACCAGCGACAGGGCGAGGCCCACCGTGGTCAGCGCCGCGCCCTTCTCCTGCAGCAGGAACGGCAGGTAGAGCAGGAAGGCCGGCCGCGCGGCGTTGTCGAGCATGCCGATGGCGACGAGCAGCCGGAAGCCCGTGCCGCTCCCCGACCCGGTCGCAGACGGATGGGGCGCCGGACGCGCAGCGGCGCCGCCGCTGCGTGACGCCGGCTCACGCGGCAGCAGGCGCGCGACCGCGAGCGCGACCACGATCCCGGCGCCGGCGATCACCCAGAGCGCGTGCCGCCAGCCCGTCAGGGTCAGCAGCAGGCCGACCAGGGGCGGGACCGCCGCCTTCCCGAGATCGCCGGTGAAATTGTAGGTGCCGAGCGGGCCGCGGGCCCCGGGCCCGTAGGCCCGGGCGATCACCGCGGACGCCAGGGGATGCTGGGTGCTGCTGCCGGCGCCGCCGAGCAGGAGCCCGATCCCGAGCCCGACGAGGCCGCCCGAGGCGCCGGCGATCGCGTAGCCGGCCGCGCTGAGCACGGTGCCGAGCACCAGCACGGTGCGGGCACCCCAGGCCTGGGCGAGGCGGCTCGCCGGCATCTGCAGCGCCGCCAGGGCGCCGTTGTAGAGGGAGCGCAGGAACGCTAGGGCGACGTAGTCGAGGCCGAACTCCGCCTGCCAGACCGGCAGCAGCACGTAGATCAGGTCCGTGTAGCCGTCGTGCAGCGCGTGGTTCACGCCGGTGGCCACCAGCGTGCGCCGGGCGTCCGGCAGGGACGCGGCCCGGGAGGACGCGGTTTCGGAAGACGCGGTTTCGGAAGACGCGGTCAGATCGGACGCGACGGACATCCAGCCATCCTTCGTGGTGCGGCATCAGGATGGCGCCCTGGCCCGGAGCTGACAAACGACTTATGCTGACGCTCGCGTGAGGAAACCTGACCCATGCACCGTCGCCTGCCGCCGCTCAACGCCGTGAAGGCCTTCGAGGCGGCCGCGCGGCACGGGAGCTTCACCCGCGCGGCGGACGAGCTGCGGGTCACCCACGGGGCGGTGAGCCGGCACGTCCAGGCGCTGGAGGGCTGGCTCGGGCTGCCGCTGTTCGAGCGCCACAACCGCCGCGTGGTCCTCACCGAGGCCGGCACGGCCTACGCCACCGAGATCGGCGCCGCCCTCGACCGCATCGCCCTGGCCACCGCCCGGCAGGCCGAGCGCGGACGGCCGCGCCTGCTGCACGTGAACGCGCTGGCGACCTTCACACTCCGCTGGCTGATCCCGCGCCTGTCGGGCTTCCAGCGGGCCAACCCGTCGATCGAGGTGCGGCTGACCACTTCGAACGTGCCCCTCGCCAGCTTGGCGGAGCCGTTCGACGTGGCGATCCGGGGCGGGCCGGACAGCCGGCCGGGCCACCGCGCGGAGCCGTTCCTGTCCGAGCGGCGCATCCCGGTCTGCAGCCCGGACCTGCTGCGCCGGCTGCCGCTCCGGGTGCCGGAGGATCTCCGGCAGCACACGCTGCTGCACGCCGCGACGCTGCCGCGGGTCTGGCCCGACTGGCTGCGGGCGGCGGGCGTCCCGGACCTGGCGCCGCGGGCCACGGTGACGCTGGAGCACTTCTACCTGACCCTCCAGGCCGCCCTCGACGGGCTCGGCGTCGCCATGGGGCCCGAGCGGCTGATCGCCGACGACGTCGCGGCCGGCCGCCTGACCCTGCCCTTCCCGGGCCCCGCCCTGCCCGCGCGGAGCTACTACACCTACGTCCCCGAGCCGCGGGCGGAGGATCCGGCGGTCCGGGCCTTCTGCGGCTGGCTCGCCGAGGCGGCGCGGCATCCGTAACGCTCCGTCATCGCGAGCGCAGCGAAGCGACCCAGGGCTGCGCGCCTTCCGTCCGGAGGGCACCGACTGGATTGCTTCGCTGCGCTCCCAAAGACGGCGGAGACGCGCATCAGGGATGGCGTGCCGCCTCCGTCCGGCGCATGGATCGGATCCGGAACGCCCCCGACCGCGTCGGGGTTGGCGTCAGACGCTTCTGCCGAAGGTGACCGCATGGCGCGCAAGCGTCTCCGCCCGACGATCGAGAGCCTGATCGAGTCCCTGGGGCGGCTCGGCGTCGCCCCGGAGGCGGTCGACCTCGACCGGCTGCTCGCCCAGCTCGACCTGCCCGATTACGGCGCCGAGGTCGACGATGACCGCGTCGCCCGGGCGCTCCGGGAGATGCGGGCGGCCCGGGCCTTCGCGGAGACCGGAATCCCGGCGATCCGGAAGGCGATCCCCAATCTCCGGGCCGTGGTCACCAAGGACCACCGCATCACCTGGCTGATCCGCACCGAGATCCCGCTCCTCGACAACGGCCGCCTGGACCTGCGCCTCGACGTGGCCCCCGAGCCGGAGGCGGCCGAGATCCTCGCCCGCATGGCCGCCCGGAACGACCCGACGCACCGCCTGGAGGCCCTGCGCGACGCCGTGGCGCGCACGGCCCTCCAGGCGACCCGCGCCCTGCACAAGCCGGTCGACCGGCTGCGGGCGCAGCTCCTCGTCGACCTGCGCGAGGTCGGGGCGGACGCCGCCGCCTACATCGCCCACATGGACCGCTCGCTCCGGTCGCGGGTCTTCACGTACGGCCCGAAGCTCGCCCGCGGCCTCAACGACACGCTCACCCCCGTCCGCCGCCACGCCAAGGCGGTGGCGCGCGAGGGCTCGCGCCTGCGGCGGCTGCGCGATCAGGTCGGCTTCGGCGCCTATATCGAGCGGTTCACCGCCGCCCGGCGCCTCGACCGGAAGATCGTGTTCCACATGGGGCCGACCAATTCCGGCAAGACCTACGCGGCGCTGCAGCACCTGAGCGCGGCCGAGACCGGGGCCTACCTCGCGCCGCTCCGGCTGCTGGCGCTGGAGAACTACGAGACCCTGCGCGAGCGTGGCCTACGCGCCGGCATGGTCACCGGGGAGGAGGTGCTGGGCGATACGAACCCGACCCACATCGCCCGCACGATCGAGACCGCCGACCTGACCCGGCCGATCGACGTGGCGGTGATCGACGAGATCCAGATGCTGTCGGACCCCGACCGCGGCTGGGCCTGGACCAACGCGCTGTTCGGCGTCGCCGCCAGGACCGTGATCGTCTGCGGCTCGGACGACGCCCTGTCCTATGTCCGCCGCGCCGCCGAGGCCGCCAACGAGTCCCTGGAGGTGATCCCCTTCACCCGCAAGTCGCCGCTCCTGCTGCTGGAGGAGCCGGTGCCGCTGGAGAAGGTCGAGGCCGGGGACGCGGTGGTCGCCTTCTCGCGCCGGGCCGTGCACGAGAATCGCGAGGTCCTCGTCGCCCGCGGTCACCGGGTCGCGACGATCTACGGCGCCCTGTCGCCGGAGGTCCGCCGGGCCGAGGCCGCGCGCTTCCGCAGCGGGGAGGCCAACGTGCTGGTGACCACCGACGCGATCGGCATGGGGCTCAATCTCGGCCCGCTGAAGCGGATCGTGTTCTCGGCGGTGCGCAAGTGGGACGGGACCGCCGAGCGGGCGCTGACCCATTCCGAGATCCGGCAGATCGCCGGCCGGGCCGGCCGCTACGGCCACCAGGATGTCGGCTACGTGGCGGCGACCGACCCGTACGCCGCCGAGCCGATCCGCACCGCCCTCTCGGGTGCCCCGACGGCGCCGGCCGCCGACACGCGCTTCTTCGTCCGCCCGGATCTCGGGGCGATCCGCTCGGTGGCCGAGGAGATGCGCACGCACAGCCTGCACGAGGTGCTGACCCACTTCGCCCGGGCGACCTTCTACGCGGGCTCGCCGTTCCAGCCCTCAGCCCTGGAGGAGGTGCTGGAGGTCGCCCGGATCGTCGACCGGGCGCGGCTGCCGATCGAGGAGAAGTTCGCCTTCTCGGTCTGCCCGATCGACCGGCGCGATGAGATCGCCATGGGGCTGCTGGAGCGCTGGTGCCAGGCGCGCGCCGCCGGCCTCACGGTCCCGGCTCTGCGCGGCAACCTCTCGGGCGCGCTCGACTACCAGGAGCGGACCGTGAAGCTCGCCAGCGCCTATCTGTGGCTGTCGCGGCGCTTCCCCGAGACTTTTGACGACGTGGACGCCATCCGCCACATGCGCGGCCGCGCCAACGACGCCATTGAGCAGCACCTGCGGGAGACAGCGACCCGGAAGGCGGAGCGGCGCAGCCGGCGACCTGTCGGGGCGCGGTGAGACGCGGCATCGGGCCATGAAAAAAGCCCGCTGCGCGTTCGGCGCAGCGGGCTTTCTCGGATGACGTTGGTTGCGGGGACAGGATTTGAACCTGTGACCTTCAGGTTATGAGCCTGACGAGCTACCGGGCTGCTCCACCCCGCGCCAAGTCTGTGCGGCTGGTCCGGGTCGACGCGGGCTCTGTGTGAGCGTGCGCCGTGTCCGGGGGCCGGATCGGTGTTCGTGTCGAGGGAATGATGATTGCGATGGGCGGGTCTGGCGGCGACCGACTCTCCCGTGTCTTGAGACACAGTACCATGGGCGCTGGCGTGTTTAACGGCCGAGTTCGAGATGGGATCGGGTTCTGGGCACGCCGCTCAGGCCACCAGACCGGCGCATCGCAATTCGTTTCGGACCTGGCCGTCGCGGGTTGCGAGGCGCGTGTGTCCGGTTCGGCAAGCATGTTGGTGGCAGCGTCTGCTGCTGGTCTGTTTATGACCGTATCTCTGGCTTCGCCAGCCTTTGCGGCTGCCGAACCAGTCCGGACACGGATCACGAGAGCGATCAAGCCAATCGGGCGATTAGTACCGGTCGGCTC